>CAZSSY010000015.1:0-49718 GCA_964609565.1 uncultured Natronomonas sp.
CACCGAGCAGAGCCAACCACGGCAGATGACGCTCGGAGAGGTCGGGTCGGAACCCTCTGCCGGTAGTTAGCCGGTATTCCCATGCAGGGAAGCCGCGCCGTTTACTGCGCGGAGGATGTCACAATACCAGCTCCGCGACGCACGGCCATATGCCAAGCCTCCGGGACAGCTTCTCGACCACGTGAGTCGGGCAGTCAACGATCACCGATGTATTAAACCCTTCCAGTATGTTGGGAGCAATCCATTGCCGTGCCCCACCCTGTGCTTTATGTGAAGCCAGTCATGACCGACTCCACACAAACCACGGCAGCGTATCGCGAGGTTGAAAATCAACGCAGCCCGCCGTCACGCGAATCCAATGTATTCCTGTATGGACTCATCGGGGGTCTCACCGGGATACTCCTCTCGGGACTCCCGTTTTCAACAGTTATCGGTGGCGCCGTCGGCGGCTACCTGAACGGTGGCAGCCACCGCGACGGCGCCCGTGTCGGCGCCATCGCGGGGACCACCACGCTCATCGCACTCGTGGTCCTTGGCGTCTTCGTGAGCTTCCTCCCGATTGCCATGCCGGTCCTCCCTGCGGCATCAGGCGTCCTGATTGGGGCCGTAATCGTGGCGGCAGTCTACGTGGTCGTATTCGGCGTCCTCGGTGGCGTGCTCGGAGCCCACCTAACCCAATAATAAACGGGTGCCTCCCCGTCCAGACATCGAGTCATCTCTTGTTCCTGTGCTTCTGGATTGGTGGGGCTAGGTGGTTGTCCACCCGCCGTCGACGGTGTAGACGCTGCCGGTACAGTAGGCGGCTGCATCGCTGGCGAGAAAGACAGCGATTCCCTGCAAATCTTCTGGCTCGCCGAGGCGATCGAGTAATGTTTCCTCGGCCATTTGGGCGTGCATTTCATCGAGTCCAGAGTCTTTGCGGAACGCACCGCCACCGATGTTGGTATGTGTCCACCCCGGGGCGATCGCATTGACGCGGATACCGCGGTTGCCGAGGTCGGCCGCGGCTTGTTTGGTGAGTTGGACTACGCCGCCTTTTGCGGCGACATAGGCCGCGACTCCCGGCCAGTCTGACGCGATACGGCCGAGAACTGATGCTGTTGTCACGATACTTCCACCGGTGTCCATAACGGCGGCCGCTTCACGAATGGTGTAAAAAACGCCATCGAGGTTCACCGACAATACCTCGTCCCATTCCTCAATCGGATACTGATCGATGGGAAGGCTCAATCGACCAATGCCCGCGTTCGCAAACACCACATCAAGCCCGCCGAATTCGGCTGTGGTTTCGTCGATCATGGTTGCAACGTCGTCTGGATCGGAGACATCGACCTCGAGTGTGAGGGTCGGGGCGTCAAGTTCGCGTGCAACCTCGGTGATGCCGTCGACGTCAATGTCGGCGAGAGCAAGCGACGCGCCCACATCAGCACACGCTTCAGCGTACCCTCGCCCGATGCCTGACGCTGCCCCGGTAATCAAGACCACTTTCTCATCTAGCCGAAATCGATCTAAGATACTCATATCATCCGTCTCGATGGGAGGGGATTTGGCGGTTTTCCCTCCAGCAATCGCCGGCGAGACGTCCGGGCAATACCGACGACGTCTCCTCGCGCTACAGCTGTCAGCGTGGCTCCGATCTACGTTGCCACTCTCTCGCTGCTACAGTCTGGGGTGTCTTTTCTCGAATCAGGGTCCGTAAGGGAACCGGTTGCAGAAAGCAGGATGGTCTTGTGGTAAAAGGGGTTAGAAGGAGAAGAGGTCGATGCCGCCGGTGACGCCGATGACTTGGCCGGTGATGTAGTTGGCTTGTTCGGATGAAAGGTAGCCGACGAGGTTAGCGACGTCGGCTTCAGTCCCGAGTTTCCGCATTGGTGTGGCTTTAGCGATGCGGGCGAAATGTTCGTCGATCTGTTCGAGTTGGTCAATCGGCAGGTCAGCGAGTTGCCCGACGACGATACTCGGTGCGATGACGTTTGATGTGACGCCATGTTGGGCGCCTTCGAGCGCGAGTGTTTTCCCGAAGCCGATGAAGGCTGCCTTTGTTGTGGAGTATGAGAGTTGACCGAACCCGCCTTGCCAGCCGGCCATCGAGGACATATTGATAATTCGACCCCACTCGCGGTCCTTCATGTTTGGATAAACGGCTCGTGTAATGTTGTAGGCCCCTGTGATGTTGACGGCAATGTCTCGATCCCAGATGTCGTCGTCGAAATCTTCGACTTTATCTCTGGCATCGACCATCCCGGCGTTGTTCACGAGGATATCTATCCCGCCGGTCTCTTCCTCAATCGCTGCCACGGTATCGGCGACGTCGTCACGGTCGGTAAGATCGCATTCGACGGCGTGGGCTGTGCCACCGTATTCGTTTTCAACTTCGGTGGCGACATTCTCAGCTTTTTCGAGAGCGATATCAAGAATTACAACCTCGGCGCCTTCGTCGGCGAGAACCCGGCAATCCTCGCTTCCAATGCGTCCGGCACCGCCCGTCACGAGTGCAGTCTTATCGTCAAGTCCAAAGTCCATTGCATCCAGCGTATCTCTGGGTGCAGCTAAAAGGATTTGGACGGTGATACGAGGTTTATTTAGAAGCGTGGGACGGGAGGTGGATGGGTGTCAGGCGGTGAGTCCGATGATCGCCGGGAGTTCCCGGAGGTCCTCGATTTCATGATCTGTCTCGGGCCCCCACGCGTTTTCTCCGTAGCCAGCTGTCGCAATACCGAGCGCGGCGGCACCTTCGATATCGTGGGTATGTCGATCCCCGACCATGAGGGTGTCAGCGGGCGTGGCGTTCGTGGCTGTTAATGCGTCGCGGAACATGCGTGCATCGGGTTTGGTGTATCCCACTGCTTCTGACGTCGTGATGTGATCGAAGCAGTGGCGGATGTCAAATGTGTCGAGCATATTTTCCGCCTCTCGGGTGTCAATATCTGAGACGATTGCTTGTTGGATGTCGGCTGCTGCGAGTGTCTGGATCGTTTCGGGGGCGCCATCGGTGGCTCGGAGCGTCGCACTGGTGGCGCGGTTGAAAGTCGCTTCCCAATCCGGCGGAGGGTCGTCCTCAAACAAGGCGGCAGTGGCTTTGGTATAGCCGTGGTGAGCTGGCCGGTATTCGGTGCCATCGCGATTTGCGAAGTGGTCGCCGAGGACTGATTTCCAGGTCTCAAGGGCCGCGTCCGGATCCAGATCGTGGTCTGCGGCGAGTTCGGCGATGAATGCGGCATAGCCTTCCCGGACGGATTTGAGTTCGATGATAACGCCGCCGATATCCCAGAAAACTGTCTCATACGTGGGGTTGCTGGCGGTGGGGTCGCCGGTGGTATCGTGGTCTGCCGCATCGGTCATGCGGTGTAATGTCGAACGCCGTCACTAAGGTTGCTTTCGATTGCGTCGTGAGCGTCGAGATGTGTGAGTGCGCTCATTGCTTCGGGAATCAGGTATCGGATGGAGCGATCCCCGGCGAGTGCGGCCGCGACTTCTGGGACGGTGTCGGCCTCGTTGGCAACGATGGAAGTGACTGTGGAGAGCCGGTGATCGAGATTGTCGCGATCGCGCTGGATGATGTCACTGAGGGCGGTATGAATCGGGCCGTGGCCTGGATAGACGCGGTCGACGGTGAGTGCGTCCAGGCGGTCGAGTGCGGTATAGAAGGCGTCGAATGCTTCTCGGTGCCCGTCATCGAGGCCGTCGTGCATGACGACCGGTCTGAAGGGCTTGATGCCCATGTCGCCAGAGAGCAACACGGTGTCGTCGTTGATGTGGCATTGATAACAGAGGTGGTCGGCTTGGTGGCCGGGTGCATGGATGGGGTGGATTGTGAGCTGGCCGACGTCGGTGGGGGTCTTGGGTGTGATCCATGTGTCGATTGTTTCAGGCGCTAACAATGTGGCGTCTCGGTCAAGAGATTCGACGGCCTTGTCGACGGCTTCGTCTTGTTGCTGTTCGGTGAATCCTGTTGTTTTGCAGTTGTGTCTGACGCGAGCGGCGACGGCGTCGGGGTTCCGTGTGAGGCGGTCTTTGGCAGATGCTGGTGCGTAAATCGTGGGGTCGGCGGCGGCGCGGACAGTGGGGAGGAGACCGATGTGATCGAAGTGCGGATGGGTGATGAGGACGTGTTGGATATCGGTGGCGGTAAAGCCGTGTTCCTTGAGGGCGGTGTGAAACTCGGGTTCGTTATCGGGGATGCCGGCGTCGACCAGGATTGGTTCGTCGGCGTCGATGAGGTAGCAGGCGACGTGGCCGGGCGGCCAGTCAACGTCGAATTCAAATCGGTGAATCTGCCCGTGGATGTTCCGGATATCCATTCATTGGCAGAAAGTGATACCGAGGGTTAAGTGTTCGTTTTAAAGAACCGGCGTTCTTGTTACCATTGTTCATGTTTGATTGTGAAGTCTTACCTTTATTTAGGTTGCAGCGGAACGGCTATTCGTCACAATGACATGGATCAAACACGGCGCCATTCCGGCGCGTGACCAGCAATGCTAGAGCAGTTCAGCGTCGCTGGGAACACCACCATCATCACCGGTTCAAGCCAGGGCATCGGGCGAGTCACCGCCAAACGATTCGCCGATGACGGTGCCAACGTCGTCGTCACCTCCCGCTCCCAAGAGAAAGTCGACGAGGTTGCAGCCGAAATCAACGACAATGACCGACCCGGGACCGCCATCGCTCTTGAGTGTGACGTCCGCGACCGCGATGCAATCGATGCTCTCGTCGAAGACACAATCGACGAATTTGGGAGCGTCGATACCTTAATCAACAATGCTGGGGCGTCATTCATGGCCGGGTTCGACGATATCTCAGAAAACGGGTGGAAGACAATCATCGATATCAACCTCCACGGAACATTTCACTGTTCCCAGATCGTCGGCCAACGGATGCAGGCGCAAGGCGACGGAGGGTCAATCATTAATTTCGCGTCCGTTGCCGGAACCGCTGGCTCCCGATATATGAGTCACTACGGGGCTGCAAAAGCGGCCGTTGTCAACCTGACGCGTTCGCTGTCCGCCGAATACGCCGACCACGGCATCCGCGTCAACTGCATCGCCCCTGGCCTCGTCGGAACTCCCGGTGTCGCATCACAAATGGGGATCGATCCCGCCGACGTCGACCGTGAAGACATCACCAAAGACATGGGGCTGTCCGAAGAAATCGCCGACATTGTCCAATTCTTAGCCAGCGATGCCTCCTCCTACATCGTCGGCGAAACCATCATGGCCCAAGGCATCCCTCCACTAGAGGATGACCGCCTGTAACAAGCCATGACTGATCGCGATGTCTTCCTTCCCGTCGCCGCGCAACCAAGTCTCGACGAACTCGTCGACCAGGCCCGTCTCGGTGAATCTCTCGGGTATGATACCGCCTGGCTCCCCGAAACCTGGGGGCGCGACGCAATTACGACCTTAACAAGCATAGCCCACGACACCGACCGGATCGGGCTCGGTACCTCGATCCTCCCCGTGTATTCACGGTCGCCGGCACTCCTCGGTCAAACAGCCGTCACTCTGCAGGAAGTAACAGATGGCCGATTCCGGCTCGGCGTGGGGCCATCAGGCCCGATCGTGATCGAAAATTGGCACGGCGAAGCCTACGGGAACCCGTTACGCCGCACCCGTGAAACCGTCGAGATCGTGAAACAAGTCTTCACTGGTGAGTCGGTCGATTACGATGGGGAATATTTCGATCTCACCGGGTTCCGTCTGCGCTGTGATCCACCAGAGCCCGCCCCACCCGTGGAGACAGCCGGCATGGGGCCGAAAGCCGTCGAACTGGCCGGCCGGTTCGCCGACGGCTGGCACGCCCTCATGCTGACACGTGACGGACTTGAGGACCGTCTTGAAGACTTCGAACGCGGCAGCGACTTAGGAGATCGTGACCGCAACGAGCAACACATTACTTTGTCGTTGACCTGCTGTGCCCTCGACGACGAAGCAGAAGCCAGACGGCTTGTCCGATCACATGCCTGCTTCTATATCGGTGGGATGGGGACCTTTTACCGCGATAATCTCGCACGGCAAGGATACGAATCGGTCGCCACCGAGATCTACGATGCCTGGCAACGCGGCGACCGAGATGCGGCGAAAGCCGCGCTACCAGATACCCTCCTCGATGAACTCAGCGTTGCCGGCACCCCAGAGCAAGCGCGAGCGCAACTTGAACGATATCACGAGATTGACGCGATTGATGCGGTCGCTGTCTCATTCCCTCGTGCCGCAACCCGAGAACAGATCACCAACACAATTCGCGCCTTAGCACCCTGACAACCGCCCTGCCCGAAAGCCGGGGGCGGTCTCCATCACGTTCGACACACACCACGGAATACAGATTGATGTCTCGGGTTTAGGTGGTGGCTGCCCCCGGATGGTGGATGTCGGATTTTCCGGCTGGATGAACTATATATCGTTGGGACTGCCAGCCTCTGGCATGACAGACGCCTATACGGGTGCTGATCTGTTTGTTGATGCTCTCGAGCAATATGGCGTACAACACGTCTTTGGGAACCCCGGGACGACTGAGTTACCGATTATGACGGCACTCCCGGAGAGCGATATTGACTATATTCTCGGGCTGCAAGAAGATATTGCCACCGGGATGGCGGCGGGATATGCGTCGACGCGACGGTACCATGCAGACGATAATCCCGCCATCAATCCCGTAGGGGTGGTGAATCTCCATATCACGCCCGGGTTGGCCCACGGACTCGGGAACGTCTTCGGCGCCATGTATGGCGGGGTGCCGCTCGTAGTGACCGCTGGCAACCATGAACTCGATTTTCGCCATGAAGAACCCTTGTTGACGGGCGATCTCGAACAGCTCGTCGATCAGTTCTGTAAGTTTTCCACGGAAGTCACGCATATCAATTCGCTCCCAATGCTCGTCCGGCGAGCGTTTCGCGTCGCGTTGACGCCACCGACAGGCCCGGTGTTTCTTGCGTTACCAGCTGATGTAATGATGACTGAAACCGACGACACGCCCGAGCGGCTCGGCGCAATCCCGGACGCCGGCCGGGGGGACCTCAGTCAAATCGAGGCGGCAGCCGATTATTTCGTTGCCGCCGACCAGCCCGTGATTGTGCTCGGCGACCACGTGGCGCGTGCCGGGACGACTGCGGTTGATGCGGCGATTGACCTGGCTGAAGCTGCCGGTGCCCGCGTTCACGGAGAAATCCTCGCGAGCGAAGTCAACTATCCCACGGAACACGACCATTGGATCTCGTTTATGGCTGCCGACGAAGGGTTAGCGTCGATGATGATGGATACAGATACGCTTGCATTAATCGGGTGCTCGACAAACACCACTCTCCTCCGACATGAAAATCCCCTCATTAGCGACGAGACGTCCACAATCCAGATTTCCAGTGATGCCTGGGAAGTCGGGAAGAACCATCCAGCTGATGCCGCCATCATCGGGGATCCAGGAGACGTGATGGCAGCCATTGCTGACCGGGTCACAGACCGCCTTGATGACACTGAACGTCAGGCCCGAACGGAGTACGTCCAAACGATGAAAGAGTCGCTGGCTGCAACGATGGAAGATATAGGAGAAGATGAAAAACCACCCGGTGATACCCGGTCGTCAAAAGCTGAAGTTGTCGACCACATGGTTGACGTCGCGCCAGATGCATACATCGTCGATGAAGGGGTGACGTCCAAATTCGCGCTCCTCACGCGCTTCCCGTTCGCCAAAGAGCAGTATATCTCGAATAAAGGCGGTGGGCTCGGATACGGGCTCCCAGCCGCCGTTGGCGCAGCCGTCGCAGAATCACTCCAAGATGACCCCAAATCGGTTGTCGGGTACATCGGTGACGGCTCCTATCTGTATTATCCGAACTCAATTTACTCCGCGGTCCGCCACAATCTCGACCTCACCATCGTCATCCCCGATAACCGCAATTACCGGATCTTAAAAGACAATACATTGACGATGATGGGCGGCGACGAAGATGACTATGACTTTGTCGGCATGGATTTCGATCCACACGTCGACATTCCGAAAAACGCCGAAAGCCACGGCGCACGAGGCCATCTCATCGAAACACCTGATGAATTCCCCCCGGTCTACGAAGAAGCCCTCGCCACACCGGGGACTGACGTCATCGATGTCCTCGTCCACGACTAACACCCGGCCACACGTACCCTGGGTTGCGTCCCACCCGAGACCAGGGCCTTCCAATCGTCACTTGCCGAGGACAAGGCACACCTGACCGATCGGTCTCGTGGGCCGTCTGGTCGACTAACCTCCCCTCTCTTGGGTGGTGTCCTCCCTCGCGTACGAGGAAGTTTTTGTGACTCTCGGAGAACGGGTGGACGCGGGCGCAGGAATCGCTCAGTAGGAAGGGAGTGGTAGCTCACCATCCCCCCCCCCCCCGGGCGACGGGTCCACGACGGCACTACCGGCTGATACACTCGGGTGTGGCAGTGAAACGGCAATGATTTCATACCACCGTTCGAACCGCTCACATGTGTCCCGGGTGTATGCGACCGCGTTATTTGTCGCGTTGGCCACGATGTGGGGATTATCGTTTCCAGCTATCTCGATCGGGCTGGAGTATATCCCGCCATTACTTTTCGCCGCATTCCGCTATGATGTCGCTGCGATCCTCCTGTTGGCGTATGCAATTGTAACCCGCAAGCCCGACCGCTGGCGGCCGATAGGAACCGATAACTTGACAGCGGTGGTAGGCGGCGGTGTCTTTCTCATCGCCGGAAACGGGTTGTTGTTTGTCGGCCAACAGACAGTGGCGAGCGGCGTTGCCTCCATTATTCAAGCACTCGTCCCGATTGCAACCACCCTGTGGGCGTTACTGCTCCTTGGCGAACGACCGACACCAGTCAGCGCAGTTGGCATCGCACTCGGATTGCTCGGTGTCGCCTTTATCGTCCAACCAGACCCCAATAATCTCCTCGGGGGCAACACCGTTGGTCGACTCATAATTGTCGTACAGGTCGTGAGTGTCGCCCTAGGTGGTGTGATCGTCCAACGAGCTGCCCCCTCAATGGATCGGATCGCGATGACCGGATGGGCCATGCTCCTTGGGAGTCTCCTCCTCCATATCGGGAGTGTCACAGCCAACGAAATCCCGACAACAGCCATCACGACGCCAACAGCACTCGGCGCAGTCGCCTATCTCGGCGTATTCTCGACGGCTTTCGCATTCATTATCTATTTCACTATCTTGAGTCAACGCGGCGCATTCGAAGCAAGTCTTGTGGCGTATTTCGTCCCGATTGTCGCAACGATCGCCGGCGTATTTCTCCTTGGTGAATCAATCGGCCTCCTCTCAATCGCCGGGTTCCTCATCGTGTTCGTCGGGTTTGCACTCCTCAAACGCCATACGCTCGTCGATCTCGTCGGACTAGGAATTAGCTGAAAAGACACACCACGCCTCCGCGACGAGCGACCAGCGTCAGTCCTACCCGAAGCGGGCTGTGGTCACTTAATCGCGCCGGCATCCCGGAGCTGTTCGAGACCAGCCTCATCAACCCCGGCATCTCGGAGCAAAGCCTCCGTATGCTCTCCGTGGCGAGGAGGTCGCATACCGTCGGAGTCCGGGATCGCCGTCCCGGCGACCGGAAATCCGACCCGCGGTGCGCCATCATCCTGTGTCACGTAGCCACGAGCGTCGATCTGTGGATGTGAAAGCGCTTCCGCAGGCGTGTACACGCCGTCGACAGTGGCATCAACATCTGCCATCGTCTCAGCCCATTCGTCCCGGGTTCGTTCCCGGAAAATCGCCGAGAGCTCCTCGCGGAGTGCCCCGCGTTCGGCCGGATCCTCCGTCATATGTTTCTCGACCAAGTCAGGTCGATCCACCGCTTCGCAGAACGCCCGCCAAAACTGCGGTTCAAGCGCCCCAATCGTGACGTATCGACCGTCTTTCGCTTCATACACATCATACCAGGGGAATTCACCCGTCAGGGGGGTCTCACCCGGCCGCGGATCCTCGCCGCGGAGTGCAAGCGGCGCGACGGACTGTGAAAACGAGACAACGGCATCCGTTAACGCGACGTCAAGATACTCACCACCAGTGTTCCCGAGTTCACGGGAGAGTAACGCGGCACAGATTGCAAACGCGGCTAACAATCCCCCACCCATATCGGCGATCTGGTATCCCGGAAGTTGCGGCGGTGCCGAAGGATCGTCCCGCGTCATATCAAGGAGGCCTGCAAGCCCGGCATAGTTGATATCATGCCCGGGACGGTCAGTGTAAGGGCCTTGTTGGCCATAGCCAGACAGCGAACAGTACACGAGGTCCGATCGGTATTCCACAAGGGTGTCGTAGTCCACGCCGAGCCGTTCAGTGACGCCGGGTCGATAGCCCTCCACGACCACATCTGCATCGGCAACCAGCTCATAGAAGGCATCCTGCCCGGCATCTGTTTTGAGGTCGATGGCGATACTTCGTTTCCCGCGATTGACAGCATCGAACACAGCGCCAACGCCGTCACCTGTCGCAGGCGGCATATGGCGAGCGTAATCACCAGCACCTGTATCCTCCACTTTCACGACGTCAGCGCCAGCGTCAGCCAGTAACTGTGTCGCGTAGGGACCCGGAAGGAGCCGCGTCAAATCAAGTACACGAACGCCATCCAACTTCATACCTCCCGGTCACCCGGCCTCCACTTAACACCCGTCGAAACCGTCAGGATACAACCCGGCGTTTCTTCACGCTGCCATGTGAGCGGTGTATCGAGTATTTAAACGCGCCGTGCAGGATGCGCACAGTCGTTAAGGCCGGGCCCGTTCATTAGCCGCTATGGCAACGCATGACACGCCATCAGCAGGCGTGAGCTTTGAGACTGACGAGGAGACGAGTCTAATTTTATCGAGTCTTGATGAGTTCATCGAACGGGAAGTTGATCCGATTGAAGACGAACTTGGCGAAACATGGTCGAATCCACGGAAACGACACGAGGACGACGGCCGCCTCGTCCCGGAGGTCCGTGAGGCGATCCAAGACGTCCGGAAACGGAGCGGTGACGCCGGATTCTACGCCATGAATCTCTCTGAAGACGTCGGCGGTGAAGGCGTCTCGAATGTCACGTGGTATCGGGCAATCAAGCATGTAGCATCTCGCGGCCCCGGAATTTCGGAATATGTCCTCGCCGGCCCGGAAGGCCCCAAGCCGCTGCTTGCACAAGCCGACGAGGCCCAACAGGAGCAGTATCTGGAGCCGTGTGTGCGGGGAGAGCAGTCGACGGCGTTCGCCCAGACCGAACCAGGTGCAGGATCAGATTCACCGAATATGGCGACAACCGCCGAGAAAGACGGTGATACATGGATTCTGAATGGCCGCAAACAATGGATCACCAACGCACCCTATGCGGATTTCATCCAGGTGTTCGCCCGGACAACGCCACAAGACGAAATGGGGCGATATGGAGGGATCACGTGTTTCATCGTGGAAGCCGATGAGTACGAGGTATCATCATTGAACAATGCCGTCGGCATGACCGGCATGCAAGCAGAAGTCGTGTTAGACGACGTCCGGGTGCCAGATGACCGTGTGCTCGGCACCGAAGACGGCGCCTTCTACGACGCCATGGAATTCCTCTCGCTTGGTCGTTTGGAGATCGGAGCGCGAGCCCTCGGGCATGCGGCGTTCCTCATCGAACGTGGTGTCGAATATGCGAACGACCGAGAGGCGTTCGGCCGACCGATCGGGAAATTCCAAGGGGTGTCGCATAAATTGGCGCGGGGACGTGCGCACGCGTTTGCCGCCGATGCAGCCGGGCTACGACTGGCGTGGTTGATGGATGCTGGCGAACAGGCTATCGAGGCGTCCTCGATCGTGAAATACCTCGCCTCCAACGTATTATTCGACATCGCCGACGACGTCGTCCAAGTCCACGGAGGCAACGGCCTCTCAGAAGACAATCCATATATGAGCGAACTCCAAACCGGCCGAATCCTCCGAATCGTCGAAGGCACCGACGAGATCCAACTCAACACCATCGCCAACGAACTCGGCCTCCCCTAACCACCCCTTCACCGACCGGGCGTTCTACAGGCACCGCTCATCCACCGTTGCCTCGATGACCCTGTCCACGTCCCTAACCTAGAAGCAGGCCGCTTCCATACCCAAGCAAGAAGTACAGGTTACAGCGCGGCAACGGCGTCCTCGATTTCCGCTCGTGGTACAGGATTAATCCACTCGTCGGTTACCCACGCATAAGTAATCGTGCCATCGGCATCGAGCACAAACACGGCACGTCGGGCTGTCCGGGTGCCAGCCATCCCCTCACGTTCGACGAGCAAGTCATATGCGTCCGCGACGGTGCCATTCACATCAGCGAAGATAGCAAACGGGCTGTCGAGTTGACGGAGAAATTCATTCACCGAGTACGGACCATCCCGAACCACCCCATACACTGGGACACCGTCGAAGTCAGCCCAGCCCGCTGTTTCATATCGACGCCACCAATTCTCGGCAATCGCCGAAAACACAAACGCGTTAAAGACAAGAACAGCACCACGATCACCAATCACCTCCTCAAGGGACACAGCCTGAAACGTCTCGCCGTCACAAACCAACGCCTCGAACTGGGGGGCCGCATCACCAACAACCGGTGGCATACACTAACCACCAAGCCCGCCGACGTAAACCTGCCGCCACCCCTTCTGAAAGCACACCGATGCCCCCCGAGAGCAAGGAATGATCGCCACCAACACCCAACCCCGTTATCAGGAAAACGCTACCGACCAGGCCACCTGGGGTTCCGATCCGTTAACCCAACACTTGACCAGTTCATGGGAGCACACCCGGACGAGCAGCACGGTGGATTTTTGCGTGTCGGACCGAATATCCAGGTATGTCATTCACGCTGTATCGGCTTGAAGGATGCCCATTCTGTGAATTTGTTGTCGATAAACTCGACGAACTCGATGTCGACTATGAGAGTGTCTGGGTTGAAGGCGCCCACTCACGACGAGATGAAGTCAAGCGATTAACCGGGCAACGACAGGTTCCCGTCATCGTCGATGACACCCATGGCGTGAAGATGAGTCAATCAGCCCGGATTTTCGAATACCTCGAAACAACGTATGGTGCTGCTGACTCCCCCACGGAAGTCGAAGTAGAAATCTAGCCGCGCGTTTCATCTCTGTTTCGCTGATGGACGCGGACTGCTTAGTCGTTGATTTGATGTGGGTCAAGACCAGGATCGTCGACCGGAGGCGCCCCAATTGAGAGCACGACACCTTCATCGTCACCCACATTCCGATGGCCGTGTCCAATCTCGGGTTTCGCAACCCAGAACGTTCCTGGGCCAGCCTCAATATATTCTTCCTCTCCGGAGCGGCCGAGCTTCAAGGAGAATTCACCGTCGATAATGTAGTAGAGTTCTTCTTGTTCGCTGTGGGCGTGATACTGGATTTCTTCACCCGGCTGGAAATACCAGACTGTGAGCCGCATCTCCGAGAGCCCTAATTGATCGCCAACCGGCTTGATATCGAGGTCCGGGGGTACAGCGTCAATCTCTGACAAGTCAGTCACCGGTACTTCGTCCAGATCAACGACTTTGTAGTCCATAGCGAATATCCAGTCGGCACCGACGAGCAAAAAACTACGGCTCACCCCAGACCATCTGAATCTACGGGGATGTCGCCACCCGAGCGAACAGTTCAAATAACCCATTCCACGAGAAGGCTGGTACATGGATACCTCCACGTGGAAGTAGCGTTCAGAGCAGGGTTAACGGGGCGACTTCACGCCAAATGGCTGATTGATTGAGGCGAAATGAGCGGATAAGGTGGTACGGCGGGGTTATGTGTGCTCGATGACGGCATCGGCGAGTTCGGGGAGGGCGTCTGTAACGTCGGTTCTGAAATCATATTCGGCTTGTCCAGCTAAGGGGGTTCGATCGAGGTTTACAATGATGAGTGTGGCGCCGTTCGAGGCGGCGGTTCTGGGGAGTGATGCAGCTGGTTCGACGGTGAGTGATGACCCGACGACGAGATAGGTATCGGCGGATTCAGAGGCTTGATGGGCGCGGAACAGAGCATGTTCGGGGAGTTGTTCTCCAAACAGGACGACGTCCGGCTTGAGCACGTCGTCACACGCCGGACACGTCGGTGGAAGTTCACCATCGTCAATGCGGTCATAAATTGGGTCGGCAGCGAAGCGGTCCCGACAGCCGGTACACACGACACGCTGGCCGTTCCCATGAATTTCAATGGGGTCGTCGCTCCCGGCTTCTTGATGGAGCCCATCGATATTCTGGGTGATTAACCAATCGAGGGCGTCATGGGCTTCAAGCCGAGCCAGCGCGTCATGGGCGGCATTCGGTTCAACGCCATCGCCGTACAGATCCTCCATGAGTTGGACACGTTCCCGCCAAAATCCGTCCGGGTCGGCTTGAAACCGCGAGATATGGAAGTCATTGGGGTCATATTCAGTCCAAATCCCATCTTCAGAGCGGAAATCAGGGATTCCGGATGCGGTCGAAACGCCGGCGCCGGTCAACGCCACGACAGTCTCAGCATCCGTAATGGCCGCTGCAGCGTATGACAGCTCCCGGTCTTCCATATTCTGTCTGCGGTGGGAGACGGGAAAAATCCCTCGTCACAACGCCCGCCGTCCACGGGCCACTGCGTTCACGTCCAGTACGGGACGGGCCACACCACGTGGCACCCTTCTGTTGGCCATCGTCACGTCGACCTCGTGGTGGTTTCGATTCCTGTATCGACGACGCTACCTGAGGTGAGAGTGGGTGATTACGGGGGCGGGAATCGTGGTGGTGGTTAGTTGTAGGCGCTGATCCCGGTCAGTTCTTTGCCGACCACTAGTTGCTGGATCTCGGTTGTGCCGTCCGGGATGGTCATGGTGCGGGCATCTCGGTAGTATCGTTCGAGTGGATACTCATCCGAGAGGCCGTTTGCACCATAAATCTGGAGGGTTTCGTCAGTGACATCGATGGATTTCTCACAGACCCAACCTTTGGCGAGCGATGAATACATCCGGGCCTCCGGATCGCCGTTGGCAACCTTGTGGGCAGCCTCGTATGTTAACAATCGACCGGTTTCCAGGCCAGCACGAATCTGATAGAGCTTCTGTTGTATGAGCTGATGACCGCCGATGGGCCCGCCGAATACCTCCCGATCGGTTGCATACTCAAGGGCTTTCTCGTAGGCGGCTTGCATGATCCCGACGGACATCGCGGCCATCCCCGTCCGCATATAGGCGAACATCGCATTCAGCGGGTTTTGTGTTTGGAACATCTCATTATCGGTGATATCGCTATCGCCGGAGGCGACCATATTGGTGACAGCGTTCATCAACTTGTTGTCTTCTGGAATCCTCACTTCATCAAAGAAAATCTGGCCGGTCGGCGAACCCGTCCAGCCGAGCTTGTGGAGTTCACGCGTCTCGATATCGTTCGTGACGGTATCAATGATAAAGAAATCCCGCTGGTCGGTGGCGGTGTCTTGGGCGACGACCAACGCCATGTCCGCGATCGGTGCATTTGACACCCACGTTTTTTCACCGTCGATAATATACTCGTCTCCGTCTTTCTCCGCTGTCGTCGCCGGATGCGCGGTATCGCTCCCGCCGTCTGGTTCAGTGACAGCCATACAGCCGATACAGGAGCCATCCTCGAGTTTCTCAGCCAACGCGTCCTGGGTTTCCTCGCCAGCATACGCGGCGAACACAGTCGGGAAGGACATATTCAATGTGACGTTCAACGAGGGCCAAATCCGCGAGATCTCTTCGGACGTGATTGTGTATGTTAACGGATTGGCGAATCCACTGCCTTCTGTATCGCCAGGCCCAATCCCGAGTTCACCCAGCATCTGCTGATACTGGATGGCGTCGTCTTTACTCATCGGTTCACGGTCGGCCTCCGGAAGCTGCGGTTGGATTTCTGCTTCTAGGAAGTCCCGGACGGAATCCCGAATCATCTCATGTTCGTCGTCAAGGTGAACGCTCATCGGTATCAATAGCTCCCGGTTACACAGCCTAATCGGTTTACCGCCTTATGAGAGGCCGTTTATATACAGGGACAATCGACAGAGAACCCAGCATGACAACGGGACGGGCGGACAGGTGACATCCCCCCGTCGTGACCGACGGGGCTTCCCACCGCACCGGAGCGGAGTGGAGCGGCTGGGTTGGGACCCTCGGATTTGCACACCGGCGGTGTGCTGGGAGTGCCACGCCCCCGGTATCCCTCTCCCGTGTGGGATTCGGGAGTACCTGCGGTCTGCACCCACCGGCTGCCGACAGCACGGGTGCCTGCCTCGGGCCAGCGATGAACTCCCGATCGTATCCGACTGTCCCGGCATGGGGGCGGGCGGGCAGGCCGCCTCGGTCGGTATGCGCGTGTGATGCCGGCGACAAAACGGTTCCGCCGCCTCCGCGATTCACGCCCGCCGTGAACGCCGAGACACTCTCGCTGAAGCAGGTAGGTTCGGCCTGCCTGGAGTGGTGTCGCCTAGTCGTGGGGTGGGAGGTCGACGCGGCGGCCGTCTTGTTCGGTCTCGGGGAAAATCTTCCCCGGGTTGAGGATATCGAGGGGGTCAAATGCCGCCTTGACTGCCCGCATTGCCTCGACGGCGGCAGGGCCATGTTCTAATTCCAGGAATTGTCGTTTCCCCATCCCGATGCCATGCTCGCCGGTTGCGGTCCCGCCCCACGCGATGGCTTGTTCGACAATCTCATCGTAGATGGTCTCCGCAGTGTCGATCATGGCGTCATCGTTGGGATCGACGAGGACACTGTAATGGACGTTCCCGTCGCCAGCATGCCCGAAACACGGGATGAGGACATCGTGTTGCTCGCCGAGATCTTTGGCATAGCGAATGATATCGGGATATTTGCTTATGGGGACGGTGACATCACCTGGATGACGGGGTTCGAGGTCGGAGTCGTACTGTTGGACTGCGAAGGCGAGTTCGTCGCGAGCCCGCCACAGTTCATCCATTCGCTCATCACTCGCAATTTCGAATTGATCGACGTCGTGCGCGGCTAAGATGGTTTCAAAGAACTCGATTTCTTCATCGATACCATGGTTCGCGTGGAATTCGACGAAAATCATTGCAGCATCCGGAAGCCCGGTATCAAAGTACGCATTCGCCATTTCACCAGCCAATGGATCGATGAGCTCGATTTTGGCGACATCCACGCCGGATCGGACAGCATCATAGACAGCTTCTGCGGCATCATCCATCGAGTTGAAGACGGCACGGCCGCCCTTGATTTGCTCCGGGATGCCCTCCAGTTCCAACGTCGCCCGGGTCACCACGCCAAGTGTCCCTTCACTCCCGATGAAGAGATCCTTCAAGTTGTACCCAGAGCTGGTTTTGACGGCTTTGCTCCCGGTCTCGATAACGGTGCCATCGGCGAGAACCGCTTCGAGTTCCAACACCCAGTCACCGACTTCGCCATATTTGACGGTCTGTTGGCCCGATGCGTCATTGATAATCATACCGCCGATCGTCGAGAGGTTGGCCGACGACGGCATCGGCGGGAAGAACAACCCATGGTCCGCGATGGTTTCATCAATCACATTCCCCATCACGCCTGGCTCGACATCGATCTGGAAATCATGAGCTCGGACGTCCAGGACGGCATTCATTTTCGTCATATCCATACTGATTCCGTTAAATAGCGGGACGGCGTTCCCCTCCATTGATGTCCCGGCGGCATACGGGGTCACCGGAACTTCCCGCTCGTGGGCCGCCGACAGGATCGCCGAGACATCCGCCGTGGATTCCGGCCAGACGACAACATCGGGCGTCACGCCGAGACCCGCTTCCCCTGCCACAAAATCGGCCGCATGGCTCTCCCGTGCGGACGAATCGAAGGAAACGGATTCCTCTAACGAGAGGTCAGCAAGGAACGAACAATCATACGCCATACCTCAACGGTACGCTGAGTCCAGATAAAAGTACGCGCGTGCAAGCCGACATGCCCCCTGTGAATTGCTCCGCATGACACGCGCACCGAATCGATATCCGCTCGCCGATCCCCCCGGGAGGCAGGGGTTGTGAGGTACTGGCGGCCACCGTCTCCAGCGGTACTCCCGGATTGAGACGACCGAGTAGTCAATGCATCCTGTCTCGTTGTGCCGGCATCGACGGAGTCGTAGCGTCGGCGTGGTATCGTCGATTTCTTCAGTGTCGTCGTGGAGAGATGCCGCCGGGTTTGATATGAAGTGGAGGCGGGGGATAGAGTATGACGATGGATGCCATAGAGGTCACGGAGTTCGGCGATGCTGATGTGGTGTCGGTGGCTGAACGCGAGCCGCCCGAGCCAGACGCGGGTGAAGTCCGTATTGAAGTGGCGGCGGCTGGCGTGAATTTCGCCGATATCATGCAACGACGCGGCCATTATCATGGTGGGCCGACCCCGCCGTATATCCCTGGCTTGGAAGTGTCTGGCGTGATTGACGCAGTCGGTGAAGACGTGAATCGAGACCCAGGGGAAGCGGTTGTCTCCATGGTGAACGGTGGTGGCTACGCCGAGTATGCCGTTGCTGATGCCCGCGGCCTCCTGGATGTCCCAGGCGAGATGGATCTATTAGAGGCCGCTGGATTCCCTGTCCAATGGTTGACCGCGCATAATTGCCTCCACGAGTGGGGTGGGCTGGCGTCGGATGAGACCGTGTTAATCCATGCGGCGGCTGGCGGCGTCGGGAGTGCAGCCGTCCAATTAGCCGCGGAGACCGGCGCGACGATCATTGGGACGGCATCAAGTCCGCAGAAACTCACGATGGCTGAGGACCTCGGTGCAGACTATGGGATTAATTACACCGAGACTGATTTCGTCGAGCGAACAATGGAGATGACTGACGGTGACGGCGTGGACCTCATCCTTGATGGCATTGGCGGCGAGACAACTGACCACAGTCTTGACGCATTAACGTCGTTTGGTCGGATGGTGTCGTTCGGTGCGGCATCGGGCACACCCGGGCGACCGAATACCGCCGACCTGTTGTTCGGGAATAAACGCGTTATCGGCTATCACCTCGGACGCGCGGTCAGCGAGGCACCGATGAAAGTAATGGGGGCCGTCCCGGAACTCACCCAACTATTGGGCGATGGAACCCTCTCCGTCCAAATCGGGCGGACATTCGACTTAACCGAAGCAGCCGACGCACACCGCTATATTGAAAACCGGTCATCACAAGGGAAAATCCTCCTCAAACCGTGACGTCCACCGCCACACGAATCCAGAACGCCCTCGATCTGTGAGCGACTACCGCCAGTGCAGACAGGCATGTTTCCCTCGAAACCGAGCGAGACAGATGCAGGACCAATCCAGTGGTGACCGATGCATGTTCTGGTGAGCCAAAGGATTATGGGGTGGTCCGTCGTGGGTGTGACTCGGTAGCTATCTTCAAATTGCGAGAGAATCCCGCCGTTTAGGGCGGGCGTGAATCGCCTCAGCCTGGTTCGACAGTCCACTGGGATCTGCCCTGTCGAATACCCGTCGTGGCAAGATTTAATGCAATTGGTCTAATGATATCGAGCAAGACCAAATGCAGTATAATCTGCAAACCGGGTCGCACACGGTCTACGCCCTCCAGTACCATTTCGTGACCGTGACGAAGTCCCGGGCTGATATCCTCACCGACGAGATTGCAGACCGCATCGGTGAGATTGCCATTGACACGGCAGCGGGGTTCAACGTGGATATCAGGAGTGTGGACGGTGGGAGCGACCACATCCACATCCTGTTCACGACCGAACCGACCACTGACCTCACCAAGTTCATCAACTCCCTCAAGGGTGTCACGTCCCGGCGGATTCGACAAGAGTATCCCGACGTGAAACAGACGCTCGAAGAGGCGTTCTGGCAACCAGGGTATTTCCTCGCCACGACCGGGCAGGTCAGTATCGACGTACTGATGGAATACGTGGAGGACCAGTAGCATGGCCGCCACCGCTACGAAGACGCTGGAAGCCACGCTCGCGTCGCCGACAGCCCACAAGGAACGGAAATTGGACGACCTGCTCGACACCTACCGCGACGGGCTTCACGAGGCGTTCGACGCGGGCACGGACACGATGTCGGCGGTGAGTGACATCGTGACGCCCTACGACCTGCCGTATCAGGCGAAGGCCGCGCTCTGCAACTACGTCCCCCAACTCCGCACCACCTACGACGCACGGGAGATCGAGGACGACCACCCGGTGCGACTCACCAACCAAGCCGCCGAGTTCGACCACTCGGCGGAACGGGACTACGAGTTCACGTGGTGGGTCCCACGACCGGGCCATGGGACCAACTTCTGGATTCCGATCCGTATTAACCCGGAGCAAGAGAGCCTCTGGCACGACCTTGTTGATGGCGAGGCGTCCGCCGGACAACTCCGGCTTCAACGCCACCACCGCAACTGGGTTCTTCATGTCACCGTCGAATTCCCGGTCACAGAGCCGGACCACGACGCCGACGGTGACGACGTGACGCACATCGGTCTGGATATCGGTGAATCGGCCCTGATTACGGGCTGTGCCCTCAAGGACGGTTCACCGACTGGCCCGTTCGTGTGTGACGGTTCGCGTGCGAAGCATCTCCGCAAGGAGATGCATACGACCCTGAGACGCCTTCAAGAGCGTGACGCCGCCGAGTGGCGGATGGATGAACGATTCGACCACTACCAGAACGCACTGACCGATATCGTCGAGAAGGCGTCTCGGATGGTGGTCGAGTACGCCCGGCAGTTCGACCGCCCAGTGGTGGTGATGGAGAACCTAACCTACATCCGCGAGCAATTGGACTACGATACGTACTTGAATCGGCGGCTTCATGCGTGGGCGTTCGCTCGGCTCCAGAGCCGTGTGGAGGACAAGGCTCGGGAGGCAGGGATCTTGGTCGAGTACGTCCGCCCAGAGTATACCAGCCAGATATGCCACGCCTGCGGCCACATCGGGAATCGAACGACACAAGCTGTGTTCCGGTGTGAGAACGACGAGTGTCACGTCACCGAGTTTCAGGCCGACATCAACGCCGCCGCGAACATCGCACGACGGGTTGACCCGTGGGGAGAGAGCCTGCCGCTGAAACCGGCGGGCAATGACTCGCCTCGGGATGGGAGTGCCCGTGACAGCACCGCGACCCGCTCCGCGCAGAGGTCATCCCGCCAGATGACGCCCGGAGAGACGGGGTCGAAACCCTCTACCGGCACTTAGCCGGTATTCCCCTGTCGGGAAGCCCCGCCGTATACGGCGAGGAGGATGTCACGGCCGAACGTGGCGTACATGTGCGTGCCCTCGCCGATGGATTTCACGTGATTGCGGGCTGTATCGATCCAGATTTCATAACAGATTTCCTCGCGGAGGTTGACGCCATGCCGGAGTGGCACGCGGAGGGCGAAGAAATCCACAGTCAGTTCAATGCCTATCTCCTCAGCGGTGATGATCACCTATTGTTTGATACGCTCCCGCCGAATATGCGGGAGGCGATCCTGACTGAAGTGGAGGACCTGCTTGCGGGGGCGGCACTTGACTATATAGTGATTTCACACCCGGAGGCCCCGCATGGTGGGAATGCAGAAGCATTGCTTGACCAGTATCCAAATGCGGAGGTTATTGTTCCCGGTGGCGGCGGGCTCCACGACCTCCATCTCGGTGGTCACGCGATTGATCCAACACCGCTCGAGCCAGGGGAAACGATCGATCTCGGCGGACGCGTCGTTGAATGTGTTGACCCGCTGTTTTATGACCTCGCCGCGACGCTGTGGCTCTTCGATCATGACACACGTGCGCTCTTTACGGTCGATTCCTATGGGAACGCCCATGCATCGTCCGAGTGTGGCGCGCTCTTGCATGAGATCGCTTCCCAGCCAGACATCCATGCCGTCAGCCGGTGGTTGGCATTCCACAGTCACACGATCCCGTGGCTAGCGTATGCTGAACCAGACCGAATCAACGCTGAACTTGAGGCTTTGCTCGATCGATTCGAGCCCGAGATGCTCGCGCCGGCACACGGCGCGCCCGCTACTGCGGATGCGGCAACGTATCTCCGTGCCATCCGCCCTGTTGTCGATGGGATCAGTGAAGCCGGCTTAGGGCAAGACATCCGCGCAATCGAGATGATTTGAGATGCCGCACCAACTCACTACTGACGTGGCGTGGTTCCCCGAAAGCCACGAAATCGATGATCGACGGATCCACACCGCGATGTATCAAATCGATGCACCCGATGGCCAAATCTTGGTCGATGCCGGCGGGATCGATGATCTCGAAGCTGGCGCTGACACGATTGAATCCACGGATATCTCAACGGTCTTATTGACCCATACGAGCTATCCGCATACCCGTGATGTTCCGATGCTTCACCAATCGGAGACGCGAGTTGTGACCGCGGCGGGGATTCCTGATGAGTTCGGAATGTCCTACGGCGAGATGTGGAAATTGGGGGAGGCAGCAACTGGGACAACAACCATTGAGGGCCGCACGTTCGACTTCATCAAATCACCCCTGACGGATCACGTGTATAGTCTCTGGATTTACGACCATACCGACGCTGTATTATTCACTGCTGAAGCGCTGGGGAACTACCACACGGCAGGCAGCGAGACCGCCACCTGGACGGATCCCTCCGATATCGATACCGACCAGATTACGGCGTTTTGTCGGGATCGCCTCCCGTGGCTGCAGTATTCCGACCCCGCATCCATCCGGTCGACGCTGACCGCACGGATCGCCCCTTACGATATTGAGTGGATCGCGCCAAGCCATGGGAATCCAGTTGCTGGCTCGTGTCTTGATGCATATGTAGACGCGTTCATTGAAACGGCCGAAAAACTCGCCGACACATGGCAACCACCTGCGAACGTCAGTGATACCGCGAAGAACGCGTAATTACGGCGGGTATTCCTCGTTGTCGATCGACGACCGGTCGCATAGGATGAAACGAGTCATGTGGTGTTGTCCTGGTCAGCGGCCGGTTGTGAGAGCGGTTGGTACCGGCGGACGCCGTCGGTTTGTCTCGATGTGATGGTGGTGTTGCGCTCAAGGTGAGTAAGTGCCCCGAGCGTTTCAAATACCGTGAATTGCATGCGTTGAGGGTTTTCGATGCGGGCGTCTGTCACCTCATACGCGGTTGCTTCCCCTAACCGGGTAAGGGTGTCTCGGCATTCGGCCACGAGTCGATCAAGATCGTCTCGAGCATTCGCAATGACGGCAGCGGCGGTGTCAAACACCGGGCCATGGCCGGGATACACGCGGTCGATCTGGTACGCTGCGAGATTCTCAAGTCCGTCGTAATAGGCATCGATTGCGTCTTTGCAGCCCCGGTCGAGGCCGGCATGGAGGGCTTTCGGTCGGAACGGTTCAATTAATGCATCGCCAGCAAAGAGGTCGCCATTAGTGTAATATGCGGCTTGGTTGGCTTGATGGCCGGGGGCGTAGATTGCCTCGAAGGTCCGTCCGCCAGCCGTAAATGCCTCTCCGAATGCAACTTCGATGTCAATGGCTGAGGGGGGTAGACACGACCGGTTTCGGCGGAGTGAATCGACAGCGTCGGCAACAGCATCTGGTGGGGACGGGACGCCGACTTCGATGGCGTTGGTTTCGACGGCAGCGGCGAGATCGTCAGGATCGCGGGCTAATCGGTCACGAATGCCTTGTGGGGCATAGACCGTTGGGTCTGCCGTATCGACGAGGGCTGATACTTGTCCGTCGTGGTCGGTGTGTGGATGGGTGATGAGCAGGTGGTCAATTTCTGTCGGTGGGATATTGGCCGTCTCCAGGCCAGCTGTCAATGAGTGCCAGCCGTCATCTCCTGGGGCTCCGGCATCGATGAGGATTGGTTCAGCTCCATCAATAAGGTAGGCGTAGGCCGTATCAGGCGGCCATGGGATATCGAATTCAATGCGGTGGATCTGCGCGGAGTCCGACGTTGACGGCATTCACCTCAGCGTAGAACGTGGCCTTATATACAGTTTGTCGATACCAACAGGGTGTTATCGCCACGGGAGGGTGATCCGGTCGCGGCGACCATCGAGTATCGAGAAGTGGTCCTCACGGCGGAGTTCGAGCCAATAGAGCAGCCGTTCGGCCCACATGAGTTTCTTGGCTTTCTCGGCGGATACGGTTGGGTCGTCGAACAGCCATCCGGCGAAAACGAGGTGGTCGGCACCGCCGTGGTCGGCGAGGAAGGCAGCGCGGTCACCGTCTGTGAAGCCACCCGGATTGCCGACCGGGTCACGAGGCGCAACTTGGGTGGTCGGGAGGATAGACGCTGCGGTGAGTGTCGGCACGATATCGTGGAGTGCTCGAACGTTATCGCCGTGGGCATGGACGGCGACCGGTGTACCGGCGTGGGAGAGGTCACGAGCCGTGCCGGGGTTTTTATCGAGATCGGTGACCATACAATCGACGGCAATGCCCGCGTCTCGGAGGACATCGACTGCCGTAGAGGCAGCAATGACGTGGTCGGCGGTTCGGACTCGGGAAAGGTCTCCGGCGAGGGATGGTGCAGCGCCACAGACCGCGACTGTCCCCGGGAATGTCAGCGATGAAAGCGAGAGGGGGTGCTCGTCGGCGAGTACTGCGGCGAGTTCGTCGCGTGCGTGTGCATCTGCCTGTTGATCGTAACCGAAGTCGGCGATAATGGCGTTGTAGACTGGTTGCCATTCACGGTACTGCATTGCCACTACCAGATATAAAGACTGGGCCCAGAGCGCACCAAGGTACCCCTACCCAGATGTGCCCTCCAGGCTTCCATTCGATCCTTCCGGTCGATTTGCCATAAGCTTTCCCGTACTGCACGTCGTCCGTCAGTCATTTGTCAGACGGTGTGAGCGCAGAACAGACACGGGCAACCGCCGTTTCCGCTGCAGGTGGGGCATTCATCATCATGTCGTCAAGTTCACGGAACGCCGATTTCGACCCGATGATTACGAGTCCATCGCCATGAAACACGGTGAGGGACGTTTCTGCTGCCTTCTCCGATAGGTACGTTGTAGCAGCTGCGGGCAGGTCAAATTCGACGGCATGCGGGAAGACCTCTGGAAGGTCTCTTGGTGTCGAACTCCCAGGATTGATCGCCCCGATACGGTCGAGATGTCGGGCGAGTTCCCGGTCTGTCGCTACATCAAGTTCCGTGATGCCGACGTCTGGCTCGTGAATCCGATCACGACGGTATTTATACCCCACACGAGCGGCATCTCGGGTTTCAGCGACATCATGGGTCCGTATGATGTGAGCGCCACGCTCGACGGCTAGTGACGTGGCGGCCAACGAAACAGGGAGTGCTTCCTCGGTGGCGCGGCCAGCGATTGCTTTCAAGAAGTTCTTCCGATTGATAGACACCAACAGCGGACGGCCGTATCCACGGAACTCACGGAGTCGGTCGAATGTTTCGTGGTCGTCATCAATCGTTTTTGCGTCAGACCACCCCCCAAATGCTGGATCAATTATCGTTTTTTCAGTAAATCCATTCTGCGTTAAGGCTACATAAATATCCTCGACGTCCGCCAGTGCCCCCGGACGCTCAAGATCCGGCGGGGATGCCATTTTCACCACCGCGGCGTCATACGTTGTACACACCTCCGGCATCTTCGGGTCGGCAAACCCGCAGACATCGTTCACCATGTCAAACCCCGCCTCAAGGGCTGTTGCTGCAACCTCGTGATACCGGGTCTCGATAGACCAGACAACATCTCTCGACGCTACATCTTTCAGCGCAATCGCGGTTTCAAGACGGGCTAATTCCTCATCCACAGATAAGACGTCAAACCGTTTATTCGCCGATTCAAGCCCAACATCGATGATGTCCGCCCCCTCTGCAACGAGTTCGTCGTCGACATACCTGGCAGCGGCGGCTGCATCCCCGAATACGCTTGGATCATACGGTGATTCTCGGGAGACGTTCACCACCCCCATGATGCGTGGCGGATACGCGTCACCAATCGGAACCCCACCGGCCTCTACCGTTCGCATACACCCCGTAGACGCTCCGCCCGCTAAAGCCGTCGGGTTTCGACCCTAATCGTACCGCCTGCCTCGATGGGTGGCGGGGAAGACGAACGAGCTTATACTCACGGACGCTGATACTCCTGGCATGGGAAAGGTTTCGATCGGGCTACGTGGGTGGCGGTTTGATGAAGAGGAGGTGTTCGACGAAAACGGGGACCTACGGCCGCTCGAGACGATGGAAGAGTCGACGCGGAATCGACTCATCCGGTTGCGAGTCCTCGCCGGGAAACCCTGTGATTGCTGTTATCTTTTGTCCACGTCGGCTGCCGATTGTAATGAGGCTCGCGTCGTCTATGGCGAACCGCTCGCTGAAGTATTGTTATGCCAAGTGCATGAACCGGAGTTCCTGTATTGGTATCGGGAGGACGGCGGGAAACAGAAGGCTGGGACGGACCATTTCGCGGATATGTTCCATGAATGGTTTGCAGCTGAGAATCGAGCGCCACCAGAGTACAACGGGGTTGCCCACGTCGATACGGATCCGGAAACACTCCCGACATTTGCCGATACCGAGGGGACGTGTGGGAATGATGTCGACGCCGCGATTGCGGAGTTATCGAGCGATGAACGAGCGGCATTGAACACCGATTATTCGGATGTGATGTAGGATGGCCGGTGTCGATATTGCGGTTGGGGTTGTTGATGCAACCACACCGGGGAACGTTGGTGCGATTGCGCGGTCTATGAAAACCTTCGGAATCACGGAGTTGTATCTCGTGGACCCACCGCCGCTTGACCCCGACGGCGAAGCGTATGGATTCGCCGGGCAAGCCCGTGAAGATGTCCTCCCGAATGCGACGGAAGTGGCGTTTGACGAACTCGTGACAAATTTCTACACCATCGCCTGCACCGCGATTACCAACGAAGACGCCACGAAACACACCCGATATCCCGTCGTTACGCCAGCCGAACTCCCTGGCGAACTCACCGAACTCACCGCCGATGTCTGCCTCGTCTTCGGCCGCGAAAGCGACGGCTTGACAAACACTGAACTCGCCGAACTAGACCGGATTTGTTCGATCCCGGCAGCTGCCAACTACCCGGTATTGAATCTAGCACACGCCGCCACAATCATGCTCTATGAACTCCGCGAACTGACCGTTGCAACCACCCAACACCCGGAAGATCTGCACGACCGCGCCGCTGAACATGAGATTGAAGGTCTATATGACGTATTCAGCGAGTATCTGCACGCCATCGGGCATCCATCCGAAAAAATCCCGAAGACGGAACGACTCTTCCGCCGGTTGATTGCGCGCGGGCAACCCACTGGCCGGGAAGCCCGGACCTTACGTGGTGTGTTTCGCCGTGGCGCCATGCACGCCCGCGAAACCGACAGCGACCACGAATCCACCTAACCCCAATTCCGGACGGATAGCAACCAGATATCCGGTCTGTCAGGCCGGAGGAAATCAACATTACTCCAGTCTGGTGGAATTGTGTCCCGCCGATGAGTAGTCCGGCTGTCAGACGCCAGTACATTACTACGCGAGGAGTCCGGGTGGAGACTAATCGCGCCCAGCCCACTACCGGATGATTCCCCTGGTCGACAGGAACGAAATAGTGAACGTTCATGCAAGTAGGAGGTAGTTACCAAGCGGGTTTGAGGTGAGTATGAGAAATATAACCTTTACCGTGAATCAACTGGCAAGGATATGGAAATTACGGGGTTTTCCTTTGAATGGTATGGTGATATTCTCAAACGGCTCCATTCTGAAGGTTTCACGCCGCTGACAATCGCCGATTATCTTGATGCTGATGATTCTAAGGGGCCGTATGCGATCATTCGGCATGATGTCGACAGGCTTGCCCATCGGGCCCTCAGCATGGCGCGGTTGGAAGCCAGTCTCGGAGTCACCGCGACGTACTACTTCCGTGCATCGACATTTGATCCGGGGATTATCGATGAAATGCAATCGCTCGGCCACGAGATCGGATACCATTATGAAGATTATGCACGCGCAGATGGGGATATCCGCCACGCTCACAATATGTTCGCCACCCATCTCAAACAGTTCCGCGAACATGCTGATATTCGGACCGTCTGCGCCCATGGTAGCCCACTCTCACCGTTCACAAACTATGACATGTGGACCGAGGGGCCATCGTTAGCGGCGTATAATCTTCTCGGGGAAGCGTATCTCTCGATCAATAAAGCTGAGGAGGGTGATGAGTCCCCGTATTACTGTTCTGATACTAACCGCGAATGGACGGTGCGAGATGCAGCCTACGACCATATTACGTCGACCCCGGACCTCCTCGCTGCTTTCAGCGAGTTGACCACGCCGGGCGTCTATCTGTTAGCTCACCCCAGTCGGTGGTCCCAAACCTATCCCCAATTCTTCACGGGAATCTCGATGGATGTCGGCGCCCAACTGGGTAAAGATTCGCTAATGGTCGCTAACCGTATTCGGGCGGCGGCAGATAGCAATGAGAGTGTTGGATCCCTCCGGTCTCGCGTGGGAACCATCAGAGACCGTGTCCCTGGCTTCCGGTAACTTCATCCGAAATCAACCCCCTCGTTGAGCTGTCACGTGACAGCGGGGAGTGCCTCGTGTGCTTGTCTGCCTGCGGGGTTAACTCCGAGCTTGGATTTCTTCGCGGAGGATATCGGAGACCACCTCTCCATCGGCTTTCCCGCGGAGTGCAGCCATACATTCGCCCATCAGTGCCGAAAATGCCTCCATCCCTTCCTCGCGAACTTGTTGTTCATTTTGCTCGACAACATCGACGACAGCGTCACGAACGGCGTCGCGGTCAACACCCGAGAGGCCGGCTGCTTCCACAGCCTCTTGTGCCGATAACGCGGGATCGGCAGCAAGTTCAGTTAAGACCGGACCGATGCCTTCTTTAGCGAGAACGTCTGCCGCGACCAAGCGCAAGACATCGCGGAAATGGTCTGAGGAGAGACGTTCAACCGGGATATCATCTCGGCGGAGTTCGGTGACAGTCGACGTGAGTGTATTTGCGGCCGTGGTGGGGTCGACGCCGTCGGCCACCGCCGCTTCAAACGGTGGCATATATCGGCTGTATGCGATCTGGTTGGCAAGGTCGGCATCCAATCCATACTCAGATTGATAGCGGTCGAGTTTCTCTGTGAGAAGTTCGGGTGGCTCGATATCAGTCAGGTCAGGGTCTACGGGCGGGACATCCGTCTCCGGATACATGCGGGCGGCCCCGGGGAGTGGCCGGAGGTATCGCGAGGTGCCATCCTCGTTGGCACCACGGGTTTCTTCTGGCACACCAGTAATGGCTGTCTCGGCGCGATCGGCGGCGGCCTGTATGGCTTGCTCCGCCGTCGTTTCGTCAGCGGCGACGATCGCGACGGCATCGGTTGGTTCGGCATCGACCGCGTCCCGCAGTGTCTCGACGTCCGCTGCAGTGATCCCATAGTCAGGGAGTTCGTCGGTATGAAAGATACCACCGGCTCCATGGCGTTTGGCGTGGTCTGAGAGTTCTGTCCCAAGACGGCGGTCGGGCTGAATTTCCCGGCCAAGGACCCCATCAAATCCGTTGAGCCGAACAGCACAGACTGCGGCGGCACTGGCGATAATACCACTGTCAGAGTCGGTGAAGACTTCTGTGACGTCCTGGGGAGTGGCGACACTAGCATCGCGGTCTTGGAGGGTTGCTGCGATGTCGAGAAGTTCGACTTGGCGGGCGACTTCGTTGTGGACGATGGCATCGATGTCATCGAGGTTCTGGACGCCTTTGAGTTCGACGCGGGCGCCGTCGTCGATGGAGACATTGACGTCTTGGCGGATGGTGCCGAGGCCCCGTTTGACTTTCCCGGTTGACCGAAGCAGCATCCCGATTTGTTCGGCGGCATCGCGGGCTTGTGTTGGCGTTCGGATATCCGGCTTGGTCCCGATTTCGACGAGGGGAATCCCGAGGCGGTCAAGCCCGTAGGTGACGCCGTCGTCGTGGGCTTCAATTCGAGCAGCGGATTCTTCTTCCAATAGGAGATCGTCGATCCCCACGCTGCCTTCGTCGGTGGTGATTTCGCCATCGGTCGCCACGAGGGCAGAGCGTTGGAAGCCGGTGGTGTTCGAACCATCGACGACGATTTTTCGCATGACGTGGGCTCGGTCGACGGCGTCACAGTCGAGAAGGACGGCGATTTCCATGGCTGTTTTGAGGGCTGTGTCGTTGAGCCGGTGGGGTGGTTCGTCGTCTTCCTCGACGAGGCAGGTGGTGTCGAAGGCGAGATATGTGAATTCCCGATCGACGCGGGATTCTTCGAGGGCGGCCTCGTCGATTTCGCCGAGTTCGGATTTCGTTGGATGCAGATAGCGGGTAAACGACCGGGTTGCATCGTCTGGGTCGCGGCGGCGTGTGGGACAGTTACAGTAGAGTTTGGTCTCGGTATCGAGTTGCTGGTGGATCTCGAGACCGGCGACAAGACCAAGGGCGTCATAGTCGAAACTCATTAGGCATCGGTCCGGTGGGGAACGTCAAAAAAGACACCATCCGCGTGACACCGCCGATCACTGAGTTGGCCCGCGTGTGGTGGGTGGTCTTTGGTGGTGGCTGATTGCGCTGGTGGAGTCCTGGCGGGATGGCTGTGGGTGGTCGATCGGTTCGGTCGGTGGATGGTGGACGTAGCCGGGGTGGATCGGGAGTAAGCGCTCTCTATAGGATTAATGACCGGAGAATTCCGACATAATTGACAGGACTGGGGAACACCAATAGCCTCCTGAGAACGGAACCCATGGAGAACGCAGCTGCCGACGACGACCACCAGAACACACACCGACGATCACTCCTGAAATACGCCGGAGCCAGCGCCACCACAATCGGGCTCGCCGGCTGCCAATCACCAGATAACCCCGTCCCTGGTGGCCAACTCCGCGTCGAAGAAGACGACGCCCTCGACAGCGCCGCCAGCGACGCTGACGGCGCACTTGCCGGTGAAACCTTCCGCATTGGCGTCCTCGCACCCATGAATCTCCCCCTGGGAGAATCAATGTGGTACGCCGCCCAAATGGCCGCCGAAGACCTCAACAACAACGGCGGGATCCTCGGCGCAGAAGTCGATGTCACACTCGGAAACACCAAAGTTTCCCCAGGCGATGCGGAATCAGAACATCGACGACTCATAGTCGAAGAAGAATGCGATATCACGACCGGGATTTTCCTCGGATCCGCATTACTCCAGACCCTCCCGTCCATCGCCAACCAAGAACGCATCCACATCACAACCGCCTCAGCCGAACCGCGCGCAGGACGACTCGTCTCCCAAAGCGACGCATCACTCACAGACTCCTCCGGCGAAGAAGAATACGAACGGTTCAAATACCATTTTCGCGCCGGCCCGATCCATCTCCTCGATCTCGCCGACGCGATGCTTGAATTCATCGAAGGAAATCACGAAAACCTCGGCTGGGATACCGTCGGCCTCCTCACCGAGAACGTCGGTGAATTCACCCCCTATGCCGAACGTCTCCAGAACCGACTCAGCGACATTGTTGACGTCCCCATCTCTGAACGGCCCGGCGGCGTCAGCGACTGGTCACCACTCTACAACGAAATGGAATCTGAAGGGGTCGACCTCGCGCTTGTCGGACTCGCACTCATTGGGACGACAGCAGTTAATCAATGGGCGCAACAGGAACGGAACTTCGAATTCGGGGGGATACACGTCCCGAGTCAGGCCTACGAATACTGGGAGGCAACGGATGGCAACACCGAATTCGTGTTTACGATGAACGCGATGACACCCCAAACGGAGAATACCGATCAAACCCAAGATTTCGTTCAGGGATTCATCGACCGGTGGGACTCCGTGCCGATATACACCGCGCCGCTCACGTACGACGCTATCACTCTCTCCGAACAATCTATTCAAGAATGCGTCGAAAACGAGGGCCTTGAGGAAATCCCAGATGCCGACACGCTCATCCCCTACATGGAGGAAATGACGTTCACCGGCGGGACCGTGATCGAAGAATTCCAGTTCACCCCACCGGATGCCGAGTTCGCTCACGAACCGCTGTGGACGTCGATCGAGGAAACCGGCGTCCCGGTCTTCCAACAATGGCAGTACGATCCCGAGGTCCGCGAGAATTATGGCACGATGCACTCGTTTTTTCCCGAGGAAAACAAGACCGCCGACCACGCAGTGCCAGATTGGATGTAGCCGCCGCTCGCTGGCAGATATCACTGTCGGCAAAAAGGGGGCTCCGAAGCAGGGATGGAGCTAGTCGAAGGCGCCGCGATCGATTGCTGCATGGAGGACGAGCCCGAGTGCCAGGTGTTGACTGGCGGCGTCAGCGACGGTTGATCGGGCTGCATCTGGATCGTCGACGGCATATTCTTTCGTCTTTACGAGTTCGCGCTGTTCGAGGATGCTATCATCACAGAGGTCATGGAGTCGTGGGTAGACGGTGCCTGGACTGAGGACGGTGTTGAATTCTTGCGCGAGGTCGTCGAGGAGTTGTTTTCCGTGGGTTTCTGCCGATCGGAGGCCAACGATGGACAACAATAACTCGTCGAGGGAAGACTTCACGTGTGATTCTTGGAAGGTGAAGGTGTCGCCATCGAACAATGCCTCTTCAACCTCGGCGACGACATCTGCGATGATGGTTTCTGCGGATGAGTCGTGTGTCTCGCCGGTGATTTCCGCGCGGAGTCGAGACACACTGATTGTTTCGCCGGTACTGGTCGAGTCGGACGAGGGGGGAGTCTCCGTCGTCGTCATACCTGCTCTGTAACCCCCTATATACATAATCCGGGTCGCACGTTTTCAACGGATGAATATCTGACGAAGGATTTATATAAGATGAATCAATCGGAGTGGTAGACCGGGCATCAGGACACACCGTACTCCTGGCTATCGCCGTGGCGTGGCGCCTCATCCAGGGGTACGTTTATCTCCGTTTAGCGCCATTATCCATCTATGCGAGCACGCATCCAACGGGCGCTCGGCCGCGCCCGCTACGCCGCGCTTGGTGCCGCCATCGGCGCCGGGATCGGCGGCCTGATCAGTCGGAATGTGGCCAGTACCGGCGGCGCCCTCGGCGGACTCATAGGCGCCATACTCGGCGAAACACGCTTCACCGCAAGCACATACATTAAAGATTTCCGCGAACGGAACGGCGACGAAATCGTCCTCACCGAACACACCTAACCCTATTCGACTCATCAGCCGCACCCCACCCCGACGACAACCCCTACTCACGCCAGCCGAGAGGCATCTGGGAATCCCCGCAATGATTCCAGGTGGACTCACTCGATGCGCTGTGCCGCGGGTTGAGGGCGTGGGCCAAGGATTACTCGTTTGTCCCGAGGATGCCGCGGGTCGTCATCGCGCCGGGATCCAAGACAGTATCCGCTTCCTCATCGGTTAGATAGCCTTCGGCGATCGCGACTTCACGGATTGTTTTGCCTTCCGCCAGCGCTTGCTTCGCCACTGTCGTTGCATTTTCATAGCCGATTGCGGGGTTGAGCGCGGTTGCCAGCGCCATCGATTGTTCGACCTGTTGGCCGCAGTATTCGGTGTTGGCCTCCAGTTTAGCGACAAACCGTTCTGCGAACGTCTCTGCACTGTTGGCGATGAGCGTCGAACTTTGAAGGAAATTGTACGCGAGGACCGGTTTGTAGAGATTCAAATCTAGTTCACCCCGGGCAGCGCCGGCGGCGATCGCTGCGTCGTTCCCGACGACTTGTTTGTGGACCTGATTGACGGCTTCGGCGACGACCGGGTTGATCTTCCCCGGCATGATGGAACTCCCGGGTTGGTTTTCGGGTTGCTCGATCTCGCCGATGCCATTCCGTGGCCCCGATGCAAGCAACCGGAGGTCGTTCGCGATTTTATTCATCGATCCGGCAACTGTTCGCAGAGCACCATGGGCTTCATTCATCGCATCATGGGCGGCCTGCGCTTCGAAGTGATTGTCAGCTTCCCGGAATTCAAGCCCGGTTTCTCGAGAAATCGCATCAGCGGCCATCGCTGGGAACTCCGGGTGGGTGTTCAGGCCGGTTCCCGTCGCCGTCCCGCCAAGGGCAAGTTCAGCCAGGTGCTCTCTGGTTGACGCAACGCGTTTGACACCCTTTTCGATTTGCGTGCGGTAACCGCCGAATTCCTGGCCCAACCGAACTGGCGTGGCATCCTGGAGGTGCGTCCGCCCCGTTTTGACCACCTCATCATATTCCGTTGCTTTCGCATCGAGTTCTGCCACAAGCGATTCTAACGCCGGGATCACATCTTTCTCGACGGCCTCCAACGCAGCGATATGCATTGCAGTCGGGATGACGTCGTTCGACGACTGCCCGAAATTGACGTGGTCATTCGGATGAATCGACCGCCCGTCTGTGTCATCTTCGCCTGGATTCACTGCGTCTGCCGCATAGAGTTCAGCAGCACGGTTTGCGATCACTTCATTCGCATTCATATTCGAGGACGTCCCCGACCCTGTTTGGAAGACATCAACCGGGAAATGGTCATCGTGCGTCCCCGCAATCACTTCATCGCCAGCCGTTGCGATGGCCTCCGCTCGCGTATCCTCAATCAGGCCAAGTTCTTGATTTGTGACCGCCGCAGCCTTCTTCACAACGCCCAGGGCACGGATAAATCGCCGCTGGAACGTAATCCCGGAGATAGGGAAATTATCCAGTGCTCGTTGAGTCTGCGCCCCCCAGTACGCATCGGCTGGCACGTGTATTTCACCAAGGCTGTCCTGTTCCACACGGTAATCCGACTCATCAGACATACCCGAAACGTCGCAGTGAAGACGTAAAAATGGCTTCTTTCCGGGGCTTCAACCACGCGACACCCCACCGCCGCCTTCCACACGCGCGAACCGTCATGCTCACCGACCGAGAGACAGTACAGACGCCTTACACATAGGCGCCGCCAGCTGATAGTACCAACAGAGACCACTCGAACCAAGATACTGGTTCTGCGAATGACCAACAGAGACCTCCACGTTGCCATCGATTCTCCCGCACGCCTAGGCAACCGATGACCGCTGTGGAGACACACCGAGACACAGTGCTCGCTCCGGGTGGAGTTGTGAATCCGTGAGGGAATCGACCGTGCGGCTTTACCGCGCTGGCTGCGTGGCACAGGTATGGACTGTGTCGTGGTTCGCTATGGAGCACTCGGGACAAAAAGCCCGACTGTCCGGCGGCGGATGGAAACTCAACTCCAAGACAACATTGCGACGGCCGTCACGGACAATGGACATACCGGTGATGTCGAGCGGGTGAGCGGTCGACTCCTCGTATATACCGATGCTGTCGACACAGCCAGCCGGATTGTGGCCAACCTCCCCGGCGTCGTGTCGACCAGCCCAGCTGTTGAAATCCCACCGGAGGTAGACGACATCACTGAGACGCTGGTCGAGCTGGCTCGCGCCAGGCTGAACACCACCGACAGGGAACCCGACACGTACGCGGTCCGCGCATCGCGCGCCCGTGATGATCATGCCTTTACGAGTCCTGATATCGAGCGAGATGCTGGCGCAGCCATCGGTGACGTGATCGATGCCACGGTTGACCTAGACGATCCAGACGTGACATTCGAAGCAGATGTCCGCCCGGACCGCGCGTTCGTCTTTGCTGACCGGCATGATGGCCCCGGTGGGCTCCCGGTCGGGACACAAGCCCCACTGGTCGCACTCATCTCTGGTGGAATCGATTCACCGGTGGCGGCGTTCGAAGCCATGCGGCGCGGATCGCCGGTGATCCCCATCTACATTGATCTGGGAGAGTACGGAGGAATCGACCATCAAGCCCGCGCCATCGAGGCGTGTGGCCAGCTCGCCGACCGCGCGCCGAATCACGACCTCAGGCCATATATCGTGGATGGCGGTGACACCATCGCTGACCTTGCAGCCAGCGTTGATCGTGGCCGGATGCTCGCGTTGCGACGCTATTTCTTCGCTGTCGCCGCCGCTATCGCTGACCGTGAGGACGCCACCGGAATCGTCACGGGGGAGGTACTCGGTCAGAAATCCAGCCAGACAGCACGAAACCTCCAGGTCACGTCTGCCGCTGTTGACCTCCCGATTCATCGCCCGTTATTTGCGATGGATAAACCTGCCATCACAGAGTATGCCCGTGCCCTCGGGACGTATGAGGCAGCGGAAATCCAGGCAGGGTGTAATCGGCTCGCCCCAGACCACCCCGAAACGCACGGTCAACTCAAAGAGATGGAAGCTATCGAACCCCCTGAGCTACTCGAGCATGCAGCAGCGGATGCCGCAGCCGCAACCAGGACATCGTGACCTGCTGCCTGGCCCGCTAGACAAATGAGGCCCACCGTCCGGCGAGACACCAACAGCCACTCGGGCAGCGATGGTGTCTGGCTGGCACCCATATCCTGCTATGCAGGGCAGGTATGGCCGGGTCAGGAGCTAGGTCCACCGGTCGAGGCCCGTTTGTGTGACGGCAGATTCGATGCGTTCAAAGCCACGGTCAACCTCCTCGGTCGGGATCTCCCAGGTCTCTGTAACGTATGCTCGGGCGCCGGTGAGATCAGGGTCTATGTCGGTATCGAGGGTGTATTCGTCGGTGACCGCCGGGTTGAGAAAGAGGTCTCGGATACGGTCGGCATGGGGGATGGATTCGTCTCGCGTCGCCAACACGGCCTCAAGATCGCCGTGTTCGTGGATCAATGAGACGGCAGTTTTTGGGCCGACGCCGGGAAGGCCATCATTGAAATCGGTTCCCATCAGCAGGGCAGCCTCAACTAAATGTTCCCACGTGAGATCATGGGTCTCGAGCGTGGCGGCAAAGTCCATGCATTCTGGGTCGCCTTTGCTGGTGAGTTGACGGAGGGTATACGGTGAGCCGAGGAGAAGCGCGTCGTAATCTTCCGTCCCCGCATAGTCCGCGGGCCCGTTTCGTGCCATATAGGCTGCTTGTGCTTCGCCTTCTGCGGGGGCGTCAACGGTCGGAATGTCGAGTAATTCGAAGAGGTCTCGGGTTGTATCGATGATTGTTTCCGTGAGTGTCTGGGTCCGCGAATCGAGGGTCGCTATTTCGGCCGCATCCGCATCGTCGCGGGCGCGAGCGGCTTCTAATTCGGCTTGATAGGTGGCTCGTGCATCTTCCCGGTCTGCAATCTCATCGGCTTTGAGTTCGGTGACGCCGCCATCGAAGACAAAGACTGGTGTCACGTCGTGCTCGAGGAGCTTCGGGAGGCCCTGAATGATGCCGATGAGATTCGCGACTTCCTCGCCATCATCGGTCGTGTAAACCGCCGTCCGAGTGAACCGGACGGTCGTCGTGAGATATCGGTACAGCCAGTTGTGTGCATCGATTGCGACGAGAGACCCGGCCACATCGTCAAACGTGATATCCGTAATGACGGCCAACTCGCGAAGATCCGCATTACCCATTGCCGGCCAGTTTGTCCCCCCGTCGTATCAACTTCCCGGGCCGAAACCAAGAGAGCGTTTGGTCAGAGGACCTAGTTTGAGGGTGAGTGGATGAGGCGTGGGGGGTCTGTCTCTTGTTTTTGGGTGAGAAACGTGGTTTCGGCCGGGGAGAGGTCGCGGGCTCGATATTCCTCAAGGCCGGCTTGGTAGCTCGCAGTTGAGCGGTCCGAGACTGGCCGGTCGGTCGGACGTTCCAAGATGAGTTCAGCCATCCCGGTCGTGTCGCCAGTGTACGCAAAGCCGGCGCGATACAGGGCGTGGAAGGCGAATGGATTGTTGACACCGATGCGGGCCCGGTCGTAGTCGCGCTCTGCAGCCGCTTCGACGACGTAGTGACAGAGTCGGGGGCCAAACCCATTTCCTTGGGCATTATGGCGTACGGTGAGATAACGTAGCCACATTGTGCCCGGGTCGGTGCGGTCAGCACTGAACGCAACGGCTGCTTTGATTTCACCGATCGGCGCTCCATCAAAATCGGATTCGTCGTCGTGTAGTACGGCTTTCCCGGTCGTCGACATCACGAATTTCCCTGCATAACTGAATTCACGATAGTCTAATCGGAGTGTGGGCCCATCTGGTGGCCACCCGAGGATGGTGGCGTCCATACCTGTTGTATCGGGGGCAATATAGTAAGCCCCTCCGGTCAAACACCCGGTGATGGCTTGGGATGTTTCGCTGTTCAATCGGTTCGCACCACTGTATGACCTGGTGATGCCAGCGGCGGATGCCACTGCACTTGAGAAGGGGTTGGTGTGTGCCGATCGGGAGATAGACCGTCTGATTGAGGTGGGTGGGGGGTCGGGTCGGGCCGCGCAAACGGTGAATGCGACGGTGATCGATGCCGCTCGAGGGATGGTCGAGCGGGCACGCGCGAAGAATCTTGAGGGCGTACTGGGGAGTGCTGACCAGTTACCGATTGCGACGAGATCGGTTGACGCTGTGCTTGTTGTCGATGCGCTACATCATTTTCCTGACCACGAGCGGTGTTTCGCAGAAATGACACGGGTGCTGGCTCCGGGAGGAGTCTTGGTGGTGCGGGAGTTCGATCGGGGGACCAGACGTGGCCAGTTGCTCGCTGCGGCCGAACATGCTATCGGGTTCGACTCTCGATTTTATACGGCAGAAGAGCTTCAAAATGCGGTTGCGATTGCCGGCCTCGACGCCCGTCCAGTTGAATATGGATTTGGGATGACGATCGTTGGTGTCAAACCCCGTACCGATACCTGACATGTAAACTACCCTACCCTACTTCGCTCGGTCTGACGACCTCGCTCGTTGAGGGTAGGGCTTTCGCGTAGACTCCCGTTCAATGCCACCGTCGGCGGTAGCAGGGGAGACGTACTCCCCACTCACGTTCAACGTCCCGCGATTCAAGCGCACGTCTACGGGTGCGCCTCCGTCGGCCGCGTTTTGCCGCCGACGGAGATACCGATAGCCGATGTTCTTCGCCGCGTTGTAGTCCGCGTGGTTCTGATACCCACATTTCAGGCACTCGAAGTGCTCGCCGTCACGGTTGTCCTCATGAGTACAGCCGCACGTCGAACAGCGGTGGGAACGTATACTTCGACGGGACCTGCACAGCTTCAACGCCGTGCTCTGCCGCCTTGTACTCGACATATTGGAACAACCGTCGGAACGCCCAGACGTGGTGCCACGTTGCCTGCGGGATGTTCTCACGGATATGCGTCAGGTCCTCAAAGACAATGTGCGAGCAGCCGTATTCAACGGCTTCCTCGATGAGTTCGTTCGCGACGCCATGAAGGTATATCTCAAAGCGCCCGTACTCCTTGCGACCGACGCCTTCGATGGTGTCGTGTGCGGCTCGCGTCCCGTGTTGCTGAAGCGAGCCACGGCGCGTCTCGTACTCTCGACGCCAGTGGTTGAACTCATCGGCCGACCAAAACGTGCCAGTGGACGAAACAGCGATGTTGGTCACCCCGACATCCACACCGAGGACTGTTCTGTGCTCGGTGTCGGGTTCGGGGTCGTCGGCTTCGACCGTCCGCATGGACGCATGAAGGAACCACTCGTCCCCCCGACGTTGGAGGGTCGCCATGCGGAACTCGTAGTCCTCGTCTTCGAGATACGTCCGTGGATGGCGCTCAGAGTCGTCGGGAAGGATGTAGTCGCACTCGACGCGCCCGTTGACGGGTGAAAGCGAAACATGGTCGCGGTGGAACGTCGCACTTCGTTTGTCGTAGACCGCGCTATCGGCGGAAAAGGAGGGTTGCGACGTTCGTTCACCGCGCTCCAGTCGTGCGACACCACTCTTGACGGCTTCGACCGCCCGTCGAACCCCTTTCTGCACGAGGTTCGCGGTGAGGTCAGTTTCGTCTCGGAGTTGGTCGTACAAGGCACGTTCTGCGTTGGCCTTCGAGGTAGCATGGTATCCGTCGTCGCCATGCCAACACCATTCGCTTGCGGTGTTCGCACAGTGTTTGAATTGCTCGACTGTCTCACGGAGGGACGCACCGGCGTCCTGAGGCACGTCGAGCTTAATTACGGCAGTACGACGGTATTCCACGACGTTTCACATAACGTGGCGGTGTTCCGTAAACGTCCGAGAGTAGGCCGGTCGGGGAACGTGGCCCGTTGCGGGATTGTCGGCTCCTCCCCTCCCGACTCCGTTCCCTTCGCTCACTCCGTTGAGGAAGGGACCTCCGCCTCGAAATTTAGGTGAATACGTCGGCGTGTCTAGGCGGCATGGACTCGCGGGGTTCTGGGGACATCCTCCACGCCGTGAACGCCGGAACTCTCGCTGAAGAAGGTAGGTATGGTTCAGCGGAGTTTAAAGTAGATGTATCGCCAGGCTGTGAGGAAAACGGTCCCGCCGATGAAGATAACGAGGGCAAAGACTGGGTCGAAGCCGCGGTCGGGGATGGCGATTACGCGGATGATGAGGCCGATGATGACGGCGGGTATCCACGAGCGGATTGCCAGGGGGATCGAGGAGTTCGGGGCCGATCCGCCGCCGGGTGAGTATGCGCCGATGAGGGGGGCACAGATGAGCCAGCCGAGGATGAATGGGAGGGCTGCGTACACGTAGATGATGGGGTCGGCTTGGATTTGTTCGAGCGTCCAGTGTTCGAGCGTGCCGAGGAAGAGGAAGACGAGTAGGGCAGTGAGGTCGCCGATTGCTATGGGCCACGTGGTCGCATCGACCCGTTGGTTGAGGAACGACTGGGTTGCCATATGGTGTGCATAGCAGGGGGTGCCTTCAAGTCCTTGCGGATTTGGCCGTTGGGGTTGACGCTGCTTGCGGAGGAGGTGTTGGTGGTATCCAGTATGTGGGCATTGCAGTGTGTGTTTTCGTAGGCTGGCGGGGGTGTTCGCGTTTTCTGGGGTTGGTGTCAACGGGTGTTGGGGGATGATCGGTGGTGTGAGAGTGGGATGTTGGGTGGGGTGGGTGGGTGTGAGATGACATCCGCCACGGGATATTACTGTTGTGTATTGAGGGGATTGTTCCCGGGTCGAAAGGTTGTATATTAGTGATTCTTCTGCATATTCGGTGTTGAGTGGTTCTAATGGACGTTTCTGACACCAACATATTTTTATAAGTTATGTAAATTAATTATGGTTATTATCGGGTACCTATCTGTCTTGAGCGGGTATTGTATCAGGTGGCTTTGCAAAACACTTATATGCCTATCTATCATAGTCCTTCATGTATTATGACTGGTTATTACGACATCATCCTGGGACTGATTCCAGTCTCGTTCGTCGGCCTCACAGCACTCCTCCTCATCGCCGGCATGTCGTTAACCGTCTCCATACCCCTCGCCTCACTCGTCACACTCGGCGTCATCGGCCACGCCATGTTCATCAACGCCCCCCGTGACCCACCAACCACTGACGAAACCAAGACCACCACAAACACCGAATCCAATACCGGACTCTCAGCCGACTAGACCCCACAGCCACAGGCCCTATACTATCCCGACCACAACTCGTCCGTACAGACGATGACAGACGTCCTCTTTCTCACCAGCGCTGACCTCACAGACCTCGCCTCCCCCAGTGAATACGTCGACACCGTCCGAGCCGGCTACGAAAGCCATGGGACCGACGGGACCGCCAAACCCCGCACGACCCTCACCAACGACGAGCCAGAAGGAATATGTACGGGGTATTTCGCCATTCTCCCGACAATCGACGCAATGGGCGGATACACCTACACCGTCGGGTTCAGTGCCCAAGACGCCCACTTCGTCCTCCCCTTATTCGACGCCACAACCGGGCAACTTCTCGCAGTGCTCGATGGCTCTGCAATCAATCCATACAAGACCGGTGCCGCAGGGGCAGTCGGCGTCGACACCCTCGCCCGACCCAACGCCCGAACGTGTGCCATCATCGGCTCCGGTGCCCAAGCCCGCGGACAACTCAAAGCCACTGCAACGGTCCGCAACTTCGAGACCGTCCGCGTATATTCCCCGACCCCCGCCAACCGGAAGGCGTTCGCCTCTGAATTCAATGACCGCCTCTCCGCAACCGTCACCGCCGTCGACACCCCGAGTGCCGCCATCGCCGACGCCGATGTCGTCATCACGGCCACCAAGGCAACCGAGCCAGTCTTTCCCGACGACGCCCTCCCCGACGGTGCCCACGTGACCGCAATGGGGCAATACGATCCAGACAAACAAGAAATCCCACCAGAGACCATCGCCCGCGCGACATACGTTCCCGACCTCCGCGCCCGAGCCACCCAGGACGCCGGCGCATTCCTCGCCGCCCGCCAAGCCGGCCTCATTACCGACGACCACATCCACGCCGAACTCGGCGAGATTGTCGCCGGCAACGACTCCGGGCGAACCGACGACACTGAAATCACGGTCTTCGACAGCGGTGGCACAGGCATCGAAACGGTCGCCGCCGCACGGATGCTCTACGAGAAAGCCAAAGCACAAAACCTGGGTCAAACCATCCAATTCGCCCCAGGAAGCGACGCTCTCACCGGACGATAACCACGACCTCACCCGCCATTTCCTCGACGCGCACGATTTGTCCCATCCCGCCACGATGAACTGAGTCCAAGGAAGACGGTGACGTTTTCTCGGCCGCCAGTGCGACTGTCAGTCCAGCCGTCCTTTCAACGGGCAAGCAATCGGTGAGCACAATCGCCGTCCCGGATGCTTTATAGATATGGTGAGAGGCCGAGTGCGTCAATGAGTGTGATGCCGGTGAGGCTGGCAGCAATGAGATACCCCGCGATCGCGCCGCCGTTGAGGAGCGGGAGGCCGGCATGTGCGCGGCCCTTCATCACCAGCCACATGAGGACGAGGAGGCCACAGATCGTGCCGAGCATCGCGCCGAGTGCCGGGATGGTGAGCGCAATCCCCGGGACATCGAGCAATGGAGAACCACCGGGTCGGAAGAAGGCGGCAGATGCGATAAGAATCGTTGGGATCACGGCATCGCCAAGCCCGATATAAAATGCATCACGATCGAACGGACCATCCGGTGTGGACGCCGCAGTATCGCCGTCATCGTGGTCGCCGGCTTCGCCGTGCGATGTATGAGCCTCATCCGGGGTATCCTGCGTAGCAGGTTTGCCTGTGGATGTCGGGGTTGGATTCGCTGTCGAGTCACTGTCGCTTGCGGGTGTATCGGCTGCCTCATGTGGCTCGGTTCGGGTGGGATCGGGTGGTGTGTCGGTGTCTGGATGAGCCTGGGGGTCTGGGGCGTCGCGATATGAGTATGAGAGGGTGAGGGGGACGACGAGGACAACGGGGAGTTGGAGGTCCATCACGCCTGAAGCCAAGGTGAGCATGTGCTCGGTGCCATACACGGAGATGGCGTCATACACCGCCAGGATACTCAACAAGAGCAGGGCAGGTAAGACACCGAAGCTGATTCCAAACAAGCCGGCGGCGCCGGCGCCCAAGATGATGCCGGCGGTATCGATGACGAACCATTCCGGATAGGCAAGCAGACCCACGCCGACGCCGATGGCTGCCAGGACAGCCACGACGTTGAGGCTCCCCACGCGCGCAACATCGGGGAATAAGACGGAGAATACGTAAAAGGAGATGACGACAGCTGCGAGGATGACGAGGGCCTGGATGAGGCGGTCGACGCCGTAGCGTAACGCGATGAGCATAAAAAGCGTCGCAATGATAATTGCGACAATATATAGCAGGCTATTGGTGGGATCGGTGGGATCCTCGACGGCCTGATAGCCGGCATCCATGAACGGTTGGACCAATGCCAATGCCCCAACTTGCACAAGGAAGAATAATACAACAGTGGCAAGGATGGCTGCGATACCCCGTTTCATAGGTAGGATTCTGTCGGTGGTGGTTTGGGCATTGTGGTCTCCACGCCACTAGATACCGGTATGGTTGAGGACCGACACCACACGAGAATACAAGACAGCGTGAACGGTGAGATCGCACGTCCTCACCCTGATTGTCAACTGAGAAGTCGCATCATGCGAGAGAGCTGTACCGAGGAAGCTTATCGGGTGATATTGCCATAGATGGGGACGGGAATGTCCGTGGCGCTTAGCGGGTGTAGAGTTTTTCGCTGAGGAGGGTTGGTGGGGTGATGGCGGCAGCGGGCGAGACCGCGATGTAGGGGCGGTCAGTGGGCCCAAAGATATCGACGATCTCGCCGATTTCATCGAGGTCTTGGTTGAGGACTTTGTCCCCGATATCGGGGCGGGTGGTCGACTCTGGCGGCGCTCGGAGAATGGCGAGTCCCTGGGCCGTCCGGACGACTTCGCCGAGGCGGTTCATTCACGGAGGGCCGAGACGTAGGCAGCGACGGCGCCGAGGAGGTCGGATTTTGTGGCATCGTCGGCGTCTTTGACAATGACGCGGCCCCGTGGCTCGTATTCACGGGGATAGGTTTTCTCGCGTTCGATGACTGCATCGTAGCCGACTTGTTGGACGGCTTGGGCGATCTCGTCGACGGTGGGGTCAGGGACGGCGAGGTCGCTGGCGACGCGTCGGCCTTGGTGTCGTGAGCGTGTCGCGTCAAGGTACGCGGGCCAGATGACGTTCTCGACCATACGCGCCGGTATACCCCAGCGCCTAAAAAGGCAGTTGCTCCGGCCGCTGCCACGCCTGGCTATTCCAGTCGGTAAATTCGACCTGCGATGAGCGCACCAGTCAGTAGGGCGATGACAGCGATCCCGGCAGTGAATCCGGGGATTGTTTCATCGTCAGCCGGTGCCGTCTCGGTTGGCGTTTGGCCGTCGGCTGATGTCTCGTCGTCTGGTTGGTCTGTGGGTGTCTCGGGTGATTGGAGGTCAGCGGCTGCGAATGCGTCAGCCATTGCTTCGACTACGATGATAACGCGTGGAGCGGGCTGGCTGAGGTAGTTGCCATTGAGTTCGACAACTTGGTCGTTTTCGACGGCGAACGTGGATTGATAAGCGGCGGATTCCGGTATCCCTGGGCTGTCCGAGGGGACGGTGATGACGTTGGGATTTTGTTCGACAACGACTTCGTCACTGAGTTGTTGATAGCCCTCCACGCCGGCGACGGCAGCAATGTTCCGGCCGCCGGCTGTCGTGATGAGGTCATGGATAAATGTTCCCTCACCGGCGGTCCAGCCTTCTTGATCCATGACATGGAGGACGCGAGGAGAGTCAAAGTCATCGGTCTGGTTGCGGACTGCATCGAGCCGAGTACTGAAGTCATCGTTTGTCTCCGTTGCTTCGTCACATGCACCAACGAGTTCGCCGGTCCGGGTGGTTTTGGTGATGATATCCTCAAGGGTTGCGGCGAATCTGAATTTATACACTGTCTGGTCGGCGTCGCGGAGTTGGGTGACTGTGTCATCCGGAATGGCGTTTGGTGCGAGGATGAGGTCAGCGTCAAGGTCGACGACGAGTTCTTGGTCGACGGCGAAGTCTTCGACGCTGTAGATGTTGGTGGTGTTGTTGATCTCGTCGAGATATTCCGTGTAAGCGTGGGGGGCGCCGACGACTCGGTCGGAGGTGTTGAGTTCCCAGAGGGTTTGGGCGGCGCTTGCTTGGAGGGCAACGATGCGTGTGGGACGCTCAGTGACGGTGATGTTTGTCCCGGTGGCATCGGTAGCAGTGACGGGGAATGTACACCCGTCGGATGTGTTCTGGGCGGTTGCTGGTGCGGCGCTGGCAGCGAGTAGGATGACGAGGAGTGTTGTGAGGACGCAACTGATGGCGAGTCGGCGGTGTGGCATCACCTGAACCCTGAAGCGTATACAATAAGTATTTGGCTAAACCAAGTAGAGTTGAGTAACTGTGGTTGCGCGACTCACACGCACCCTCACCTGGTCATCAGGCCTCGGGGCACTCCTCGCCGCCGCCATCATCGCCAGCGCGACCGTCGGGCCAGCCCCAATCAGCGCCCGCGACGTCGCCATGGCAGCCCTCAACGGACTCACCCTCCCTACCCCATCCGGATGGATGCACCCATTCACCTTCACCGTCCCAACCACCACCGAAACAATCGTCCAACAAATCCGCCTCCCACGCATCCTCCTCGGTGCAATCGTTGGATTCGCCCTCGCCCTCGCCGGCACAGTAATGCAGGGATTCTTCCGAAATCCAATGGCCGACCCATCCATTATCGGCGTCTCAACCGGCGCCGCCGTTGGTGCCGTCGCCTACATCGTCTTCCCCGTCACAGTCCCACTCGGACTCCCACTGGCGGCATTTATCGGGGCGCTCCTCGCCGGCTTCGGCGTGTATCTCATCGCGACCGACGGCACCCGGACGCCCGTCGCCACCCTCTTACTCGCCGGCGTCGCCGTCCAAACATTCCTCGGCGCCGTCATCTCATATCTCCTGTTACATGCCGGCGACAACCTCGAAACAGCCGTCTACTGGCTCATGGGTCACCTTCATGCGAGCAGTTGGTGGAAAGTCAAAATCGCCGCGCCAGCCGTCCTCATCCTTTTTATCATCCTCGCTGCGTATGCCCGCGACCTGAATGTCCTCCTGTTAGGCGAAGAGGACGCCCACACCCTCGGGATCAACGTCGAACGCACTAAACGCGTTCTCCTCGCCGGATCAAGTATCGTCACCGCGGCTGCGGTCGCGGTCTCCGGCGTGATCGGCTTCGTCGGGCTTATTGTCCCTCACATGATGCGGCTGGTTGTCGGGCCCGACCACCGCATCCTCCTGCCCACGAGTGCGCTCGCTGGTGCCGTCTTCTTGGTGACCACCGATACCATCGCCCGCATGGGGCCCGGTGAAGTCCCCGTCGGAATCGTCACGGCCGCACTCGGAGCTCCCTTCTTCCTGTATCTCCTCATCAAGCGTGAGGTGCATGCCCTATGATCGATGTTGCCTCTGTCACGGTTGACATCGGCGAGACAATGATTCTTGAAGATGTCTCATTATCTATCGACTCCGGACACTTGCTCGGCCTGGTCGGGCCGAATGGCGCGGGGAAAACCACCCTTCTCCGGACGTGTAACGGCATCCTCGCTCCGACGACCGGCCATGTCGCTCTGGCTGGGGACACTGTGGCGACGTTGTCTGCCCGGGAGGTTGCCCAACGGGTCGCGACGGTCCCGCAAGAGAGCGCACTTGCGTTCGATTTCGATGTGGCCGATGTCGTTGCGATGGGGCGGACACCCCACCGGTCTCGGTTTCAGCCGACGTCAACCGCTGACGAAGCAGCTGTCACGAAGGCGATGGACCGGACCGACACTACACGGTTTGCCGACCGGCCAGTCGGGTCATTGAGTGGTGGCGAGCGGCAGCGGGTGATGGTTGCTCGAGCGCTCGCGCAAGAAACCCCGGTGTTACTCTTGGATGAGCCAACAGCCAGTCTTGATATCAACCATCAGGTCCGAACGTTATCATTGGCGCGTACGCTTGCTGATGAGGGGAAAACAGTTGTTGCAGCGATTCATGATTTGGAACTCGCCGCGAGATATTGTGATACGATGGCGATGCTGGCTGACGGGCGGTTGCTTGCTGCTGGTTCTCCTGATCAGGTGTTGACGGCTGAGCGGATTGAGAAGGCGTTTGATGTCCGTGCAGCGGTGGCATCGAATCCGGTGACCGGGACGCGGACGGTGACACCGGTGGCTGATACACCATCGGAGGGACCGCATGTCCATGTCTTGGGTGGGGGGAGTCGAGCCGCGCGTGTTATCGGCCGGCTTGTTGATGCGGGCCTGGAGGTGACGGTGGGGGTGCTTCCGGCTGGTGATGTGGCATCGGCGACTGCCCAGAGTGTTGCACGGGAGGTGGTGAGTGCGCCGCCGTTTGAGGCTGTCCCGGCGGCACAGCGGGAGCGGGTGCGTGAGTTGGTTGCGGCAGCTGATGTGACGTTGGTCGCCGATTCACTTACGGGGGTGAATCGGGCGGTAGCGCGTGAGTGTGAGGACCTTGTGGCGGTTGAGGGCAGTGATGTGCCGTCTCAGGCACGGGTTATTGGGGAGGGGGAAGTGCTGGCGACAATCACGTCGGAGCCGGGTGTTCGGCCTCAGGAGTCATCCTCTTAATTCGGCGTGGTGCCGGCGGAGTGGTTTGAGATTGCGGGGTGGGATCCGGTGGTGTCAGCCCACCAACAGTGTTATGTGGTACCAAGACTCATAGGTTGGTAGGCGTGACCGACATGGCGACAGGGACCGACTGGATGCATCCCGCTGATGAGCGTATCCTCCGGTACCTCCAGAACAATCCACCTGACTACATCCCTCTGATCGCCAACCGCCTCGGGATGCACCTCGGCTACGTCGAACAACGAGTGGACAGCCTCGTCACCCATGGGTTTGTGGAACCGGTGACCGGTGAAGTGGTCTATGCCGTCACCGACACCGGAGAACAGTACCTCGCTGACGAAACACCCCCTATTCCGATTGACGCAACCGATTGACCGACGCTGCCTTCCAGGAGTTAATTCTGCCGCGTAGATCGTGCTTCACGGACCTCCGCACCGTCCCGGAGTTTGTCCTCACAATTCGGACAGACTCGAACCGTCGACATTTCCTGTGGCGCGAACACTCGTACATAACTCTCAGTAACGAATGCGTCACAATTGCGGCAGTGTGGCATATCGTACACAGGCTTGAGCGAACGATAAGTAACTTTCCCCTCGCATTGAAAAATACGTGGTCGACGCGGCAACAAATCCCATCCATACCGTCACAACACCACCGCCAAACGGCCACTACTCGAATCACCTCCACCCCCGAAAACCACCACACCATCCCGATCCACGCACAACCTCTCCATAGAATTCGAGCGTCTCAGAGCCAGCTTAGAGAGCCGGCTGATCCCGCCACAACGCTCCCAAGTATACACACCGATATTCGCACAGAGGAATTCCACTATTCTGTGACTCATGTCGGGGGTAGCGACGGCTGGTTTCCCTGCTGGATACCGTCAGTTTATCGAGGACAGAATTTGGTGGTGATTCGCCCGTTGCCATAAACAGTTTCCCGGTTGTTCCCGGTCTTGAAAATACCCCTGGGACCCAAACGATTACCCCGGTTGGTCCTATAGACCGTACGTACCGTATGCGATACTTCGACCTCGTGTTGACGCCAGAACACAACGGGATCCACCCCGTCGACGGTGAATTAGCCACGCTCACCGGGGTCGAACGCGACGCCCTCCTCCATATCGACGCCTTCGGCGACGGCACCGGCGTCCTCCTCTATCGGCTCCACGGCGATCGGGACGCTGTCATCACCTGCATCGACACCCACGACGACGTCATCAGCTACGACCTCCTCGAAGTCGAAGCCGAAGACACCTTCCACCTCTACCTCCACGTCCACCCCGGCGAACCGGCGGGCACCCTCATGGCACTGTGTTATGAATACGCCCTCATCATCGACACCCCCATCGAATTCACCGACCACGGCGGTATCCTCGTCACCATCGTGGGGACCCACGATATGCTCCGCGAGGCGCTGAAAGCCGTCCCCGACGACATCCAAATCTCCATCCAACAAGTCGGCCAATACTCACCTGGCACCCGAGATATGCTCTCGATGCTCACCGAACGACAACGGGAAGTGTTCGAAACCGCAGTCGAGCAAGGCTACTACGACATCCCCCGCCAAGTCAACCAAAGCGACCTCGCTGAGACACTCAACTGTGCGCCTTCAACCGTCGATGAACACCTCCGGAAAGCCGAATCAAAAATGCTCTCCGCTCTCCTCCGCACCACCGACACAACAGGATAGTCTCCACATCTCACACGGCCAAGTGACTGCCTAGAAATACGTGAAAGTCAGATGCGCTTACGAAGCCATCATTTCTTGAAAGCCCATCATACCCGGTGTGCCGTGTGTATACGCTAGGGTTAGGTCACATACCCGATGTGTACGACCTGAGTTGAGTGTGTATTACTACAGGGGGAGGTCTCGCTATTTGAGATGCCTTCGGCGGGAAACTATCATGTCACACGAGAATACCACATCTGTGAGCCAGGGTGCAGTTAGCCGGCGGCGACT
>CAZSSY010000016.1:0-15001 GCA_964609565.1 uncultured Natronomonas sp.
GAACCTGTTTCCTACGTCTGGAACCGCGGTGACGAAGAAACAAACTAATCCACCACGCTCTTCATTTTCTTTCTCATTCATCCCCCGGGAGCATGCGGGATATCCGGTGAGTAGCGGGTAGCCTCGTTTTTCCCTGAGTTTGAAGATACCTGCCCTCCTGGGAACGATATGGACCTCGAAACGGACGAACTCCTCGCCTCACTCACCCCTCGCGAGGAAAATCAAGCCATTAAATCATACCAAAACACGGTGTCTGTTGCCTGTCCCGCATGTGAGGAACCATTCGATGATCTCGTCGTCTGCAAACAAAACCCCACCAGCCTGAATCTCTCCAAACAACTCGATCTCTGCGTCGGGGTCGAAGACAGCCAGGCATTCATTTTCACCCATAAACCATAACGCCAGACACACCTGTCGCATCGACGCGCGGAGACTACCACTTACGTCGTGTCATCACTCCAGGGTCCAACACCGAAGACCCGCCCCACTATCCATCCGGCCAGCAACGGCGTCACCACCACCAGCCCGCCAATTCCGACATATCTGACTGGCGGGGCCTGCATCGCCAGATACCCCAGATAGATCGTGCCAACGATCGGCCACATACTCCGCAACCAGTCCCGAAGCGACGCAGCCATACCAGCCCTACCTGGGGCGTAGAAAAGAGTATATCGCGTCCGGTCCAGCCGCGGACACCATATATCCCTCTGATTTCGGCACTGGTGCCACCGGATATATCCCGGGGCGTCTAATCTGGGCAGGTTGATTCATCCCCTGGTCGTGATGGGTTAATCCGGTGGGGTGGATGGTTTTTGGGTGGCTCACGGAAACCAAAGGGTTCATTATGACGACCTTGGGATGTCCATCCGGTTTCCGGCGGACGGCACATCCCTGTCCCGTCGTCACGGCGGAAACCCGGCCAGACGGCCACAGTACACGGCCGTATCAGCATTCCCATCCCGTTTTTGTGCTACATAGAGCCGCGTATCGGTGGCAATACGCTTACCACCACGTCCATTGATTCCTCCGTATGGAGCGTCGGCGCTATCTCGTTGGGTGTGGCACCATCTTGGGGGTGATTACCGGCTGTACGACAAACGAGCCTGACGATGGTGATGACACGTCCAATGCGGTTTATCGGGAGGCATTTCGTGATGCATTGACTGATGACGACATCGAGATCCAGACACTCACGAACACTGACGGGCGGGTGGAACTCGTGTACTCGCCAGGCAGTATCCAGCCCGATGCCACAGCACCAGAGATTGAAGCGCGTGTGGAAGAAACCGTTTATATCGCGGCGGAAGCGTTCTTTGACCGCGTCTACGGAGGCTGGGCCGTTGACTTTCTTGACGCCACCGTCAAGATTCAGGACACCGTCGTCGCCACCTGGCATATGGACAGTGAATGGATCGACGGCTACCTCGCCGGGGAATACAGTCGAAACGATCTCATCGAGATGGTCGAAGCGAGCGTCGAACGCCATTACGAGCCAGAGTCGGAGTCGGATCCAGATTCGGAGGGCGATATGAATGGGACTACGGCAGGTGCTGTGATCGGGACATAGGCTGTAATGAGCGGCGGGGGGGGGGGTGCCGGTCGGTGTTATGCCGGGAATCGGTTGAGGAGGCGGTCGAGGGGCGATTGGCTGCGGCCGCGTCGGGCGATAATGACCGGTGTGTCGACGGTTTCACCGATGGTTTGTGCAAGGGCACCGACGACCGGTTGGCGGACACGCCATTCACGGGTTGCGCCGAGGATGACATATGCATGGTCGGCCGCAGCCGTCACAATCGCGGTCTGGATATCGTTTGCCGCTTCGACCGTGTGTTCCGTTGACACATCCGGTAACAACTCGGTGGCTGTCTCGACGTGGGACCAGGCTGTCTCGACGGCTGGCGTGTCTTGCATCGATGGGATAAACGAGATGACCGAGACCGTGGCATTGTTGGCGGTGGCGAGAGCCCCGGCAATCTTGGTTGCGGGTTCGAGATGCGGGCCACCAACAGTCGGTATCAGGATGGATTCGACCTCGGATGGCGACGTGCCGACGCGTTGGACGAAAGTGTCAATGGGTGTTTGCGCCATGACCCGATCGACGGTTGCGCCTAACACGATATCGGACGGCCGGGAGCGGTCTTGCCAGCCGATGAGCAGAGCGTCAGCATCGGCGTCGTGTGCCGCAGTTATGATTGCCGCCGAGACATCGCTGGCAACTAGGAGATGGCGGCGGACGGTAACTGGGAGATCTGTCGCAACCTGTTGGGCGTGCTCGAGGACGGCGGGGAAGCCATCATCGAACTCCGAGTGGATATGGCCATCGGCGAATAACAAGAACGGGGAGGTCACTGGTTTATGGATGACGCTGACGACGAGGAGTTCCCCATCGTGTTGAGCCGCGAGCGCGGCCGCCGAGGATACTAACTCCGCGACATTATCCGGGTTTGCCACGGCAACGAGGACAGTATATGGGGCTGGTGTCGCTACCTCGTCTTTCACCACCGTGCGTACGCCAACCATTATCTAGCACGATTCACCATCGAGATACAAGTACTCTCCGTCACCCCATCTCACTCCCTCTACCGCGTGACGAAACCAGCGAACGCATCCACCGCCACCGTGACTCGACTGAGGAAGGGATGTCATTATAGAAAGTGCGAGGCGAAAACCCACGGCTTCAGCCGTGGGTAGCTCAACGCCAACTGGAGGTTGGTCTGCCGTCGTTGATTTGTTCATCGAGCAAGAGGATGGCTTGGAGGAGTTGGGCGCGTGCGTTCTGGAGGTGTTCCGTCGAGGCATCGTCGGTTTCGGCGATGATCTCGGTCAGCCGGCCTTGAATCGTGTCGAGCGCGCCGGGTGCAGGATAGAGGAGTGCTTCCGAGCCTGTGACGCCGCCTTGCTCGTGGTGAGAGATCAGTTCTTCGACGCCATCAAGATACCCATCGATATCGGGCGGCAGTGGGGCTTCGCGTGCTGCCTGGAGTTCGGCTGCCGCCTGCCGGAGATGGGCATGGATGGTCTCGGTCGTCACACTGTGACCCTATATAGCATATACCAAATTATAATTTTCGTATAGTTCCACCCCGATTATTACCAGGAAAAAGGCACGTGGGGATAAGGAACAATAATAAGTACTAGACGTCAGACCCCTAACTGAGCATGGCGCAGTCGGAGAATACTCTTACAGAATCCGGGTTCGGGGCAACAGAACGAACCGACAACTGGTGGTCACATCCATTAACCGTCCTCATCGGACTCCTCCTCTTTGTCCTCTATGGACTGTTCCGCACTATCTATCCGCTGTTTGTCCCCGAGGCACAAGCCGGGATCTACCATGAATCGCTGCTCTCGCCGTTTTTCTCCCCGCTCTTGTTCGCTGACGGCGGCGCCCACCACGCCGTATTCGGCGCGTTCCCAGAATGGTGGCCGCAACTTCTCCGCTCGCCAGCCATCCTCATCTTGTGGGCCCCGCTCGGACTCCGCGTCACCTGCTACTACTATCGGAAAGCCTACTACCGGGCGTTTTTCCAAGACCCAACAGCCTGTGCGGTCGGCGAACCGCGCGATGACTACGAGGGCGAAACCGGACTGTTGCTCTTCCAGAACATCCACCGCTACTTCCTCTACCTCGGTGTGCTCTTCATCATCATGCTCTCCGTCGAAGTCATCAGAGCCATGTTCTGGAATGCCCCGACTGGCGCAGCGTTCTGGCAAGGCGACTTCCAGATCCGGATCGGGACACTCGTGTTGGCGCTCAACGTCTTCCTCCTGGCGGGGTATACGTTTGGCTGCCATAGTCTTCGATATTTAATCGGCGGGAACCGGCGGTGTTTCTCCTGTCCGAATAACCCGCACAACGACAGCGGGGGAAAGGCAATCTCGTCCCGGTATGGCCTCTGGAAACGCGTCACAAAACTGAACGTGAACCACGCGACGTGGGCATGGTTTAGCCTCTTCATGGTGGCGTTCGCTGACTTCTACATCTGGATGGTCTCCATCGGCGTGTGGCCGAACTACACAGTCCTTTCACTCTAATCGACAATCATGACACAGGATATCGAGACATACGAGATTGATGTCGTCGTCGTTGGCGCCGGGGGCGCCGGGTTGTCCGCGGCAATTTCGGCTGCAGAACAGGGTGCCGATGTCGGAATCGTTTGTAAATCACTCCTCGGGAAAGCCCACACTGTGATGGCCGAGGGCGGTATTGCCGCCGCACTTGGGAACGTGGACGAGGCCGATTCCTGGCGGAAACACTTCCTGGATACGATGAAAGGCGGCTGGGGGCTGAACAACCCGACTATGGCCGAGGTACACGCTCAAGAAGCCCCTGATCGGGTTCAAAAACTCCAGGAATGGGGCGCGATTTTCGATCGGACTGAAGACGGCGATATCCACCAACGCCCCTTTGGCGGCCACCGCCACGACCGGTTGGCGCATGTCGGCGACCGCACGGGCCTCGAAATGATTCGGACTCTCCAGGATAAAGCCGTCGCCGAAGATATCGATGTGTACCAAGAGTGTACCATCACCGAACTGCTGACAACTGATGGCCGCGTTGCTGGGGCGGTTGGGTATTGGCGTGACGATGGCACGCCCGTGTTGTTCCGGGCGAAAACCGTTATCCTCGCGACCGGTGGTCTCGGGAAACTGTACCGGATTACCTCGAACTCCTGGGAGTATACGGCTGACGGTCACGCAATGGCGATGCGGGCTGGCGCGGAACTCATTGATATGGCGTTCGTCCAGTTCCATCCCACGGGGATGGTCTGGCCGAAAAGCGTCCAGGGCACCCTCGTCACGGAGGGCGTCCGGGGTGAAGGTGGTGTGTTATTGAACTCCGACGGCGAGCGGTTCATGTTTGAGTACGTCCCGGAGGCCTACGAGGGCTCTGTGGCCGAGACGGAAGCCGAAGCTCAACGGTGGGTTGAGGGTGACGACGATGCGCGGCCGCCGCCGGAGTTGTTGACGCGTGATGTCGTTGCTCGTGCTATCTTGAACGAAGTTGACGCGGGCCGGGGCAGCGACCACGGCGGGGCCTATCTGGATATTGCCAATCAACGCTCGAGTGAATTCATCGAACAGAAACTCCCGGCGATGGTGCATCAATTCGAGGAGCTCGCGGGGATCGATATCACGTCCGAACCCATGGAAGTCGCCCCGACCTGTCATTATATGATGGGCGGGATCAAGGTGGACCCGGAGACCCAAGAGACGTCCGTGCCTGGCTTGTATGCATCCGGTGAGGTCGCCGGCGGGCTTCACGGCGCCAACCGGCTTGGCGGGAACTCGTTGTCGGACCTCCTTGTCTTCGGGAATCGGGCCGGCGTCCACGCAGGCGACCAAGCCCACGACATCACGAACTACCCGGAGATTGATGATGCAGCCGTTGCGACGGCACTTGAGTATCTTGAGTTCCCGTTTGAGAACGACCCGGAGACTGGCGAACAGCCGTTCCAGTTCCACAAGGAACTACAAGCCGTGATGGAAGAGCATGTCGGGATTGTCCGAGATGAGGAACGGCTCGATGCGGGCATCGAGAAACTGGAAGCGCTCAGAGAGCGGACGGACGACCTCTATGCCACCGGGCCCCGGACCTACAACAGCGGGTGGCAGACCTGTTTTGACCTCAAGAACCTGGTTGATGCCGGGCTCGCGATCGCGCATGCCGCAAAGGCACGCACAGAAAGCCGTGGGGCACACAGCCGTATAGACTATCCTGAGCCAGACGATGCATTGGAATCAGTGAAGATCGCCGTCTCGCAGTCGGCGGGTGAATTGACGCTATCGCGCGAGGATGTCGACCAGCCACGCCCGGAACTCCAGGAGTTACTGGATGGCGATCTCGACACGGAGGTCGAAGCGGAGTAACCATGACAGACACAGCCAACCGACACAGTCATCGACCGATCGACACCACGCATAGTGACACAACTGTTAACACACGGATGGTCGTTTACTTAGCTGATGGAGGGAGTCCGCGATGAGTACTGATGCTGAGCCGCCGGCCGACGACAGCCTTGACGTCGAAACAGACCCAGACGCAGACGCCGCCGACTCCGACGCTGCCAGTGATGACTCTGAGTCCGAAGCTGTGACGACGACGGCTGACGCGACATCTATTGAGCCCGACACGACGACGTACACGCTCCGGGTGTATCGGGGGGAAGATGAAAACGGGGAGTTCGTCGATTATGACGTCCCGGTTGAGGAGGGGATGGTCGTCTTGGATGCCATCCATTGGATCCAAGCGAATGAAGATCCGGAGCTGGCGGTGCGGTGGAACTGCAAATCCGGGCGGTGTGGCTCGTGTAGCGTCGAGATCGATGGTCTCCCCAAACTCGCCTGCATGGAACGATTATCCGAGTATACCCCCGATGTCCCGATCACGGTCACGCCGATGAAGACGTTCCCGGTCATCAAAGATCTCGTGACAGATGTCTCCTGGAATTATGATGTCAACGAGACGATCGAACCGTTCACGCCCGCGGACGATACCGACTACGAACATTATCAAGAGGACATCGAGCGGGCGCGAGAATTCCGGAAATGTATCGAGTGCTTCCTGTGTCAAGATGTCTGCCACGTGTTACGCGACCACGACAAAACAGAGGAGTATGCCGGCCCGCGATACCTCGTCCGGTCGGCCGGCTTACACTTCCATCCCGAAGACACCGTCGACCGCACCGACTGGATGAAAGAGGACGCCAGCGTCGGCTACTGCAACATCACCCGGTGTTGTTCGAATGTCTGCCCGGAAGACATCGAGATCACGGACAACGCCATCATCCCCCAAAAAGAACGGGTCGTCGACGAACACTACGACCCCCTGAAATGGCTGAAACGCAACCTCCCCAGCCTCCGCTAACATGACCACACAACTCACTGTCGGCGCCGCACTCATCCTCATCATCGTGATCCTGGCCTCCATACTGGGCGCCGTCACCCGACGAGAACGCCTCCTGTTTGTCGCCGGCATCGCCCTGTTCATCGCCGCTCATCTCGCCGCTGTCACCCCCGAGAGCCTCACCATCCTCATCGCAGTCGTCGGACTACTCATCGCCGCAGCCAGCACCATCCCGCTCCTCCGCCAACCCGTCTAACACCACAGACGTATCCACAATCCACCGTCAGTCTCCCCACCTTGGATGGCCGTGAGAAGCCGCTCCTAGTGGGGCATTCACTCCGTCCAGTTCATTGCGTCGGTGACGAGGTCACGGAACGCCGCAGTCCGGGGATCCTGAGGGGTGGTAGGGGGGTTCGTGGGTTTCGCTAATTCGACCGGTTTGGCATATCCACTTTCGAGCCACGCATGAATCTCCAGAGACGGATGTCGGTCTCGCGTATGCCGCTCGCACAGCGGCTCCCACCCGTCGCTATCACATTGATACAGCCAAAAGCCCGCCGCACGCGGACACTCCTGTCTCGTACAGCCCGGGACGTCATCCCGCGTCCCTGCCAGGGTATCGTCAGTCATCTCGATTCACTACCGAGGTGCCCGGGTCCACCGGTTGTATCAATCGTCGCGCCACGGTGAGTTTGGTGGCAGTCGATGGGGTCACGAAGCGGCATCTCGCTTGGTCGCTCGTTAGGTCGGTTGTGGGTCGGGGTCGACATCGGGGAGGAGAAAAATATGTTCGACGTAGTGGTCGCCATCGATCTCGATCTGTTTTTCGCCCACCTGTTCGAAGCCATGGTGGGTGTAAAACGCGGCACCGGCATCGTTGTCAGTGAGCACGCGGCCACGAATATACTGGACACCGGCCTCCCGGAGCCGGTCGCGGGTCGCTTCGAACAACGCCGACCCGATCCCCTGGCCGCGATGGCCAGGATGGACATGCAGCCACAAGATATCGCCCTGTCCCCGGCCCGCGACCCGGATACTCTCCGAAAACCCGACGACGTCATCCGTTTCCAGCACGAGAAAGAACACGCCATCCGCAGACAGCTTCTCGGTGTACTCATCGGGCCCATACCACTGCTCGACGGCGTTCTCAATGGTCGCTGGACTGAGCGAGTACGACGCCGCCAGTGATTCTCGCGCAATCGCTGCAATCGATGCCTGATCACCCGACGTGCCCGCCCGAATCTCCATACGCCCACATCGCACCGGCCGCTCAAAACTCCCCGGGAAACCAGACCTGCTCGATGACACTCCCACCACACCACCACCGATACAATCCCTAACCGGTTCGACTGGGGCTTCTATGTGGTCTGGTTGTTCGGAGAGATACTGGCGGGGCGAAGGCTTTCGGTGGACGGGGCTGTACCTGGTTGATATGGCAGCCGGATCGGATCCCGACACCACCACAGCATCCCAGACCCTTACCCTCGCGTTCCGGCTGGAAGCAATCCAGCGGTGTGCGGATCCGGCTGCGGTTTTTGCTGACGCTCGAGAGTGGAGTCGACACGTGGGTATTGTTGCCGACGACCCCGATGCGGTCACCCGACTCGTTGACCGCCATGGATTACAACAGGATTACGAACTCGGCGCACTCGAAGTCTATTCTATCCTCTCGAAACTCAAATGGGAAGCCAACACCGACCGGTACGTCCTCATCGGGACAGACGACGCAGACCGAGCGTTAGCCGACTACGTCGGTTGGGAGTATCTTTCCATACAGGAGGCCGCCACCCACGCAGACTGGACACTGGCCGACACTGACGGATTCCTTGCGCGAGTCCGCCTCCATCTCCCATGGTTGTCGCTCGCGTGGCTAACGATTATATCCGTCGGCTGAGATGACCAGCCTGTAGCTATGCACGTAGTGAAACACCTCTGGATCGGGATATGGAAAATCGCACTCGCCCTGGGGTTTCTCAGCCTCGGTCTCTTCGGCCTCGGATTAATGGTCGGTGCAGCCTGGTATCCAACCGGTATTTTCTGGGGCATCATCATCTTCCTCATGGGACTGCTCGGTGTCTGTCTCTCACTTGGTGGCGGCATGACCCTCCGCAATCCCGACAACCAACAGCCGTTATAATATGCGATAAGGGACCACGAATATGCAAGCACCAGGTTCAGCATAAAGAACAATGAAGAATAACCTGAATCCTGAAGACCCACCACGATAGGGACTGGGCACCATTTCGCCCCGCTTTCTTCGGGATTCACGCCGAACCGGATCGTCATACCAGTAGCTTGCCGATTCTCAAGACTATGCCACGTCGGAATCAAAACCAAGGACAAGGCGGACAGCGCGGACAACAACAAGGTCGGAGTCGCGGCGGGCAGCAGTCTGCACAGAGCCAACAGCGTGACGCCCAAGGCCAGTTCACCGGTCAACAACAGCAAGGCCAGCAGGCCCAACCAGGCCAACAACAGGGTGGCCAACGCCAACAGGGGCAGCAAGGCGGCCGCCAACAACGCCACCAAGGCCGCCAGCAGGGCGGTCGGCAACAACAGCAGGGTGGACAGCGCGGACAACAACAAGGTCGGAGTCGCGGCGGGCAGCAGTCTGCACAGAGCCAACAGCGTGACGCCCAAGGCCAGTTCACCGGTCAACAACAGCAAGGCCAGCAGGGCCAACCAGGCCAACAGCAGCAGCGTGGCCAACAAGCCCAGCGCGGACGACAGCAGCGTGGTCAACAACAGGGTGGCCAACGCCAGCAGGGCAGCCAACAGTTCGGACAACAGGGCGGCCAGCAGTTCGGTGGGCAGCAAGGTCGAAGTCGCGGCGGCCGACACTCCGCGCAGCGCCAACAGCGTGACGCCCAAGGCCAGTTCACCGGTCAACAACAGCAAGGCCAGCAGGGTCAACAAGGGCAGCAGGGCGGGCAGATGCGACAGCAGGGTGGCCGGACACAAGGTCAACAAGGTGGTCAGATGCGCCAACAGGGTGGCCGTCAACAACAGCAGGGCGGTCAGCAGTTCGGTGGGCAGCAAGGTCGGAGACGTGGTGGCCAGCAGTCAGCGCAGCGCCAGCAACGTGGCGCCCAAGGCCAGTTCACCGGCCAACAACAGCAGGATCAGCAGGGCAGCCAGCTGCAGGGTCAACAAGGCCAACAGCAGCAGCGTGGGCAACAACAGGGTGGCCAACGCCAGCAGGGCCAGGGTCAGGGTAGTCAGCAACAGACTGGTGGTCTGCAGTATCGTCAGCAGACGCAAGGTGGTCAACAACAGCAGACGAATCAGTCCGGTAATCAGCAAGGCCTCACCCAGGAAGCTCGGAGTCGCGGCGGGCGACATTCCGCCCAGAGCCAAGAACGAGACGAACAGGGCCAATTCCAAGGTAACTGATCCCATCTACGGACCGGGTATCCGGTCTGTTATCACTGCGGCTCAGTTGAACTCCGCACCCGTTGACTCGAATCGCGCGATCAATGATTTCCCACCGCGTTGCAGTCCCCCACGTACGGTGACCCCGGCGGTTGTCAGCCTCCGTTGGGGGAGAGAACGGAGTATATCACAGGTGTACCCCGATATGTCAGAAATACCTGATCCAGTGGCTGTTGAATCGGAAGACGACTACGTGCACGTACGGTACCGAGACCCCGACGAATTTGAGACCATTCGAACGCCTGATTGGGCAGACAATGCCTCGGATTCTGTCGTGGAAGGCAGCGAGGTCCGCATGGGGAAACAGACCGATAGCGAAGACTGGGCGCCCCAATCGGTCCTCATCCCAAAACCAGCAGACTCGGATGACGCACGACAACAGGCAGACGAAATCCTCCAAAAAATCGAACAATAACACCTCATCTACACTCACCCCAGCCTCGCTGCCGGAGCAAACCACTCTCACCTCCTCTCGATCCATCTGCCGGTCGTAATCACTTCGACGTGGTAACACGACTGCGCGGACCAGCGTCTCGTGGTGACAGCTACTCTATCTGCCCATGGATTGTTTCGTATCCCAGAACTGGTGAATCAGGCCGTGTGAATAGTTCTACCTTGCGGTTGGAACCCTGTTCACTACTTGTAAGTAGAGATGGACTCGCCGGGATTTGAACCCGGGGCCTCTCCCATGCCAAGGGAGTGATCTACCGCTGATCTACGAGCCCTCACGCATCCGACTGTATCTAACAGCGAGCCATAAACCCATCGAACCACCGGCTGCGGTGAGGTTCCGGCACGGAAAACTGGTTGTCTGGTGATTGGTCACCCGGCGGAACGGGTGGCAAAGTTCCCGTTAAAGCCAAACCATTCGCGTGGTTAATTGCTGGTATGAGCACTGAGCAGGAACAACGGACGATACGATGTCTTGTGGCCAAGGTGGGGTTAGATGGCCACGATCGTGGCGCACACGTGATTGCGCGGGCGTTCCGTGATGCTGGCTTCGAGGTCATCTACTCTGGGTTGCATAAATCGCCTGAAGAGATCGTCCAGGCTGCCGTACAGGAAGACGTTGACGTCCTTGGTATCTCGATTCTGTCCGGGGCGCACGATACCCTCGTTCCAAAAGTCATCGACGGATTACAGGAGTATGATGCCTTTGCGGATACGCTTGTTATTGTGGGTGGGATTATCCCGGAGGAAGACCGCGACGAACTCTACGATCTGGGGGTGGCGAAGATATTTGGGCCGGGGGCGTCGATGGAGGAGACGATCGAGTTTGTCCGCGACAATGCGCCGGCGCGATAGATGACTTCGACGCTCATCGAGGAGCTCCTGGCGGGGAAACATCGAGCGTTGGCGCGCGTGATCACGAAAATTGAGAATCGCAGTGAGAATCACCGGGCGCTCATCGCGGCGTTACACGAGCATACTGGGACTGCGGAAGTGATCGGGATTACGGGGTCGCCGGGCGCGGGGAAATCCACGTTAGTTGACAAGATGGCGGCGAGTTATCGCGACCAGGGCGATACCGTCGGGGTGATCGCGATCGATCCCTCATCTCCATTTAGCGGGGGCGCCGTCTTGGGGGATCGGATCCGGATGGCGAACAACATCGGTGACATGGATGTGTTTTTCCGCTCGATGTCGGCTCGCGGTGCCCTCGGGGGGTTATCGACGGCGACGTCGGATGCCGTGAAAGCCTTGGACGCCTTCGGGAAGGACAAGATCATCGTGGAGACGGTTGGCGCGGGGCAAAACGAGATTGAGATCGTGAAAACCGCCGACACGGTCGCTGTCTTGGTTCCGCCTGGCTCAGGGGATGATGTCCAGATGTTGAAAGCTGGGATTCTCGAGATTGCCGATGTGTTCGTGGTCAACAAAGCGGATATTGATGGGGCCGACCGGACGGTGAAAGACCTCCGAGAGATGATTCATATGCGGGATGCCTCTCCGCTCGCCGGCCATCATGGCGCCGATGCAGGCGACCCAACCGCCACCGCGAGTACACCACGCCAGTCGGCTGGCGATGAGACCGAGGGATGGGAGCCGCCGATTGTTGAGACGGTGGCCAAAACCGGTGAGGGCGTTCCAGAGTTCCTTGATGTGCTCGCGGAGCATCGGGCCTGGCTTACGGAGTCGGGGGAGCTTGCCGAGCGGGCACGGCAGCGGTACGCCGCCGAAATCCGGACGCTGTTACGGAGCGAAACAGCTGCTCTCATTGAGGAGGAACTTGATGCCAGAGGCGGGATGGCTGCATATGTCGATGCGGTCCAGGCGCGCGAGATCGATCCGTACTCAGTTGTCACCGAGCTCATTGACCCGCTGGCAGAATGCGTCACTGAACGCCGGAGGGAGTAGCTGGGCAGAAATGCTATACCCTAACCGGTTGTAGTAGCTGTATGAGGCTGACGCGTCTGCTGGGCGGTGCGGTGGCCGGGCTCGCTGCCACTGCCGCCGGGAATACCTTGCTTCGCCGAAGCCAGGATGACCTTCCGCCGCCGCTCGGTCGACAGCTGTCGACGTATCGGTGGCGCGGATTTGACGTCGCCTACACGGAAGCTGGTGACCCGACGAATCCCGATTTGGTTTGTCTACATGATGTCTCGGTGGTCGGTTCCAGCCAGGAGTATCGGTATGTCATCGATGCACTCGCCGCTGACTACCATGTTATCGCGCCGGATCTCCCCGGATTTGGCCACTCCGACCGCCCACCATTGCAGTATTCGAGTTCATTCTATGTCACGTTCATCCGCGATTTCGTCCGTGAGTTGACTGACGACCCCCACGTGATGGCCTCCGGTCTGACAGCGGCTTATACGATAGTGGCTGCCACGGACACCCCGGTCCAGTCATGTTGGCTGATTAACCCGAGAGCACGCACCGATGGCCGTCCACGCCCGAGCCTTCGGGCACTTCTCCGGGCGCCCGTCGTGGGCGAAGGCCTGTTCAACGCGGTCGTCTCCAAGCCGGCGATCCGCTATGCGTTGGCGGCAGACGGCTTCGCGAGTGAGGCCGCAATCCCCGATTCGTGGGTTGCGTACGCGTGGAAAACAGCCCATCAACCAGGGGCGCGATTCGCGCCCGCCGCCCGACTCAGCGGGTTTCTCGACACCACAACACCTCTCGAAGAGGCAGTTCTGACCAGTTCTGCCGCAACGACGCTTATCTGGGGGCGAGACCTCACGGCGCCGTCACTGGATGAAGGCCGAGCGCTGGCAACGGCAGCCGATGTCAGACTCATCGTGCTCGATAACGCCAAACAATACCCGCATGCAGAACACCCGGCGGCATTCTGTGATGTCCTCCGGGACGTCCCTGTCGTTCGTTAAGACAACTCGATTGAGACCGGGACGGTCGATGGTGGATCTGTCTCGAGGAGGTCTTCGATGGCTGCTAATTTCTCGGTCGCGGTGGGAATGTCGTCCTCGTTGAGTGCCTCACGGGCCTGCTCGAGGTGGGTTTGGGCTGTTTGGACGGCGTCGTGTTGGGTGCGGGCCCATTCGCTGGTTAACTCATGGCCGAGCCAGTCGGCGAGGAGTTCGACGAAGGCGCGCTCCCACGCTGAAAACTCGATATTCCCATCGCGATCACAGAAACACAGCGTCCCATAGTGGGTGTCACCCACATAGACCGGGCCGGCGATATACGCCCGGAAACTACCGTTCTCCGTGTCATCTGGGGCTTCTGCGGTTGCTGTCACCAGGCCACTCTGGTTCACCGTTACATCTTCGAGCTCCTCTGCCAGTGGGATACCTTGTGCCGTGGCAACATGCCGTGACTCTGCGATGCTTTCAACCAACACTTCACCGCCTGTATCGGCTGTTTCGCCCTGTCGGAACGCGGCATACTCAACGTCAAGCGTTTCTCGCCCGAGCGTGAGGAGGTCCTCAATTGGGGTCGAGACACTATCGATCACTGTCCGTGCGAGCTGACGGAGCGCGGCTTCCCGTCGCTGGACGGATTGCTCGGCCCGATACCGCGCGGAGGCATTCTCAATCCGGTTCGCCAGGACTTGCCACTGCTCGGAGCCACGCCGTTTCCGAAAGTAGTCCGTGACGTCCTCCGAGACCGCATCGCTCGCGATTTCTTCGCTGCCGCGGGCCGTAAAGAGAATAAATGGGATATCGGGATCCATCTCGCGGACGTAACGAAGCAACTCAAGCCCGTCCATATCCGGCATGTGGTAGTCACTGACGACACAGTCGATCTCACCGTCCTCAGCCGCCTCCAACGCCTCGGTCGCATCCGTCTCAACCCGAATCGAGAACTCCTCTTGGAGCGAGCCCAACTGAGTCGCCATCAGATCGGCGAGCGACGGGTCGTCGTCAACGATGAGGACACGGATAGGGCCGGTCATGCCGTAGAACGCGAGTTAGAACGGGTTAATCTTTCCGTTCAATACAATACAATACAACAGGTATCCCCAACCTTCTCCGGCATCCATCTCACCCCCAGAGACTCCCTCTATCAACTGTCACCCGGGGACACGCTGTATCGCTGTGGACTCGCATGTTGTCGTCAGTCGGAGGAGTTGGTGAGGCCCATATCGGTGGCAGCCTCTGGGATCGGGAGCTTGCTAGGCGTAACGTCGAGAAGGTCAGCGGCGTGGTCAAGCGCCATGTCAAACCCATAATACCGCTCAAGCTCGTCTCCATCGGGTGTCGACCGAACCTTCAACATCGCATATCCCTCCCGATTTTGCGAGATACCGGCCGTCGCGTC
>CAZSSY010000016.1:15011-46659 GCA_964609565.1 uncultured Natronomonas sp.
CACCACCAGTCGTTCAGTCGCTGTTTCACGGTACTGGACCGCGATACCATCGGCCTCCGCGTCAGCATCGGTGGACTCCATGATGGACTCCTTTGCCTTCGAAGTATGCGAAGCTACCGACTCAAAGCACGACCGGTCGGAATACCTCTCTATACATGACAAGGGTCGTGAGGGCTTTACCAGTATGGGTCGAGTGGTCGATATGGAGTGGTTAACCAGTGGGTTCCGCCGTGATATCTGTATTCTCCTGTATGACGGTGAGTGTCGCGCCCAACAGCTCAAATCTGACCTGGAAGGACATTACGACCGGCGTGTGAAACCGGATCGGTTCTATGGTGCGATTGACACGCTGGAAGCCAAGGGCTTCCTTGACACCCGCGTCGACGGGTTAGAGGATGTGTATTCGCTGACGGATCCGGGCCGGGCGCGGGTGGAGGCTCAGTTCGACTGGATGTGCGACCAACTCGACACCTAGCTTATTCGAGGAGATTGGTGGCGATGGTGTTCCGGAGTATTTCGCTTGTGCCCTCGTAGATTTCATTGAGCTTTGCGTCTCGGTAGTAGCGTTCGACGGGGAAGTCTTTGGTATAGCCATAACCGCCGTGGATTTGGATGCCTTCATTCGCGACTTCCCGGGAGATCTCGGAGGCATATAGCTTCGCTTGAGCGGCTTCTTTGATGAATGGGTCACCACGTATTTTCTTGTCGGCGGCGTCGTGCATGAGGAGGCGGGCGGCGCGAATCTTTGTGTCCATGTCGGCGAGTTTGTGTTGGATGCTTTGGAAGCGACTGATCGGTTGGTCGAATTGCTCGCGGTCTTGGCTGTAAGTGACAGCCGCGTCGAGGGCGGCTTGCGCGATCCCGATCGAGCGTGCGGCGATTGTAATCCGTCCACCGTTCAGCGTTTTTAAGGCATGGACGAAGCCGCGGCCGGGCTCCTCGAGTCGGCGGGACGCGGGAATCCGCATCTCGTCGAACCGGAGTTCTGCGGTCGGACATCCTTTATCACCGAGTTTGTCTTCGGTGCCCTCAACGTGGAAGCCATCATCCTCGTCCGGTCGGACGATGAACGAGGAGATGCCTTTGTTTCCCGCGTCGGGATCGGTTTTAGCAAAAAGGGTGATGGTGTCGGCAACGGAGCCGTTTGAAATCCAGAGTTTACCGCCGTTGATGATGTACTCATCGCCGTCTTCCCTAGCAGTGGTGTCCATGGCCGGGACGTCGCTTCCGGCGCCTGGTTCTGAGAGGGCGAAGGCACCGATGTCTCTGCCTTCGGCGAGCGGGGTGAGGAACTCTTCTTTTTGGGCGTCGGTCCCGAACTCGTAGATCATGTTGCCGGCCAATGAGATGTGGGCGGCGACGATGGTGCCAAGGCCGCCAGAGCCACGGGATATTTCTTCGAGGACGGCTGGATAGGTATGGTAATCGAGGTCGGCGCCACCGTAGGGTTCTGGAAATGGCATCCCCATGAGATCGAGGTCCGCGAGCTGCTCGATGAGGGCCCAAGGAAACTCATCGTGGGCATCGATCTCGGCAGCGACGGGGACGATTTCCTCGTCGACAAAGTCGGCAACCATCTCCGTGATTTGTCGCTGCTCTGGTGAGGGGCGAAAGTCCATACGGTACACGTCCAGCCCACCGTACTTTACCTTACCTTTCAATTCGTTTCCCGCCGCAGGATGCCCATCATGGTGGGTGGTGGTCGGGTGGATGAGACACCCCACTGACTTCTGTCCTTTCGTTGGCATCAAATATAACCGCGTGACAGTCCTACCACCAACCACCGCCATGCCCGACACCACAGACGAATCTGACTCCTCCGACCTCACGCCCGCCATCACCAAAATCGCCGACGACACCCAGGATTCCTCTGCCGATCCAGCAACCGACAACGGCGATACGGCCGGTGATACACACGACACCAAGCCTGAAGACGACCGCCCAGAAGAGGCATCAGATGTCCCCGACGAAAAGAAAGACGACGTCATCAAAGCACATCACGACGCCCGCGAACAAGCCACCGAAGAACAAGTCGAAGAAGACCTCCAAGAAGCAGACCAACGAGCCGGCAATGCGAAAGACGTCGCGAACCCAGACAACCACCGCAACGAACCGCCCTTCGAAAGTTAATCCCTTCTCGTACACGCATAAACTGATATCATCCCTGCCGGACACGGTGACCACCCCACCCGCTTCGCTTGCTGGTCGTCCCAAGAGAGCGGATATTCTGAGTCCATGACGAATGGTGCCGCCATCACATCGGCGTCCGCAGGGACCACCACCTCCCAGCCGCACCCATCGACGTAGCCCACTTCGACCAGATCCAGGCCGCGCGATAGCATATTCCACCGCCACACGTACAGCGCTAACGCCAGTGAACCACCCGACCTGACAGAAGTATTCCCGCCCCACTCTGGATTCGCCAGCGAGACCCTACACAGTATCCACCCCTCGTCTGTCTGTCTGGATCGACCCCCGTAGCGCTCCCCCGTTCGCACGACGAGCCATGGATAGGCACGGTGGTGTCGTTGGCTGTGCGAACGATGAACCTCGAAAATGTGGTGAGGTGTGGTGTGCGAGTGGTGGGCGGTGATTTGTTAGAAGGCAAGTAGTCCGTCGTCTTCGTCTTCTTCGTCAGTATCGCCGCCGACCGTCTCGTTGTCCGCTCCATCATCACCGACGCCACCTGGGCTATCAACAGGCTCACTGGCACTGTCATCGTCGGGTGTTGTTCCTACACCAGCATCATCGTCGTCGCCTGGTGTTGTGGAGACGTTATCATCGCCAGCTGTTTCATTGTCGTCGAGGCCGTCGTCGGCCCCAGGTGACACAGTGTCGTTATCTGCAGCGTCGTCACCGATACCTGGCGTCTCAGTCGGATCCGCCTCACCGTCTTGGAGCGCATGCACGCCGTCCAGTGTGGTCACCACAGCGAATTCGCCTTCCTCGACATCCGTTGTCTCCGTGTCGAGACCGTCATCATCTGCTTCATCATCAGTTTCGTTGTCGATTCCGACACCAGGTTCATCGTCGGTCTCATTGTCATCACCGAGGATGCCATCGTCGGATTCGTTGTCGGTGTCGTTGTCACCGCCGAGGATACCATCATCGTCGTCGTCCGTCTGGTTGTCTTCGGTGACGTTATTATCGACACCAAATGTGTCCTCATCGTCGGTGTCGTTCAGGCCATTGTCGTCGGTGTCGTTCAAGCCGTCGTCGTCGGCACCGATCCCGTCGTCGGTGTCGTTGAGGTCCTGGTCGTCATCGGTCATGATGCTTGGACCCGCAACAGTGCCGCCGATATCTTCGACGCTTCCAATTGCGTATGCAGAGTATGCGTTTCCTGAGGTGAATTCGACATCGACGGTGTCGAGGACATCGCCTGCATTGTCGACTGCTGCCTCTCGAATTTCAAGAGTATGCTCGCCCGGTGGGACCGTGGTGTAATCGGTGGCTTGGCCATATCGGACACTGTCGAAGAGCCCGAGGTTGAGGCCTTCCACCGTGACATCGAAGCCAGATGCTGCATCAGAGAAGTTTGCAAAGCGAACTTCAGCTGCATCGTAATCTTGGAGCACCATCGCCTGGGCGCCCGTCTCTTCGGCATTCCCAACGGTCGCAACGGTATAGTATGTCTCACCGAGGGAAATCTCCTGCTCGTAGAGCACGTCACCGTCGACTTCGTCGGTATCGGTCGAATCGTCGGTCAGGTCATCATCGTCATCGGTGACATTATCATCCGTTTCGTTGTCGTCGGTAACGCCGAGACCATCGTCGTCGGTCTCATTGTCGTCTGCGGTGTCAGGGCCGATGGCTCCGTCATCATCGTCATCGGTTGCATTTCCGTTGGTCTCGTTGTCGTCCGTGAGTTGGAGGTCGAGATCTTCTTCGTCTATCGAGATGATGCTGTCGTTGTCATCCGACTCATTGTCGTCTGTCTCGTTGTCGACGCCGAGGCCATTATCATCTGTCTCGTTGTCGACGCCGAGGCCATTATCATCTGTCTCGTTGTCCATACCGAGGCCATCGTCGTCGGTGTCACCGGTGGCGGGGGTGTCGGTGTCTGCGGTGTCTTCGTCGGCTTCGATGATTTCGAGAGTGTGGTCGCCCGCATCGACGGTTTCGTATCCGGTGACGTCGCCGTATGAGACGTTTTCGGCGATGGTTTCGTCATCGAGTCGGATGGTGATGGCGGGTGCTCCTGATGCGAAGTGTCCGAGGCTGACTGCGGCTTCGCCTTCACCCGGAGCGTCCTGCATCTCGTCTGTGTCCGGCTCCTGGTTGTGGCGGTCGGCGGCGACGTGGCCGCCCATCATCGCAAGGGCACCAGCGGCGCCGGCTACTTTAAGTGTATCTCGTCTTGTGGGTGACATAGCATGTGAAGGGACAACTTTGACCTCATAAATAGGACGTAATTGTTCACTTGTCCAATACACCGTACGCTGACACTTCGACCACACAACCACTCATTTCGCCGGACAGCACAGGGTCATGACGCACAGCTTACTTATCGTTGGCTAGACCTATTTTACCACCGAACGTCCAACACACCCAGTTTCCACACTCTAACAGCCAACAGACCTAAGTACACCCCGCTGGCCCGACAGCCACCCCGCCCACAACACCGGCTACTACCGACCGGCAACCCCCCACCACCATCCCACACCAACTCCATTCCAACCAAGGCGATTTCGCCAACCAACCCAGGCAACCTGGACGGCGAGCACCCCAACCCCCGAGTCACCTACGTGATTGCAGACTCCGCTAACCAGAATCTTCTTTGCCCGTGTCGTTGCACGTTCCACCGTATGATTCCCATCGACGATACTCCCCTCTGTCGAGACGGGAAGGTGCTTATCCTCGCCTACGACCACGGCCTCGAACACGGGCCGGTCGACTTCGACGACGTCCCTGAAAGCGCCGATCCAGCCCGCACATTCGAAGCCGCTACCCACGATGCCGTGACCGCCATCGCCGTCCAAAAAGGGGTCGCAGAAGCATTTTACCCCAGCTATAGCAACGACGTTACCCTCCTCGCCAAACTCAACGGCACCTCGAATTTATGGATGGGCGAACCCGACTCGGCCGTCAATTGGACCGTCGATTACGCCCGTGATATCGGAGCCGACGCCGTCGGCTTCACCGTCTATGGGGGGTCAAACCACGAAATCGAAATGGTTGAAGAATTCAGAGACATCCAAGAACAAGCCCACGCCCACGACATGCCCGTCGTCATGTGGTCATACCCCCGCGGGCAAGGCCTCAAGAACGACACCAAACCAGGGGTGATCGCGTATGCAGCCCGCGTCACCCTTGAACTTGGCGCCGATGTAGCCAAAGTCAAACATCCCGGCAGCCAAGCCGCCATGGAGGAAGCCGTCCGGATGGCCGGCCCGGTGAAAGTCGTCATGTCCGGCGGCTCAAAAACCACCGACCGAGAATTCCTCACATCGGTCAAACAGACCATCGATGCCGGCGGGAAAGGCCTCGCCGTCGGCCGGAACGTCTGGCAGCGCGAAGAACCCCACCGAATCCTGGATGCCCTCGAACAGATCATCTTTGAGGAAACCAGTGTCGATGCAGCCCTCGATGCCACTCGATAGATGACTGACCCGATCGACGCCATTGTCGACGTCATCGCCACCACCGCGCCAGAGATCCGCGAGGGCCTGGCCGGCCGCCGCATGTATGAATCAGGCGAAAATCCAAGCGGCGAACGCCAACTTGCGGCCGATCTCTACGCTGACCAGTTACTCACAGACCGGCTCCTCGACCTCGACGCGGTGGCGGCCTACGCATCTGAAGAACGCGATACCATCGAACACGCGCCCGACGATGGTGGCTATCACATCGCGGCGGATCCACTCGATGGGTCATCGAACCTCAAATCGAACAACACGATGGGTACCTTGTTCGGAATCTATGACGCCCCGTTGCCGTCCGCCGGGCGCGACCTGGTTGCAGCCGGCTACATCCTCTATGGCCCCATTACGACCATGGTTTTGGCGCGAGATGGCCGCGTCGCCGAATCGGTCCTCCAGGATGATGGATCTCGAGAGGCGGTCACGAGAGATCTGACGCTGCCGGATGAGGCGACGGTGTATGGCTTCGGTGGCCGTGTCCCGAAATGGCCGGAGGCATTCGCGTCCTATGTTGAATCAGTCGAGCAAGAGCTGAAGCTCCGGTACAGTGGCGCGATGATCGGGGATGTCAACCAGGTGTTGACCTATGGGGGGATCTTTGGTTATCCAGGGTTGACGGACCGGCCGGAGGGAAAACTTCGACTCCAGTTCGAGGGGCATCCGATCGCGTATATTGTGGAGGCGGCTGGTGGTGCTGCCTCAGACGGCCGGCAACCGTTGCTGGACTGTGAGCCAGCCGAGCTGCATGCCTGCACCCCGGTGTTCGTTGGTGACCCATCGTATGTGTCACGGCTTGAGGCGGCACTTGCGGGATAAACAAGGAACTATCTGTCTGTTTCCTCGGGAGGGAAAACGGTTTAGTGGCATCGCTTGACGTGCAGATATGAAAGTCCGTATCGGGGGGGACGCAAGCGTCGAGGAAGCCGAAGCAATCGCACAAGCGATGGCGACCCACGCCGAAACTGACATCGAAGTATACATCGGTGACGCCGACGCTCCAGCAGCCACGAGCGACGCAGACCTCTCCCCTATCGAGGATGATCTCGGGCCCACCCAACGGGAGGAGACACTCCGCGAGCAAATCGACGACATCGAACGCGGCGGTCCCGAGAAATACAAAGATCGACTTGAGGACCAAGGGAAACTCTTTGTACGCGACCGCTTGGAGCTGTGGTTTGGCGAGGATGGCCTCACATTTGAAGACGGGAAATTCGCCGAATTTGACGCCAGCGACCGGCTCCCCGCCGACGGCCTGCTGACCGGTGCCGCCACGTTCGAAGACCGCGACGTCCACTTTATGGCGAATGACTTCACCGTCAAAGCCGGCTCGATGGCAGCTAAAGGCGTCGAAAAATTCCTCCGGATGCAACAACGGGCGCTCAAAACCGGAAAACCCGTCTTCTATCTCATGGACTCCTCCGGCGGCCGAATCGACCAACAAACCGGGTTCTTCGCCAACCGCGAAGGCATCGGGAAGTACTACTACAACCACTCCCGACTGTCGGGCCGCGTCCCCCAGATCTGTGTGCTCTACGGCCCGTGTATCGCGGGTGCCGCCTACACCCCGGTGTTCGCCGACTTCACCATCATGGTCGAGGGGATGTCCGCGATGGCCATCGCCTCTCCCCGCATGGTCGAAATGGTGACCGGCGAAGACATCGACCTCCAGGACCTCGGCGGCCCCCATGTCCATACCACCGAATCCGGGAGTGCCGACCTCGTAGCGCGCGATGAACACCACGCCCGCGAGCTCGTCACACAACTCATCCAATATCTCCCCGATAACAGCGACCACACGCCCCCGCGGACTCAATCGACACCGCCGAAGCGCGCTCCCGACGGTATCGATGCGGTCATCCCGCCTGATCCCAACAAGGGCTACGATATGATGGATGTCATCACGCGGCTGGTCGACCGGGAGTCCTTCTTCGAGTTGCAGCCGGCATTCGGGCCAGAGATCATCACCGGGTTCGCCCATATCGATGGCCGTCCCGTCGGCGTTATCGCGAACCAACCCAACCATCGTGCTGGCGCCATCTTCCCTGACTCTGCGGAGAAGGCCGCCCAATTCGCCTGGAAATGCGACGCCTTCAACGTTCCGCTGCTCTATCTGTGCGATACGCCGGGATTCATGGCCGGGTCCCAAGTCGAACGGGAGGGCATCCTCGAGCAGGGCAAAAAGATGATTTATGCGACCTCTGAGGCCACCGTCCCGAAGCTCTGTGTTGTCGTCCGCAAAGCCTACGGCGCCGGGATTTACGCGATGTCCGGCCCGGCCTACGACCCAGAATCCACGATTGCACTCCCCTCCGGCGAAATCGCCATCATGGGTCCCGAAGCTGCCATTAACGCGGTTTATGCGAATAAACTGGCAGCGATCGACGATGAGAGTGAACGGGCGGCGAAAGAGCAGGAACTCCGCGAAGAGTATCGTGAGGACATCGATGTCCGTCGGATGGCCAGTGAAGTCGTCATTGATGAAATCATTCCGCCGTCGTCGCTTCGTGAAGAACTCACCAACCGGTTCGCCTTCTATGAAGATGTGGACAAGCAGCGGCCCGCGAAAAAACACGGCACCGTCCTCTGACACACCGTCGCCGGCGTCGGCGTCGATGGGTTCGATGGTGGTGGCTCCGTGGTGAGGTGTTACTGGGATTGTTTCAGTGAGAGGGCTGTCCGGTCGAATTCACAGACGAGCGTATCGTCTGTATCTGGTTCGACTTTGTATGCCTCGACGTGCATCGTGACGATGCCTCTTGTGCCGTCTGAGGTCTCTCGTTTGTCGGTCACGGTGGTTTCCGCGTAGATGGTATCGCCATGGAAGACGGGGTTTGGGTGTTCCACTGCGTCGTATGAGAGGTTGGCGACTATGGTACCGTCGGTCGTTTCGGGGATGGTAAGCCCCACTGCGAGACTCATCGTGTACAAGCCATTCACGAGGCGGTCACCGAACTCTGTGTCAGCGGCAAACGCGGCATCGAGATGCAGTGGCTGCTGATTCATCGTCATGTCACAGAACTGTTGGTTATCCGCTTCCGAAATCGTTCGCCGTTTGTCGTGTTCGATCGTCGCACCGACCTCAAATTCCTCGTAGTATAACCCGGGCATGCAGACAGCGACAAACGGCGCCATCAAAACGGTACCGACACCCCTACCCTTCCGAACGGCCATCCATTCACACTGCATCCCAGGCGAGTACTGGACGTCGGCACGTCGACAAATGAGGGGTGCCTGGGGAGCACTGCTTTTATCGTGGGGCATCGTGGCGATGGATATGGCTCGTCGAAGTGTGTTATTTTCACCTGGCGATCAGCCCACACTCATGGAGAAGGCGCCGACGACCGGTGCGGATACGGTTGTATTTGACCTTGAAGATGCTGTCGCGCCCGACCAGAAGGCTGACGCCCGCGAAATGGTGAATGATGTCTTGACCGATCCTGGGTTCATCCCTGAGTGTGAGGTGTGTCTCCGCGTGAATCCCGACCCCGACGTTGCAGCGACAGATCTTGACGTGGCGCTGGCGGGGACCCCTCGGATTGATGCGGTGATGGTCCCGAAGGCCGTCGAAGCGACAATCGCGGACTTGGTTGCACTGGTCCAGCGGTATGGCAACGATCTCACCGTGTTCGCGTTGTGCGAATCCGCCCAGGGGGTGCTTGACGCGGCCGCCATCGCGACCACACCGGGGGTGGCCGTCCTGGGGTTTGGCGCCGAGGATCTCTCGGCGGATATTGGTGCGACACGCACGGCGGATGGTGACGAAGTTGGATACGCCCGGCAACATGTCGTCGTAGCCGCCGGTGCGGCTGATATCGACGTGGTTGACACAGTGTATACAGATATTGAAGATACCGACGGATTAGCTGCAGCGACCGAGAAGGCCGCGACACTCGGGTTTGATGGCAAAATGGCTATTCATCCAGCACAAGTCCCCGTGATAAATGCGGCATTTACGCCGTCGGCAGACAAAGTGTCGTGGGCCAAGAATGTTTTAGCAGCGCGTGATGAGGCGGCCGCGTCCGACCGGGGCGTTTTCCGGGTTGATGGGGAAATGATCGATGCGCCGCTGATTACACGCGCGGAACGAATCATGGAGCGACACCGGGCCGCAGACGCCACGGGAGACCAGCCAGACTAGCCGCTCACGCCGGCGGCAACCCGTTCATCAGTAGTGAGGTGGCTATATTGATGTCTGTCGTCACGCTTAAGCGATGACTGACCGACGGCCACACTATGACATCCGACGTCAACCCATTTGAGAGCCTTCAAGAACAAATCGATGATGCTGCCATGTATCTTGATGTTGAGCCGGATGTCCTCGAGCGCTTGAAACAGCCTGAACGCGTCCTTGAAACGAACCTCTCCGTCGAGATGGACAAGGGTGACATCGAGCTGTTTCGGGCATATCGCTCGCAGTTCAACGGTGACCGCGGACCATATAAAGGCGGAATCCGCTATCATCCGGATGTCACCCGCGACGAGGTTAAAGCGCTCTCCGGCTGGATGGTGTATAAATGCGCTGTGGTCGGGATTCCCTACGGCGGCGGGAAAGGTGGTATTGTCATCAATCCCGACGCGTATTCGGATGCAGAATTAGAACGCATTACACGGGCATTCGCGACCGAACTCCGCCCACTCATTGGCGAAGACCGCGATATTCCAGCGCCAGACGTCAATACCGGGCAACGGGAGATGAACTGGATAAAAGATACCTATGAAACACTTGAAAACACGACAGCACCAGGCGTGGTCACCGGCAAGGCACTCGAATCCGGTGGCTCCCGCGGTCGGGTCGAGGCCACTGGCCGCTCGACGATGCTCACCGCCCGAGAAGCATTCGCGTACTTCGACAAAGAGATGGCTGACGCGACCGTGGCCGTCCAAGGCTATGGGAACGCAGGCAGCATTGCAGCCAAACTCCTCCAATCCGAACTTGACGCCCGAATTGTCGCAGTCTCTGACTCATCGGGCGCCATCTACAACCCGGATGGGATCGACGCATTTGCCGCCAAGGAGTACAAAACGGAGACCGGATCGGTCGTCGGGTACACCGGCGCGCAAGACGAACTCACAAACGACGACCTCCTCACCCTCGATGTTGATCTCCTCGTGCCGGCCGCGTTGGAAAACGCGATTGATGGCACATTGGCTCGTGAGGTCCAGGCTGACATTATCGCCGAGGCCGCCAACGGGCCATTAACACCGGCTGCAGACGACGTATTAGCCGATCGGGACGTCTATGTGTTCCCCGATATCCTCGCGAACGCCGGCGGCGTCACCGTCTCGTATTTCGAATGGGTGCAAAACCGCGAGCGATTCTCGTGGCCTGAATCACGTGTGAACGACGAACTCGAACGCCATATCGTCGACGCGTTCGAGAATCTCGTCGACGCCTACGAACACCATGACCTTCCGAACTTCCGGACAGCGGCCTACGTCGTCGCAATCCGGCGTGTCCTCGACACCTTCAGCGAAGCCGGAACCTGGCCTTAACTCCACCGTCTCTCCCAGACGACGCAACAACCAAACTCCCTCGCTCCCCGTTCCCCGTCCACTGATCGGTCGTCTCTCCCGGCATCCTGACTGTTGGTTCTATGTGTCTCCGATGACGCTATCCTGAATGGGATAATCGACGCTGGGCCGTGTATGGGAGTTGAATGTAGCGAAGGGGGGTGGATTTGAACCACCGGAGCCGTGGGTCGGGACCCCTGCTGTCGATGACAGGGGAGTAGTCCCCGATAGTGGGGCCTCCCGAATGGGGTCCCGACTGTGTGCGGCTCTCCACCAGGTGGTGGATGCTCTTCCAGGCTGAGCGACCCCTTCAAGCATCCCTTGTTGAGGGACATGGTCAGCTTGCTGCCAGTGGGATATTGTTATGAATCGCATGTCTCCTGAAATTGAATCACGCGCTGGGCAAGCGGTGGGGTTCGCCAGCGCGGTCTCCACGGTGCTCTCGGCGGTATACGAGCGTTTCAATCGTAGTGATTCCTTACTCGGGTGGAATCGTGGGCCGTGGTGGTGGCTGGTGAGGCACAACTGCCAAGTCAGGTCGTAGCGACCACGGGTGTATGAAAGCCACCGCGAAGGCCCACCCGATCCAGGGATTGGTGAAATACCACGGGATGCGCGATCCGGAGCTTCGGCTGCCCTATCATGACTCAATCTCGCTGTGTACGGCACCGAGTCACACACGAACCACGGTTGAGTTCGATCCCGAGCGGAACTCGGATTTGTTCATCGTCGATAACACCGAGCTTGCGGGGCGGGCTGCCGAGCGTGTCCAACACGTGGTTGAGTATGTCCGCGACCGCGCTGGTCTCGAGACGCATGTCCGGTTTGAATCCGTGAATGATTTCCCGACCAATATCGGGTTTGGCTCGTCGTCCTCGGGGTTTGCCGCCGCTGCTGTCGCGCTCGCTGCGGCAGCCGACTTGGAGTTGTCGCAGGCGGAACTATCGACGATTGCCCGACGAGGATCGTCGTCAGCGGCTCGGGCGGTGACCGGCGGATTCTCCCATCTCCGCGCGGGCCTCGATGACACTGACTGTCGGGCAGAACGAATCGAAACTGCGCTTGAAGACGAAATCCGAGTCGTTGCCGCTGAAATCCCGGCGTTCAAACACACAGAAGAAGCCCACGCGGAGGCAGCAGACAGCCATATGTTCCAAGCCCGGCTCGCCCATATCCACGAGCAGATTGTCACGATGCGACACGCCCTCCACGACGGGGACTTCGAGACGGCGTTCCGGCTGGCCGAACACGATTCACTCTCGCTGGCCGCAACAACAATGACGGGCCCCGCCGGCTGGGTGTACTGGGAACCCGAAACACTCGAAGTCTTTGATACCGTCCGCACCCTGCGGACAGACCATGACTTTCCCGTCTATTTTTCGACCGACACAGGCGCATCCGTCTACGTCAACACAACAGCCGCCCATGTGGATACCATTGAAGCCGCCATCGCCGATCTCGGCATCCCCACGCATGTCTGGACGGTTGGCGGCCCCGCAACAATCCTTGACGCCCAAGACGCACTGTTCTAGGTACTGATTGGCAGCTGTCGGGCACCCTCGGTCCTCCGTGTGCCGCCCGGAATGTTGGGTCAGAAAACATATTATGAGCGGTCTGCGACATGCGGGCGACGTGTTTCCCCTGCCGCCGTCAGTCTCCTCGCTTTCATCCGTCACTGCCGACCAGCCACCGCACTCATGCGACACAGACCACTCGACAGCATCCTCGAGGCGGTCTCAATCGCTCGATGACCAGTCTGACCGTGAATCCCCAGAACGTGGCGGGACTGGCCGTCAGCGAGTGATGTCGTGGCTCCGGGCCCGGTTCGGCATCGACACCCGCGGTCTCGCCGCATTCCGGATTGCCCTGGGCGTGCTCGTTCTCATCGATCTCATCTGGCGAACCCAGGTGGTACGCGTGTTCTATACGGATGCGGGCCCGGTCCCGAGGGCATTGCTTGCCGATATCAGTCCAGCGTTAGCCCGGTATTCACTCCATGCCATCTTCGGCACGCTCGGCGGCCAGCTTGTGCTCTTCGGTGCTGCTGGGGTGTGTGCGGTGGCAATGACCCTGGGGTATTGGACGCGGTATGCGACGACGGGAACCGCGATGCTTCAGGCCTCCCTCTATGCCCGAAACCCGTACGTGCTCAATGGGGGCGATGGCCTGTTGCTCCTGGCCTTATTCCTCGGTATCTTCCTCCCGCTCGGGGCACGCTGGTCGATAGATGCCCTCCACGCCCGGGACACTGACCCACCCCCAACTCGCATGGTCTCGGTGGCATCGGTGACACTCTTGCTGCAGCTCGTGGTGGTATACCTAGCGAATGCTGGGTTTAAACTCCAGAGCGACCCATGGGTATCGGGCGTCGCTATCCAGTACGTCTTGGAACTCGAACATTTCTCGATCCTCCTCGGTCCACCGCTGACGGCGGCCCCCTGGCTGCTCACCATTGTGACCTATCTCTGGCTTGGATTACTGGTCTTCTCACCGCTTCTGGTCGTAACCACCGGGATTCGTCGCACGCTCATCGTCGCCGCGTTCATGCTGGCTCATTTCGGGATGTTTGTCACGATGTACCTCGGTCTGTTCCCCATTATCGTGATAGCGATATTGCTCCCTTATCTCCCAGGTCAGGTGTGGGACTCCCTCGAAGCCGCTCTCCTCCCCCGTATCACGGCGAAGACAGCAGGTGGTCACCGGTTCCTCCGGCGCCACCTGCCCGGCCGTCCAGCTCCGACCGTTCCCCCTGGCGTGCGGCGGTCGGTCCGCGTGTCGACAATCGTGCTCCTCGCCGTGTTCCTGGCGGTGAGTATTCTCTGGCCGGCAACAGCCCTGGGGCTGGCGGGGGATATCGAGTACAATCCGATCCCAAAATCAAGCGGATATACCTGGACGCTCTTCGCGCCCACGCCCCCAACGCACAGCCAGTGGTTCATCGCCCCCGTGACATACGAATCGGGCGACCAACTTGATGCGTTTGACGGCAGTGCTGTCGATGTCGGGCCCCCCTCGGATGCAGCTACAACGTATGAAAATGTCTACTGGCAGCGCTATCTCGGCGATATCCGCGATGGCTCCACGGTCGAACTCCAATACCTTGCCGACTACCTCTGTCAGAAGGCAACGACCTACCGGGAGGACACCCCGAAGGCCGTCTCGGTATATGTCGTACTCGAACCCGTCAATGCCGTCGGTGGCGGCGAGCCCCGCCGACAAGAACTCTACAGCCAGCCATGTCCACCCTCATAACCCTTTCATGCAAGCCACCTCGCATCCGGCCGAACGCCTGTAGCATCACCCCAACACACGATATCTCTCGATTTCGCTTTACCAGCCCTCGTAAAGCTCTGGTACTCTCCGCGTTGACCGTTCACATCCGGTATGGATGCCTATGATCGAGAAACTTATCCAAAACAAATAGTAACCACGTCACATGGACGTGTCAATACCAATCGCGATGTGGGCCTTCCTCGGGTTCATCCTCTTTGTCGTCATCGTCTGGTTCATCCTCCGTCCACGCCTCCTCGGCCACTAACACAGGCCCGAAACACCACAGCAGGGTAGCCACATTCCACGCTACCACTATTCCACCGCGAGTAACCCGGATATCTGCAGCTACTGCCGCGACGATCTAATCCCACGAGATATTTCGTCTCGCCCCCACGTCACGAATTGAGGGACTGAGCGTCCGCTCTGGCAGTCCGGTCGACGACGTGGCCGTGATGGCGAGTCATGGTGATGGGCATCCGCAGAGCGTGGGGCGGTGTGAAGGACCGGAATTTACGTTGGGTGGCGGTGTGGATGTCGATGTGAGTGAGCCGTGGAAGCTGATGTCCTTCCGGTGATTGCCGGTATTGTGGTTCTTGGCATTGGCGCCCAGCTCCTCGCTCGCCGCCTCCGTGTCCCAAGTGTCCTGTTCCTCATTGTGATCGGGCTCATCATCGGCGATCTCGGACTTGAAATTGTGACGCTTGAAACGTTTGGCACCGGGTTGAGTGTCGTTGTCGGGCTCAGCGTCTCGGTCATCGTCTTCGATGGCGCCTTCAATCTCCGTGCTGACCGACTCCGTGAAGCTCAGACAGCAACCATACGGATCGTCACTATTGGTGCAATCATCACGTTCCTTGGGACGGCTCTCGCCATTCATTATATCCTCCAGGCGGCCTGGCCGACAGCGCTTCTTGTCGGGGCTCTCCTCGTTGCAACGGGTCCAACCGTCATCACCCCGATTCTTGAGGCAGTGCGGCTCCGTGACCACGTCGCCGCACTCCTCGAGAGCGAAGGCATCTTCAATGACGTGACAGCCGCCATCGCGGCCGTCGTCATCTTCGAGGTCTTCATGGTCGGTGACGGCAGTATCTCTGCGAGCCTGTATGGCTTCCTGACACGGTTTGCCGTCGGCGTCGGGACCGGCGTCAGTGTCGCTGTTGTCATCTATTACATCCTCCACAGTGAAGTCACGCCCAGCGATGCCCCGCAAGCCGCCCGGTTTCTGTTCCTCGCGGCCGCTATCGGTGCCTACGGGATCGCCGACGCGTTCGCCCCTGAAGCGGGGATCGCTGCCGCCGCCACCGCCGGCATCGTCCTCGGCAACCTCCCGTTACCCCACCGCGACACCATGGAAGAATTCGGTCGTGATACCACCCTCGTTGTCCTCTCATTCGTCTTCATTTCACTCGCCGCCCTCATCGATGTCAACGCCATCACCGCCCTCGGTCTCGACGGGATTATTCTCGTCGTCGCCGTCGCCTTCGTGGTCCGCCCCATCGTTATCGCCCTATCGACAGGTGGTCTGCCACGGTTCACGCGGAATGAACGCGTATTCTTGAGTATCGTCGCGCCACGCGGCATTATCCCGGCCAGTGTCGCTACTCTCTTCGCGATCCAGTTGTCGGCTACGGGCGATCCAGCCGCAGCAGCTGCCGCTCAAACGTTACTCGGTGCGGTCTTTATCGTGATCTTTGCGACTGTTGTCCTTGAGGCTGGTTTGGCGCGACAAATCGGCGATTCACTCGGTGTTACACCTATGCGAACAATCATTGTCGGCGGCGGCCGGGTCGGCCGGGCGCTCGCCACACGACTGGAGAACAGAGGCGAACACGTCATTATCATCGAGCACGATGACACCCATATTGAAGTTGCTCGCGACGCCGGGTTCACCGTCCATCGCGGGGATGGAACGGACGACGATGTCCTCCGTGAGGCGGGGATAGAGGACGCGAAGTACGTGATTGCCTCGACTGCAGACGACGACCGAAACCTCTTGGTTTGCCAACTCGCCCGCTCAAAATTCGGCGTTGAAAACGTCTACTCACGCGTCAACACCCCAGAGAACGTGAACGCGTTCGATTCACTCGACGTCACCGCGATTGATGCTTCTACCGCGACAGCCCTCGCTATCGACAACGAGATCGAACGCCCAGCAATTGCCCACTGGATGTCAGAACTCGGCGACGGCCACGATATCCTCGAAATCAAAGTCACCGCCGACGACCTCGCCGGCAAAACAATCCGCGAAGTCAACGCCGCCATGCCAGACGGCTGCATCGTCGGCGTCCTCGGCCGCGGCGACGATGCTCACGTCCCCGACGCCGACGACATCGTCGAACTCGGCGACCACATCACTTTCCTCGGTGATCAAGCCGCTGTCAACCGCGCCGTCAAACGCTTCCACCCCCACGACTAATACCACCACTCCGGTGATTCCAACCGCAACCACGCACTCCATTCACGCCGGTTCTCGCAATTTCGCTACACGCGCCGGACGGTCCTCACAGAGTATCGATTTCAGTCGCGAAAACAACCGAGTGGTGTCTCAGAGGGTGTATTCGTCGCCTTGGTCTTCTTGTCGAGCCGCCGGGTCTTGTTGGTCATCAGTCATCTGTGTGAACAGGTCCTCACTGTCATCGGAATCGTTTTCTCCCGTTGTCGTATAGGCTGACACCCCCATCGAGAGGAGTTCCTCGACGGCCTGATCCCGGTTCAGGAATTCGCCTTGGTTGACGAGTCGGTCTATTTCACTGTCGATGCGATCCGGCAACGACACTTCCACGTCGGGCATATGCCTGGTTTTGCATGTCAGCGGCGTAAATCCTGGGTTTGCGTTCCTTGACCACCACGTTCAGTTTTCCACTGGATAACCAACTTCAAAGCCGGAGGTTTCGAGAGACTGTAACCTATGGCTGTATTGGTGGCTATCTAGCTGAAATCGGGGGACTGTGGGGTGAAGCGCAATCGTTATACGTGCCTCATGGGTACACCCAGGACGCATCCAGACAGATACTTCGAGCTCCGTTGGTGTAGTCCGGCCAATCATCTTGCCCTCTCACGGCAAGGACCGGGGTTCAAATCCCCGACGGAGCATGACCAACCTGATGGTCTCAATTCCCCTACTCTCACGATTGCTGTTCTCAAAGCCAAAATCGCCAGGCGTGACTCGACTACCAACAATATTATCAGATTCATTACCCGCGAATACTGGGTTTCGGTATCGCATGCCGCCAAATGGCTTTATTTCGGGTTGCAAAAATAGGGACAGACCTATGGCTCGCGGAGCGGTTTCATCCTCCATGAGCACGTTCAAGCCTGAGGCAGAGCCGCCAGATGGGGATGATGGCGGTGATGACCCTGACGGGGATGACGATATATCCCCCGAGGAGCTTGACCGGTTGGCTGAGGAGGCCATTGACGGTGACAAGTTCGTATCCGTAGAGGAACATAACCGGCGGAGAGACGACTAACCGGGCCGATATCGGGGGTTCGGGGTTACATGACCGATATCGAAGTAGGGTATCACGAGAGAGCCAGCCGGAAGGCCGCCAAATTAGATTCTGAGGTTGACGAGCGCATCCAGGCGAAGCTGACCGAGATGGTGACGAACGAATACAGAGACCTGTGGGACTATGACGTTGAACGGATCGCTGGCACGAATCACGAGATTTACCGGACGCGAATCGGTGACTACCGGGTCTTTTTCGCGGTTGGCGGGGACGGTGTGTGATTCTTGATTTCGATAAGCGGGAAGGGGCATACGGCAATATCCAGCGACTCATAGATCGATTCAAGGATTTCTTCGAGTAATCACCAGCCCACTCGTATACCCGTGGTCCGACGTCCGGTTTCTCCCCCTACTCCCAGAACGCCCCTGGAGGGCCACATTCTATTCTAAGAGTCAGTAACTCATAGAAGCTCACAGTCTGAGATCATCGAAGCCAACGGTAGGGGTGAGAACACCGAGTATCAGGGCGTTGCCGGGGACAATAAATGATTTGGGGTAGATAGAGACATGGGTATGCCTTCCGGCACGTCAAAACTGCGAAAGACGTTCTCAGCGATAAATGTCGGCCGGGAGTTACCGATGACGGGTGATCAGGGTCTCGAGTTTGGTCGAGACATCACCCGTGGGGACTGCCGTGGAGCTGTCATCAAGTCCTGCAGTGATATTGCTATTGGCACGTTCCTCCAGAAGCCCCTGAATGGAGTCATCAAGTCGCGATTCGAGTGTTTCTGGGACTTCCGTCGCAGTGAGATCACTGGGGCCGCCATGGAGTGGTGCATCCAGACCGAGTCCTGATTCGTAGCCATCGATACACCGGTATCCCTCTGGTTCACCACATGTTTGTGCTGGTGGGAGTGGTCTATCGGTGGGCCACTCGAACAGGGGGAGGAGGACGCTCGATGGACGGTCTGGCGTTCGATACACCGTATTCAGAGCGGGTGCATCGGTGGGTTCGTATATCCAGATGCCATCGACTGCGGACGGTGAGTGGATACGCACGACGAGTCGGTGATCTTCACGGATGAGATGGGCGAGTGGCCACACTTCGATATCGTATCGATGGACCACCCCCGGTGTTATCGCCTCCGGGTTGGTGTGGGATCGATATGGTCGGATAATATCACCATCATCGTTATAGAGTGTTTGCTCTTCGTTGAGTTGTCGATGGCTCGCACGGAGCACACCACGTTGAAGCGGCACTACACTCCCATCCGGGAATTCGTCGGCGATTCGTACGAAGAGGTTTGTCCCGAGTGCTGCGGCATTCCGTACCAATAAGTCAGCGTCGGCGGTGGGGGTCGTCGAACTGAGATACAGCGTCGCGGTTATCGGGCCCGCAATCATGGTTGGGGTGGTGAAGGGCGATGAGCGGTACGTGAGCGTGTCAAGCCCGTCGGCTAATGTTACCTCACTCCCGGTGTTGTCGCCCTGCCAGACCCACGATTGCCTGGCAGTCCCACTGAGGTACTGGTCAGTCCCGTCCGTATCTGGCGGTCTCGGTGAGAGTGCAGCCGAGTCTCGGAGGTAAAACCGCGTCCAGTCGGCATCGGGCTCAAGGAAGGAGTCCAGTTCCCATTCGACCTGGGCGCCATCAGTATTTACCCCCGTTCGGATTCTGACGGGCGGGTTATCCATGATCCCAGTTTCTTCCCCGAGCAACCAGTAATCGAACCATCCGCGGGGATCCGAGGCAACAGTGGCGTGATAGCCATTCACGACACGCAGTAGCTTCGGTTCATCATGGAGCGGATCCTGACCAGGCGGAGTCCCGGGCGGTGAGGCCGGCTCGGGACTAATCTCGTGAAAGAGGTTCGGGTTGCCGCGCGGCCCTGTCTGCTCGTCCTGCATCCCGTAGGCAATGTACGTCGGAACATCGATCCGGTCGGCATACGTAATCGGTGACCGAACCTGATACCGTGGGCCATCTTCCTCGCGGGTTGCCAGTAACGCGGCCGAGTCACGAATGTCTTGTTGTGGTCGAGTTGCCGTGTTCTCAGCACAAATACCGTCACCATTCGAGATCCCCTCAATTGATCCTTCAGCGGCCATACCTGGCCGGAGGGCGAGCGACCACACGAGTGGGAAGCCGGCGTTCCCGATACCACCGGGATAGGCGATGTCCCGATAAATGTCACCGAGACCTTTGATCGCCATCATGGCGGCCAGTGACGGAGGCTGTGCGGTCGCGACCAGCAACGCGGTGATTCCACCGTACGAGGACCCGAACAAACCGACACGATCCAGGGCCCACGGACGGTCTGCTATCCACTCGATGATCTCTTGACCATCTTTTGCATGAGTTCGATCAAAGAGGTTGAACCGGCCGCCGGAACATCCAGTACCACGGATACTCGCTCGAACCAGAATATGGTCATTTTTGGTGTTCTCCGCTGGTGGATGGACCGCGAGCGCGATGAGAACCCCGTCTCGCATTCGCACGTAGTGCGTTGGTGGCCGCTGGGTTGACGCGCCAGTATATCCATCTTTTTCCAGGATAGCGGGCTGCGTGCCAGTGGGAGGGTCAAAATCAGTATGGACGTACCCCCATTCGCGCTCCTCAAAGTCTTCGTCATTCACATTGGCAGCGGCCCCCATTCCCGGGAATCCGATGGCTGATACACCAGAGGCTGTGATCGCCGACATTACACCCCGCCGCGATATGGTACTTCGACGCATGCAAACAATCGACTTGACAAGTTGTCAAAGTCGTTGCGCCATACATACCTGTTTATTTATACTTGGTAAGGAGACGAATACAGAACAGACCGCCTGGCAACGTGCGAATACGGCGGCGATCCCTGCAACCTCACGGTGCTGTCACCCACATAGACCAAATCTCCGTCTGGCAACGTGCGAATACGGCGGCGATCCCTGCAACCCCGGTGGGATGGCCGTCGATGATTACCCCGGTTTGACGGACGTAGTCGTGAATACCCCGCGATAACCTTCCCTTCGTCTACTCCGTTGAAATCTCGATGAGGCGGTGAAAGAGAAGGGATATTACATGGATTGGCGTGGCAGGTATTTCTTTAAGTCACGCGTGCGGGCACTCGTGTATGATTTCGAATACCCGGCTGTATGGTGCTGCGATCGCGTTTGCATCAGGCTTCTATTCGATCTGGTCTGCCGCTATGATGTCTCAATTGGCTTTGAGCAGGTGGATTATGGCCATCATCGGTGTCGTCGTTATTGCTCACGGAGCCGTCTTGCTCACAGATTTTGCCGCCCGACTCGGGAACGCAAGCGGGCTACTCATGATCATTTATGCTGTCGTGATGCTTCTCAATCAGGTGCTCATGGGGACAGGCATGATGGCTGATGTGGCTGGTATGGGGATGGATGGGGGCGGCATGATGGCGGGGATGGGATGGGATGCAGGAATGGTCGCGCTTGCCGCGTTAATGCTCTTCAGTGGAATCATGATGACGAGACCAAATAACTCGAACACCACAATGGATAGCATGTGACCGATATCTATCCCCGTTTCCGGGTAGTCCTCGATATCACCTCCGGGACCGTCTGACTCCTTGGACGTCGGTGCCCTCGGCCTGTTGGGGAGAGCCTTCCAGTTGAATGGCTTGCGGGTTGGCATACGTGATGGGGTATCGAGTAGTGGGTGTGGAAACATGGAAGCGGCGCGCCTAAGGGTATATACTGGTCGATTGATGCGTTGGGTATCGATGGGGTTGTTAACACCAATCGGATTCGATATCGAGACGACTGGTTTAGGGGCCGACGCGGTCGTTACTGTCGTTGGGATAGCGCTCCCGGACGGCTGTCGGGTGTTCCTGCATACCGACGGTCGGCCAATCGCTGATGACTCGCTGGCATCCGCTCTTTCTGCAACGTTTGAGATATCGGTTTCCGTCAGGAGTTTCCCGACGGAGTCGTCGGTACTTGAGGCTGTGACGGTGTATGCAGCGGAATCGCTGAACGACCAGGAGTACCTTCTCGTGGCGTATAACGGAGAGCGGTATCAGGGTGGGTTCGATTTACCGTTTCTCCGCACGCGATATGCCTCCCACGGCATCCCATGGCCGTTTGCTCTGCCGTACGCGGATGTCATGACAATCGTCGACCGGTACTTCAATACAACACGCGGGGTCACGGATGACAATGGGGCCGTCATGGACCTCGAATCGGTGTATCAATTACTTGTCAGTGACGGACTGACTGACCTGGATCCATTTGCCTCGAGTGATGCCGCAGTGCAGGCGTTTGAGACGGGGGATTTCAGGCAGCTTCTCCAACATAATGTGGCTGATATCCTTCGCACTCGCGCACTCGGAGAGCTTGCCGAACAGTACTGTGGGAAATCGGATTTCAACATGAAATCCCTAACCCCGCCCGTCAATGCGTACCCTGGCAACTCGTCTATCCGTCCAAATGAGTGATTCGACGGCTGACCTCCGGAGGGGTTAACTATGGATGTGCCGCACGTTACTGCCAGTAACCCGTTACCGGCCGTCATTTAGTCCTCACGTGTGTGCCAGCGCGTGGTGTTAGTATCCTGGGATCGAGTCGTCGTTATCGTCACCACTGGTGGTTTCGTTGGGTCGGACCGGGGCGCCGTCGGGGGTGAGGACCCACCAGACATCGTGGACACCTTGACCGGTGGCATCGCCGGGCTCGTCGTCGGCAAAGTAATAGATGGGCCAGCCATCGGCGGCGACCTGACTCGCGCCGTCGTCGCGGTCAAACGTTGAAATCGGGGCGGTCACCGCTTCGGTTCGCGTCGGGGCATCCTCGGTGAGTGGCGGCCAATTTTCGGCACAGTCCCCGCGACAGGTGCTGGCACCCTCGCCCTGGGTGTCTTGATCGAACATATAGAGCGTCCGGTCTTCTGGTCCAACCAAGATATCACCGTGGTCTGTATGCGAGCGGGTTTTGATCGTCGCCTCGTCCGCACCGACAACATCGGCATCCTGGACCGGTTCGTCGGTGTCGCCATTACCGAGACAGCCAGCAATACCGACCGCGACCGTGGTCGCACCAAGGATGGCACGTCGAGTCAACGTCATACAGGTGGGTGGCGGCAGCCGTACGGTTGAGGGTTTTCCGAACTGTGTCCAACATTCATCCGGAGTCTCCCCGCCCCAGTCGCTTCGCTAGTCCGTCGAGACGGGGGAACGGGCGGTCTGTTACCGCCAGGTGATGCGGGTGAGGACGAGTAGTGCGATGAGTTCGAGGCCGCACAGCGCCATGACACCGACTTGGACGTCGAGTGCTGCGGCGACAAACCAGCCGACGAATTCGGGATGGAAGATGTAGTAGTAGAGCCACAACGCGTTTTGGATGAGGAGGAATCCGGCGAATACGAGGAGCCCGAGCGTGTGGCGGGCGCCATGGGCGCGGAAGTTCGTATACCATACCCACCCGAGGCCCAGTAACAGCACCAGGTTCACCGCGGCAGCTGCCCTAGCTGCCTGGAGCCAAATCTCCATTGTCACCACCTTTTGGAGTCATCCTCTTGAGTCCTGTCCAAACTTCCTCCAAACTCATTCGGTATCCCTCGATTCAGTCGATTCGTCAGTCATCGTCTCAGTATCCATGTCTGGGTCGTGCTCCGTGGTGTCGTGTCGGTCTGATTCATTGTCTGGTGATTGGCGTGACGTCGTATCGTCCTCCGGTTCTGGATGCGTCTCCGTCGGTGTCGATGGCTGTGAGTCAGAAGACGTGGATGTGGGTTCGACGGTTGCGAGGACTTCTTCGACGGTGTCCCAGTTGGCGCGTGCCTGCTCGGTGAAAAGATAGACGGCGCCGTAGTCGTCGTCTGACCGGCGGAGGAGGTTGTCGTCCATCATGACATCGAGATGGTGCCGGACAGTGGTGTAGTCTAACTCGAGGTCGGTAGCGAGCTGATTCGCGTTTCGGGGGCGCTCTTCGAGCGCCCGGACGATGCGGGACCGGGTCCCGGCGCCGCGTGAACTGGCGAGCAGATACCAGAGCACCCCTTCCATTGCAGTCTTCGTTCCATGGGCAGGGTTGTAAACACTCGGGGGTCGACGATACCGGCGAGGGCTCCGTGGACAGTGGGCTTATTGGTATGTCAGCCCTACTAAGGGTGATGAGTTCTCGGTCTGACGATATGTCGGCGCTGACGACGGCACAAGCAGCTCGCTTGGCGGACCTCCGTGCGGCAACAGGACTCCAGGATATTCGCGCGCTCACGGGTGCAGACACGGATCATGAGGCGTATTTCCTAGCGAAAGACGAGTGGCGTACCTTACGAGACCGGGAACTCCCACCGCCGCACCCAACGACTGATCTCGCTGGCACCTGTGTCGAGGTTGACGGCCGCCAGTATTGGGTCCACGGCGTCACGCACGCCGACAGCGACGTGGAACGGTCGTTTCTCCGAGACCATGTCACCACGTTTCTGGCTGAGGGTGACGCAGTATACTGTGAACAAGGCATTCGCCAGATGTATTTCGAAGAATTCTCTGATGTCTGTGAAATGGACGATTATCGCTGGGCAATCACCAAACTCGAAGAATTCCCCGAGGGACACGACACCTCAGAGTACTCGGGCCTGCTGGAGGATATTACCTCAATCACCACCCGGTTTCGCGATCAAGTTTTTGCGCTCATAGAGTCAGGCGGTGACGTGTATGGTGAGGCTTTCTCGAAAGCCCTCGGGGATGTCGCCTCCCAGTTTCTGATGAGTCATGAAGACATCGCCCGCGGGAATGACTTCGCATCGTTTGCACTGTCTCGGGACGCGGCGGAGGATCCACGCAAGCTCCCGGAGCTTCATCGATATTATCAAACGCAGTTCCTCCCGCAACCGGTCGAACGCGAATGGCTGCGAAACCATGACCCGGAACTTGAAATTGTCTCACACGCCCGGAACGAACGAATGGCCGATTACGTCGTCTACCACAATGATTCCGCCGATACAGTCCATCTCATTGTCGGCGCAGCCCACCAACCGGGTATCGTGTATTATCTCGATGAATACCGAACGGGCCACCGCACACCTGACGCATTCGAACACATCGGATAACGACACTCCCATTCCCTATCTCCCAAGGCTCCCAACACAATTGTGAGATGTTGCGGGATCACGGCCAGCGGTGGTATGACTGGACGGCCCGGTGCCGGATCCGATGGCAGGTTGGTTGATCTGTCGCTGTGTGTTAGCCGGCGGCGAGGACTTCGTCGATGCGGCGTTCGAGGGTTTCGATTTCGTCGTGGAGGGTGGTGGCTGTCTCGTCATCGATTGCATCGAGCCGGGCTTTGAGGCCTTCGAGCCGTGATTGTTTTTCGCGTTCTTCAACGTCGGCTTTTCGGACGTACACCTGGGTGTCGATGTCGTAAACATCGGTCTCTTCCACGTCGGTCACTGAGAGGACGACGTCGAGTTTGTCTCGGTCGATCCCGATGACCCAGTCTTCGGGGATCCTGTGGGCTTCGAGCGCGGCGAAGATTGCTTCAGTTGGCTTCAGGCGTCGGCGTTGGCGTTCGGTCCGGGCGACGGAGCCGAATTGGCCTGTGAGGGTCCCGTCTGGGCCGATGCGGTCGAGGAGGATGTCGCCGGTGGATGAGCGGAGCCGGTCGGCTTCGCGTTGGACGTCTGAAAGGAGGACGTAGAGGTTCACGAGGTCATCGGTGTCGAGTGCCTCGGGGGTTCCGACGGGGTAGCGTTCGAGTGTTTCAGCTAACAGGAGGGCGTCGTCGTGGACGCGTTCGGGCGTCGTCCGGACTTCCCACGCCTCATGCAGGAATGGGCTTTTGCCGCCTGGCGCGCCGGTACTCGCCTGGAGTGTCGTGCCGTCGACGGTGAAGTCGGTGCCGAGACTCAAGACAGCAGCGTATGGTTCAACACCAGGCGGAATCGAGGACATCGAGAGGTCTTCGTCGCCGTCGACGAGTCGGTCATAGAGCACCTTGAATTGATTTCGCCAGAGGATGCGTTCCTCTGTGTCCTCTCGGAACGTGATGATGATGCGGTCGTCGGCGGTGGCATCGACGATAAACGGGCGTTCAGATCGGGGCGTGACGAGGACGGCGTCGTCGCCCAGCGATGCGGCCTGCTCTCGGAGGTCGCGCCAGACACTCACAAAAGACATGTCAATATATTATCTTCTCGCCGGGTTAAGCCTAGGGCTTGCGACCGCGCCCACCCCTCCCTCACCCAAAACCCGACCACCCTTTTTAAACACACTTCATCCGGCCGACCCCGCCTTCGTTACTCGTCGACGAGCGGCACTTCGACCTGGAGATCTTCCAGTATTACACTCCCCGGTGTCCTGACTGATCCATGGCCAAACGACATATCAGACATCGCAGACAACGTCAGGAACAACCGTTCACCGTCCGCCACATCAATCGCGACTCCCGGTAATTCAATCGTCCGTGATTCACCCACAACTGGTTCGGGTTCGCGTAATGGCATCATATTGTTCTGGACCACTTGCGCCGTCGCTGGCGTCTCCCCCACTGCCAACGCGGCAAACACCCGTTGTTCGACACCAACAGTCGTCACCTGTGCCGACAGCAGCGGTACCCCACCAACTGTCACCGGTCCAGCTGTCAGTTCAAGATTCAGCGGCACACCAACACCCGTCGTCGTTCCGACAACCCCTTCGTCCTGGAGCGTTCCCGCCACCCCATCACCAGTCACGACCAGATTTTCAGCCACCGATTCATCCATCGCCCCCACGAGTCGATCCCCCTCCTCCGTCACTCGGTCGGCCCCGAGTGCGGTCAGACCGACGCCATCACGTTGCGCTGTGGGAAGGGTCACGTCAATCCCACTCGCCACCGATGTCCGATCGGCCAACGTGTCACGCCTAAGACATCGTGACCCATCAGCCGTCGTCAACCGGTAGCGAGACGCCACAACATCCCGGACAGTCTCCTGGCCACCACTGTCACTACTGCCGGGCGTCCTGACGGCGTCGAAGAATTGGAGGCGAAGCGCGCCGAAATCACCATCCGGTGAGCAGGCATCATCGAAATTCAGCTGGCCTGGAGGTAGTGCATTCGGGAGTGCATGCCCGCCATTATATGCCACTACCGCACTGCGGTCTTGCGCCTCCTCGGTTAATGCATCCTCGAAATTATGCCAGGCTTGATTCAGATTGAACAAATTATCAGACGTCCCCTGTCCAAACAAGACCGGGATATCCAGTTGCATCTCGTCGACGAAGCCACTGGGCCCGTTTTCGAAAAACTGTGAATCGATATCTGGTTCCCCCGGCAACTCTCCATCTGGCCACTGCCCCGTCGTGCTCCCATAGACAAACGCACGATGAATATACTCAGGGATATTCGCCGCTCCAGCGGCATATAACGCCGCGACCCACGCACTTCGCGTGACACCCTGTGGCGCAAGCGACTCACTCAGATCAAACCACGTAATTTGGGGTGCAAGCGCGTCGAACCGCGTCTCACCATCTTCACGGATGCGTTTCTCTGTGAAGGCTCCGACGAGCTGATAGCCACCACCGTAACTCCCACCCATCGCAAACACCATCGGGTCATCCGGCGTCGAGATCTGAGTACCGCTCTGACTGCGGGCGACCCATGCTTGGCGCGTAATATAGTCAAGAATCTCGATGACGTCTTTCCCTTCCCGCTCGGGGTTTTGCACGTGTGCTTGTCCCCCAGACTCGCCGTGGCCCCGTTGATCGAAACTCAACACGGCAAACCCGCGGTCGAGTTCCCGTTGGAATGCATCCTCGCTTGACGTCCGGGACCCAGACCACCCATGCGAGTGGACAATCAGGGGGACGGAGTTTTTTTCGGTAGCTTCTGCCGGCTTGTAGACTGTGAATACGATTTCCGTTCCATCGTGGCTCTCGATGCTGTCATCGAACCGTTCGTGACTGGCTTGTGCAGCACCCGTCGATGTTCCCTTGATGGCTGTGGCACCAGCCGCGACCGACGAGAGCTTCAGCATGCGTCGCCGCGTTACATTCGACGCTGAATAGTCTGACATTCTGATGACGTGTTCACTCCCCTCTTGGTTAGCTGTTGCACCGTGGTTCTATGTCACTTTATTAGACCAAAGGATGAATACCCGCCGCGACTCCACACCTACACCGGGTTACCGCGTCACCGAAGTCGAACTCACCGGAGAGCCTGGGTCCTCTCTCCTGAATAATCGCCCAGATGGGTGGACGCCGACTGGGCATGGAGGATTTTGACCTGGGACGTGCTGGTGGTTAGTGGGAGTGGTCAAGCCAGTCGTGTGTTTTGGCTGCAATGGCGGCTCGGAATTCAGGGAGGGTGACCGCGGTCTGGCCGTGCGTCAGGCGGCGATGCATGTCTCGAAGGAGGAGTTCGACGACACGTTCGAACAATGGGTCAAACGGAATGTGGGGTAGGTCTGCCGCCACTGCTTCGACGGCCTCCTGGAGGAGACCGTCAGTCACATACTTCTCCGCAATGGCCTCGGGCGCTGCCGTAATGGGTTCGACCATGGTGTCGTGATCTATCGCCGGGTTCGTGAGGCGTGCCCGATTCCCGGTTTTATCGCGGACGACGAGGCCGGCCGCGGGGCCGTCTCGCCAGGCCGACGTGGGGATGGTCGATGCGTCTGGATGGAAATCCCTCCAGCGGCGTTCTTTCTCGATGGTATTCACCACGTGGAGGTTGAGTTTCTCAAAGACTGTTTCGGTGGCGTCGGGCGGGAGAAATCGTTCGTCGTCGCCGTCCCAGATATCGAAGCCGAGGACCGATGGTGTCCGATGCCAGTCATACTCGATCCGGTGTCTGTGCATCGCTTCCCCGAAGAACACGATGGATTCGACGTCGGTGACGGCGTCGCGGAGTGCTTCTCGATCTAAGGCATCACGGACGTGTCGGACGGCATGCCTATAGGCAAGCGGGATATCGTCGGTGAACCGGCGGCGACTGTCACCAAACTCAATCACCCCGGTTTCTCGGAGGTGAAATCGGAGCTGTCCGCCATCGAGGAGTTCCTGCAGCCAGACATGGCCCTGGAAGTGATCCGTGGGGATCTCCTCGAGCGTCGGGACTCGCGGATACTCTTTCATCACTCACCATTCATCCGTTGCGTGTTTGTATCTCCCCGCGCTGCCAGCGGCATGATCGGCAGTGAGATGTCGGTGGTAACTGATGGTACATAGAGGGTGGTGGGTTAATCGTCGTGGGCGGCGGCGTCTTGTTCGTGGTCGTGGAGGAGTTTCATTTGCTCGCGGAGGTCGATGCCGGCTTGGCGGTAGCGCCGGAGGCGGTAGCGGTAGACGGGATAGCCGACGACGATCCAGGCGAGAATCCCGATGCCGGCGGCTGGTTGTTCGGTGAGGAGGAGGAGCCAAAAGATAGTGGGAACGAGAATCCCGCCGGCAGCACTGGCATACAGGATGGGGCGGGGAAGTCGGTAAAACGAGTATTCGTAGCGTTGGGGGAAGAGTTTGGGGAGGCGATAGGCGGCGATTGCGAGGAAGATGATGCTCAAGAGGAGGGTGAGCGAGAGGACGATGGACATGAAGACGGGGTCGAGTGGGTCGGGGGTGGCGAGGACGAGGAGGAGCGGGGGGACGCCGATGAGGAGAACGGCGCGGTTGGGGCTATCGAAGCGGCTATTGACGTTGGCGAGTGATGTCGGGAGGATTTCGTCGCGGGCGGCGCGCATGACGAGGCGGGAGAAGTTCACGTAGATGGTGTTGATGGTGGTGAGGGCACCGACGATGGCGGCGAAGGCAACCACTGCGGCACCCCACCAGGGGAGGAATTCGAGGGCGACGACGGAGATCCCGGCTTCGGAACCGGCCCAGTCGGTCCAGTGGAAGGCGCCGACGGCGACGACGACGGCACCGACCATGAGGGAGACGCCGATGATGGTGCTTAACGCGATGACGCGGGGGATGTTCTTGACCGGGTCCTTGATTTCTTCGCCGATATTGAGTGCGAGGCCGAAGCCGTACATGCCGATGAATAAGGAGACGATCGCGACGATGAATGGCCCGTAGCCTTCGGGGAACATCGGGGTGTAGTTGGCGGTGTCGATGGCAGCGGCGCCGGGGGCGATGAACAGGAGCATTCCGAAGACGATGACGGCGACGAGGGCGAATTGGACTTGGGTGACAAAGCGGATGCCGAAGAGGTTCAAGAGGAGAAAGGGGATGATAGCGACCCAGATCCATGCCTGGATGGAGAGCGCCGGGATGGTGAGGGCGATTGCGCCGAGGGGGATTTCCATCGGGAGGAAAAAGCGGATGTATTCGGCGAATCCGTAGCCGGTGTAGACGATTCCGAGCCAGACGGCGGGGATGGAGACCCAGGGGAGGACGAAGCCCCAGAAGGGGCTGACGAGGCGGGAGGCGTAGACGTAGCTGCCACCGGCGGCGGGCATGGCGCCGCCGAGTTGGAGCATGAGGAGGACGGAGAAGATGGTGGGGATGGCAGTGAGGGCGGCGGCGACGGCGAGTGAGGGGCCGGCGCCGTCGGCGAGGAGATGGGCTGGGAGGAGGAACATTGTGATGGCGACGGCGTTGCCGACGGTGAGGGCGGTGGCGCCGACGAGCCCGACTTTTTGATCGATTATCCGGAACTCCGTGTTCGACATCTGTATGCACTGTTCCTTGGTGCCCCTATTACCGTTTGGAAAACCATCACTCATCTAACATAACGGTCTGGGTAGTACCATATCCCACACAATGCCTCTCACCCCCTTTCAGGCTGCAGCGCCATCTCCACGACGTATTCGTCCGAAACCGTGTCGTTAGTCGTCGACAGATTCAATATCGTCCACCCCAGCCGGCTGTGGGTCTGCGTCGATGACGCCGTCCGTCCAGCGGCCACGTCGGAACCAATACACAGCCACCAAGAACGATGCCAATGCGCCCGTCGAAAACGCCGTCCAAATCCCCTCCACCCCAATACTCGGGCCCACTCCGAATGTGACGGCTGTCCCGGGGATCGTGACGACTGTAAACGCCAAAATAATGGCGACTGGAACCCGGAAGATCCAGCGTGAAAGCAACGATAACGCCATCGCAACCTTCGTTTGACCCGCGCCACGGAACGCGCCCTGGATGACCATCGTCCCGCCGAAAAACGCCCAAAACGGAGCAATAACCCACAAAAAGATAACGCCTTCAGCGACGACGGCAGCCTCATCAATGAAGATCCGCATCATGACATCCGGAAACGCTACACACAGACCGCCAGCGGCGAACAAAATCCCCATCGTAACACCGGTCGCCGTCCAGGTGACCTCGGCGGCACGATCCGGCGTTGCGTCCCCGAGGTTTTGCCCGACTCCGGTCGCGGTCGCCTGTCCGATTGCGCCGGCAACCGACCACGAAATCGACATCAATCGCACCCCGATCCCGTATGCTGCAATCGCGGCCGTGCCAAACGGCGTCACAAACGCCGCCATCACGACGGCAGCAAAACTCCGCGCCCAGCCATCAATCGTGGCCGGATAGCCGATCGTGATGAGTTTCCCTAACAGCCCGGGATCTGGCGCGAGGTCACGGTGATGGAGTTTGACGCCAAAGCCACCGCGAAGCAGGACGTAAATGCCGGCAGCGGTCGCGAATCCCCGTGCAATGAATGTCGCCCAGGCTGCACCGCGAGTGCCCATCGCGGGAAACGGTCCCCATCCGAGGATGAAAAACGGGTCAAGGACGACGTTGAGTCCGGCAGAGAGAACCATCAACCACATCGCGGTTTTGGTGTCGCCAGCCCCCTGGAGTGACGCGCGGAAGGCGAAAAACAGGAACGTGAACGGGAG
>CAZSSY010000017.1:0-45353 GCA_964609565.1 uncultured Natronomonas sp.
CGGCCGTCCCATCGACGTGGGGCGGCCAAATCCGTAGCGAGCAACTCGCCTGGCTCCAATCAGACCTACAGTCATGGCGGGAGCGCAATGAAGATGGGACGATTCTCACGTTGTCGCATCACAATCCATCGTGGCGGCAGACGGAAGGCGGGGAAGCGACGCGGACAACGGATGGGGTGCCGGCGGCCGAACAACTGGCACGCGGAGTTGAACAGTCTGGTGGCGGGTGGGTGGGGGCCAATCGGTTGGCCGTCCGGACGCTCCTGGCGGATGTCGGCGTCACCCTCCATGTCTCTGGACATGCCCACCGCGACCGGATAGCGCGGTATCACGGCGATGACACCGTTGTGACGACCACCGGGAGCGGGCTTGAACACGTAAGTGCTGACGACGAAGTCCTCGATACACCCCGCGAGGACAAACGCGCGATCCTGGACGGGGGGTCGGGGCCGTTGTTCGTGGAGGCGACGACAGCGGCGTCGGGGACGACGGAGTATTGGGGATGGCGGACCGTCACCGTGCCGCGCGATGGGACCGCGATTACCCCATCGACGTTCGGCTATCCGGCAACGGATGCGTTTCTGGCAGAGCGAGCGCTGGACTCGTCGCTGTGGTCGGCCGAGAACGCCGAGTTGGGGCTGTACTCGACACCGTCGTATCTCCTTGAATCGGAGGTATTGGAGGCGACCCGAGACCGCGTCACGATCCGGGTCAGGAGTCAGCTTGCGCGGGCCGTTGCGGGGGCGGTTACGCTTCCGCTTGGCGACTGTAGCGGTGTCCGGGTCGTAAACTGGGATAAACTGTGGCAGCGGACTGATGGCGAGTGGCAAGATGTCCGAGTTGGGTTTACAGTCCCGGCGGGCGAGACGATTGAGGTAACGGCTGAGTGTGTATCTCAGGAACCGTAGGGACTCCTTACTCAAACGTTTGCATTCTTTCTGGCCTTGTAATGAGCCACAATATACCGGGTATTTATATTTATACGGGCCTACTGGTGGGTATGCAGACCTTGCAGGTGGACACCCAATGAGTTCACAAGAACAACCCGACCCATCCCTCGAAACACTCGTGAACGAACTGACCGGAGCCAACCCCGCGGGCGACACCGACCCCGCCGCCCGCACGGCATCTGTCATCGAAGAAACCAACACAACGCTGTTCGGTGGCGACGCACCTCAGATCGATGACGGCCTCGTAAAGCAATCCTTACCAGAACTCCTCCTCGTCCTCGTCGGGCTCCGCTCGAACAACACCCACGGCAAAGGTATCATGGAAGACCTCAATCGCTTCTTCGGCGCGCAACTCAGCCCCGGCACCGTCTACCCAACCCTCCATGACCTCGAAGCCGACGGGCTTCTCGAGATGCGGGAACTCATCCAAACCAAAGAATACGCCATCGACGACCACGACGCTGTCCGCCGCGCCATGGAAGACGCCATGACCCAACACCTCGCCATCGGCCTCCTCTTCCGCCGCGCCATCGACGAACTTACAGACCCCCAAACCCAGTAACGACCCCCGAGTCCCCCGGCCCCTCCACACATACCACTCCTAGCCGTGGCACCCACCATCCACCACCAACCCCTGTGAGGAATCGATTCCACTATCGTGACTCCATGACGCGTGTATTTGAAGCTAGAAGAGAATTCATCGAGGAGGTCCGGCCTTGGCATGCGTGCAAGGTGACCGTCGGTTAGAACAATATTGATCGCGGTCGCTGGGCAAACGGGGGTTTTGAGACCCCACAGCTCGTGGTGTCGTCCGGTAATACGGGTGTGGTTAAATGCGGTATTCGGGGCCGTCGTCGGTGTCGTGGACGTCGATGCCGAGAGCGGTGAGTTCCGCACGGAGTGCATCGGCGCGATCGAAATTGCCGGCGTCGCGTTCTTGCTCGCGGACCTCAAGGATGAGATCGATGAGCTCGTGTACCAAGCCGGCTTTCCCGGTGGGGTCGCCGTGGAAGCTGAATCCAAGGACGGTGCCGGCGAGGTCGTCGAACGCGTCTATAGTCGCACGGAGTCCGCGGTAGTCATACGTGTCGTTGTCGTCGAGGTGGCGGTTGGCGGCGCCGGCCAACTCGAAGAGCGCTCTGAGGGCAGCCCGTGTATTGAAATCATCATTCATCGCCTCTGTGAATGCCTCGTGTGCGTCGGTGACAGCCGCCGGGAGCTCTGATTCGACTTTCGTGAGGGCATCCGGGCTGTCGGCGGCCTCTGCCACACGAGCGTAAGCGTTCTCAAGGCGCTCCCATCGCTCGATGGCCTCCTCCATTGCCGCCTCGCTATACGTTTGCGTGGAATTATACGACGCAGAAACAAAGAACATCCGGAGTGGGTTCATCCCGTAACGCGCGACGGCTTCATGGACAGGGATGAAGTTCCCCAGGCTGGACGACATTTTCTCTTCGTCCATCTGCAAGAGGTCGGCATGCAGCCAGTAGCGGGCAAACTGCTCGCCCGATGCAGCCTCACTCTGCGCGATCTCATTCTCATGGTGGGGGAACACGAGGTCGCGGCCCCCCATATGGATATCAATCGCATCGTCAAGATGCGTCATCGCCATCGCCGAACACTCGATGTGCCATCCCGGACGGCCCTCACCCCACGGCGACGACCAGGTCGCCCCGGTCGGAGCATCAACACCATATTCCCGATTCGAATCGCGGTGGTCGTCCAAGTCATCGGGCGTGACGCCGCCGGCTTTCCACAACGCAAAATCAGCCGGATGCCGCTTCGCGGTCCGTTCGGCCTCAGGGCCTTGGGCCTCAACATCCTCGAGGGATTGATTTGATAACTGGCCGTAGTCGGGGAATGCAGTCACATCGAAGTACACCGATCCGTCTGCTTCATACGCATAGTCCTGCTCGATGAGCGTCTCGATAAGCGTAATGATCTCGGGGATATGTTCTGAAACCCGGGGATAGATTTCAGCCCGCTTCAAATGAAGCGACCGCATATCAGTCAACAGCTGCCGGATAAACCGCGTCGCAACAGCAGATTCGGAGTCACCAAGCGACCCACCAGCCGCTCCATCAGCAGCTTGTTCGCCGACGCGCGCGACGATTTTCTCGTTCACATCGGTGATGTTCTCGACATGCCGGACCGTATAGCCGAGGTATTCCAGCCACCGATGGATCACATCAACATGGACCCACGACCGGGCATGGCCGAGATGGGCGTCATCCGACACCGTCAACCCGCAGTAATACAGCAAGACATCGTCGGGATCCATCGGCTCGAACGGTTCCCGCTCCCCGGAGAGCGTGTTCGAGACGCGTAACGTCATCACCGCAACCGACGCCCGGCGCCCGTTTCAATGCGTCGCTTACCACCAACCACCCCGACACCCCCGACGCGCGGGCCACCGGCCAGGTGGATGAGCGGTGGATTCTTAGGGATTCCCAGCGCGTCTCACCGCGTATGGACGGCGACCACAACAGAGACAGCCCACCACCCAGCGACCCAGGCCAGTCTCCATCCAGCGAGGACCATCCCTCCCCCCATACTACCGTCCAGACACCACAGGCGAGTGAGCCCGCAGGTGGCCAATCCCCCGAAGTACGCGGCGGAATTGCCGGAATCAGCGACGATCAACTCGACACGTGGGTGACTGCGTTAGTCTTGGCCTCAGTCGGTGGCTTGATTTTGGATGTGCAATCGCATATCGGGGGCCTTGATTTTGCTGAAGAAGGATTCCTGACCCCGGAACACAGCATCATCTACGGCGGCGTAATCGGCGCGATGCTGCTCGTCGGCGGCATTATACTCGCCAGAAAACGACGGGGGCTCGACTGGCAGACAGCGATCCCAGACGGCTACGGCCTTGGTCTCGTGGGGCTTGGACTGTTCGTGGTCGGTGGACCAAGTGATTTCGTGTGGCATTCGGCGTTCGGGGCTGAAGCCGACGTCGAAGCCCTCGTCAGTCCAACCCACCTCCTCCTCGCCACCGGTAGCGGCTTATTCATCACCTCCCCGCTCCGTGCCGCATGGCACCGAGACAACGTGACCGGGTGGCACGCCCAGTTCCCCGTGGTCATCCCCGCCACCTTGCTATTAACGATCATGACCACATTCACCCTCTATATCCACCCCGCCTTCGTCGTCCCCGGCACAAACAGCACGGGAGCGGCCTATGGACTGGCTGGCCTCCAGTTCCACGCTGCCCTCCTGATGGGATACATCCTCCTTTTAACGGCCCGATTCCGCCTCGCAATCGGAAGTTATACCCTGATCATTGCCGGAAACGGCGCCGCCATGACCGTGCTCGGCGACAGCCACTTCCTCCTCCCAACATACCTCGTCGCCGGCGTCCTCGCCGATATCCTCGCCATCGCACTCACTCCCACCCCACAGGACACCCGGCAATTCCGCGTGTTCGCCACCACCATCCCCGCCACCCTCACCGCGTTGTACTTCGCGACACTGGCCGCCACCACCGGAATCGCCTGGACGATCCACCTCTGGGCGGGCGCCATCTTCCTCACCGCCGTCATCGGCCTCCTCATCAGCTACCTCCTCCAGCCCACCACATCCCCCGTCGACCACAACCCGTTCACCGATGACTCATAACGCAGATTCAACCGCGCGGACCGTGTCAGCGCCTCGTCGTCGCGGCACTACCACCACGAGATAGCTATCGCTGCCAGCAGCCGCCTCTACCGGGACATCAGCCGTTCGAAGCCGCCCCAACACCCGCTCTAAATCACCCGGCATCACGTCACCCTCACCAATCACAGCCGTAAATCCGCCACCTGCAGCTGTATCCGTAACCCCCATGTCTCCAATGACGATGAATGCGTCCGCGCCAGCATCCGTTACCTCCACGCCGGACTCCATCGAGACACTCACTCGACCGTGATCATCTCCCGTATTGTAGGGCTCTAACTCCTCGGCATACCGTCGAAGTGCCGCCGCCACAGCCTCCGCATCCGCCTCCCCGTCAGTGATATCCAGGAACCGCGCTGCGGCCGTATAATTCACCACACCGGCCCGTAACGCCGTCTCCAAAAACGGCCGTGCACGCACCGCCTCACGCGTCGCCTCCGCAACCGTCATGCCTGCCAGGTCAACACACCGACCAAAGCAACTATCGATTCCCACCGACCCGCGACCAGCGACCACCACTCCCTCGCCCCCGTCATCGCTCCACTACTCCTCTTACCCGCCTCCCTTTGTACAGTCCGTGCTATCGCATCCATCAAGTCACAGTGTCATCATTGGGGCAGTCTCCAATGCTGTGATAATGGATGCTTCGTCCAGGTGAAAAGCGACCGCAGCATCGGTTCGTGGCTTCTATCTGTCGTGAGTACGTTTCGTGAAGGCGATCAGTGAAGTGGCGGGTGGGAGCGTGGCGATGGGTGGAGATATCGGGGGTGTGGGCGGCGTGGGGTGTCGAAGGCCATAAGGCGGCTGTGTTCCTGCATCCGGGTATGGAGGCGCTCGTCATCGTCGCCCACGGATCCCATTTGAATCCGGATGCGAGCACACCGACGTTCAGCCACGCCGGAACGATTCGTGACGCCAACGTATTCGATGAGGTCCGCACCGCGTTCTGGAAAGAAGAACCGTCATACCGCGAGGTCTTACGGACCGTCGAGAGCGATGACGTCTACGTCGTCCCGTTGTTCATCTCGGAGGGATACTTTACCGAAGACGTCATCCCGCGAGAGCTCCGTCTCGAAGCGTGGGATCCAGCAATCTGGGATTCCGATGGGACGAGCGCAACCCACGTCACGCTTGAGGCGCGTGATGTCGAGAAAACCGTCCATTACTGTGGCCCGGTCGGCACCCACGATGCAATGACCGACGTGATCGTTCGCCGCGCCGAAACTGTGACCGATGACCCAGACGTGGGCGACGGCGTGGGGTTGGCTGTCGTCGGCCACGGGACCGAGCGCAACGAAAACAGCGCCAAAGCCATCCAATACCACACGGACCGCCTCACCGACCTCAACCGATTCGATCAGGTAGAGGCACTCTTCATGGATGAATCGCCCGTCGTTGACAACGTGACCGATGTCTTCCAGACACAGGATATCGTTCTCGTCCCCCTCTTTGTGGCGGATGGCTACCACACCCAAGAAGACATCCCGGAAGACGTGGGACTCACCGACGATTACCGCATCGGGTACGATGTCCCGGCCGCCGTCGATGACCACCAGATCTGGTATGCAGGGGCCGTCGGCACCGAACCACTGATGGCCGATGTCATCCTCGAACGAGCCGCCGACGCCGGCGCCACCATCCCCTCACGCGACCCCAGCGAATCCGGGCCAAACACCCACGGAGATGAACCAATAGACGCACACACCGGAGGGATCGACGGACGTGAGACTCCTGGTGAACGGGGTAGGTGAGTGATGTGAACGACGCGCAGTTCGACGCACTCATCACAGCAGTCGAACAGGAGGGTACTGTCGAATGCGACGGCCTCCAGGTCATACAGACCAGTCACGACTCAACGTCCGAGGACGACCCTGAGGGTGACGGAGCAGACGATGGGGTGTTCCGGTTTGTGACGCCGGAGCGTGAATTCGAGGGGCTGGCTGTCGGCGAGGTCCGGGCGGTAGCTGAAGAAAATCCGTGGCTGGTTTCGAACTGGTATTACTGGCAAGAAATCGATCGTCCGCCAGCGGAACAAGCGTTCCTCCGGTGGCTCGAAGCTGCCGATGACCGCACGGTGTCGACCCGGTATGAACACCTCGTCGACGGCGTCCATACACCGTGGGGACAACTCGCCATCACCATTACGCTCGGCGACCACGGCCACCGACAATATACCGTCACGCATGAAGCCGATGCCGACACCGACACCGGCGACCTTGACGTCTACACGGATCCACATGCCGCCGAGGACTTCATCACGCGTGATGACGATGGGCGGTATCGCCCGTTAAAGACGGCGCCGACGTTGCCGACGGGCTGGGCGTTCGTGGACCTGGATGGCCGGTCGCTCGCTCGTACCGTTGATATCATCTATCCCGCGACGATTGCGAACTGGCACCGGGAACAACACGGCGAGTTAGACATCAGCCACTGGCGAGAAACGATGGCCCGCCAGACCGGGATTTATGGTGTCATCGAGACGTGGGATCGAGGTGACGGCCACGAACACGTCAACTGGGTCGCTGAAGCCTGCTGTGCAGACACCGAATGTCTCAAACGCCGTGAATGGCAGTACGACGACGACACCCCGCTCGATGTCCCGGGTGGTGAGGGTGTGTTCCCGTGTCGAGAGCCGTGTTCACTCGTCATCTCAGCGGCCCGGACCTGGACGAAACTCGAAGGGGAAACCCCCAGATCATATGAATTCGAGTTAACACCGAGTGAAAAAGAGCAAGTTGAGGCGATCATCACAGCTGTCGCCGACGACCAAACCGACGCCATCCGCGAAGCTGACTTCACCAACCCGGCAAACCGCTGGCGTGCCCGCTACCTCCGCGCCAAACGGTTCGACAACGGCACCCTCACCGAAACCACCAGCCACAACGACGACACCAACGACGACGATGATGGTGGCGGCTAGCTCGTCGTTCATCGATCATGGTGCATGCACCGCAGCCAGCTACACAGGCGATCAGTGACGATTGAACGGTGTGGGACGGGTTATATGGTGAGATAATAGCCTGCAACTGCACACAATCCGCCTGCGAGGACTGAGAACAGGCCGAGCATGAAGTTGATCCCGTCTGCAGCGAAGACGGCGGCAATCGCTAAAATGACAGCGATCAGCCCGAGAACGGCGACCGGCAGCAACCGGAGCAGAGGCGACCGATCGGATGTGGGGTCAGGTTGAGGTTGGGAAAGATCAGGATCGACTTCGACCGGCTGGTCGTCGTCGCGGGTCCGGTCGAAAATGATATCGACGAAATGTTTCTCTTGGCCGTGCGCTGCCACAACTTTCAGTTTCCCTCGAACCAAGTCAGATTTCCACGCCTCTGGATCGCGGACTTCAATGTCGATATGGCGGTGTTCGCCCGCCTCGATATAATGATTCGTTGCTCCAATACGCGCGATTTCCGAGAGGCGATCGTCAAGATTGAGATGGACATGCGTCGCTTCTCCGTGATTCCGGAGTTCCACCACAAACGGTCCCTCGGCCTCAAACGTCTCCTGCACCTCTAACGAATGGAGGCCTTCCCGACTCACGTCCACCCCAAGCGTGTCTGGCACAGCGATGGCCTCGCGCGGTAGGGTAAAAAAGACTGCTGCTCGTTCGACCACCCACCAACAGCACCCCGACCACTACCCATCACCCACCCCACTCCCCGCCGAAACACTGCCAGGAAAGTCGCCCAACTAGGGGTTTCGTCATCGGAGTACGGGACAATCGGACTGGTCAACGGATGAGGTCGTCGGGGATGGGTGAGGAGGGCGAGAGGTGGTCGGTAGGCGGGGTCACGCCGTGGCTTCGTCGCGCATGTCGGGTGGGAGGAGATTGGGGATGCCGTCTTCGATAGGGTAGGCCTCACCGCAGTCAGTACACACGAGTCGACCCTCCAGGATTTCGTTCTCATCTTCCCGGGCGACTTCCAACTCAAGGTCACTCTTGTCGAGCGGGCAACACAAAATATCCATCAGCGATTCTTTCATAGCCCAGGGTCCGGGTGGCTACGGCAAAAACATGCCGGGTCGCCGCCATCCACCGGACATATATGCTGCGGCCACCCAGGCAGCACGTGTGACCGGCGGGACGTATACCCTCCTTATCGAGGTCCCAACAGATGTCACGTGCACGATCGGTGCACTCGGCGACCACCACTTCTCAACCGGGTGGTATGCCTACACCGGGAGTGCCTTCGGGCCCGGCGGGTTCGCCCGAGTCGAGCGGCATTGCGACATCGCTGCCGGCTTGCGGACCGGCGGTCACTGGCATATCGACCATCTTCTCGCCTCCCCAAGCGTTTCGATCCATGGAGATGTCCGAACGCCGGATGCCGCCATCGAGTGTGCGGTTGCCACGCAGGTTCACGACGGACCGGTGGCTGGCTTCGGCGCGTCCGACTGTCACTGTCGAAGCCACCTTGCCACCCACCCACGGTGTCCCACCCTACTGCAAGCCATATCGGATGCACACCACACTCAGCCGGACACCTCCACGCCGGAACACTAGGTTGCCTGAGGTACAACGAGGTTGGAATTATCGGGGAGCGGGGGAGGCTACGGTCGCGGTGAGATAAATCCCGGTTAGGACAATGAGGCCGCCGATGACGGTTGTTGGGCCCGGGAGTTCGGCGAGGAAGACGAGCGCAAGTATCGTTGCTCCGATTGGTTCGCCAAGGAGAGAGACACTCACGAGTGACGACTCGAGGTGTTCGAGCGTCCAATTGATGACGGTGTGCCCAAAGAGCCCGGGGCCGACGGCGAGCCCGATGAAGATCAGCCAGTCACGGGCGGCATACCCGGTGAAGGGGAGCCCTTGAACGAGCGCGATGAGGAACAACGTCCCCGTACAGGCGGTGTAGACGACGAGCACGTAGGGAACGAGAGCCACGTGTTGGCGGAGTGACCGCCCCACCAATACGTAGCCGGCTGCCATCACGGCACCAACGACGGCGAGTGCGTTGCCGTAAAGCGGTGCGGAGCCGGTGGTTGCCGCGCCAGCGAGGAATTCACCAGCGGACATCCCCGCCATCCCGAGAACAGCGACAACAATCCCGATGGCTCTCCGGCCGCGGATACGTTCACGAAACCAGATCGCAGCACCGATGGCAACAAACACCGGTTGGGATTGGACAAGTGTGACGCTCGCAGCCACACTCGTCCATGCCAGACTCTCAAAATAGACGGCAAAATGAACGGCGAGAGCAGCGCCCGTCGCGATTGCGATGAGCCAATCACGACGCGTGAAGACACCGAAATCGCCGGCATACCGCGTGGCAAGAAATGGAACGAGGAGGACGGTCGTCAACATGACCCGGTAGAAGGCAAGAATGACCGATGGAGCGGTACTCCAGCGGACAAGAATGGCACTCGTCGAGACGGCGAGAACCGCCACACACAATGCCGTGAGCGGGGACGGCCGGACCGACGCCACATGAGCCACACGCGGCCTTGCCAGCGGATCAACCAAGATGGTACCGCTACCATTGCCCCTCCGTAGCTCCTGGCTGTGGCCAAGTGGTAGGAATCGTCAGTCGCGACTTAACGGAAGTGGCGGACCGAGACTCATATCTCGTCGGCCTGTGGGTTGCGGGTGTATGCCGGCTGGTTGGGGTGGGGTCATTCCAGATGTTGTTTCGCTCGTCGGTGTCGTGCCCGAAAGAGTGGGGTCAGACCGACCCAGGCGAGTGGTGAGGCCGTTTGGCCGAGGGCGCCGCATGGGAGGTGGTAGTCGATGTGATCGCGGACGATAGTTCCATCATCGTCGGTGGCGGTGAAGTGGTGGGTGTGTTCCCAGTGGGGGAAGGGCCCGTTGTGCATTTCATCGCGGAAGTAGGCACTGGTTTCACCGGTGGCGATTTCGACGATGTGGGATGTCCATCGTTGGCGGGGTCCGACACCGAACGGCTGGATGGAGACCCTGACGCGGTCGCCGAGCTGGAGGCGGGACTCGTCTGGAGGCATATCAGTAGTTGGGTGGTTGTTCGGTGTGTCGGGAGGTGTGGTGGGAGAGGTGATGGTTTCGATGGTGAGGTTCATGAAGCCAGGAGTGACAGTTTCGAGACTATGTGGGGTGGTGTAGAACTGCCAGACGTCCTCAAGCGGTGCGTCAATGCGGGTGGTGGTTTCGAAGGTTGCCATCTGTGGGGTTGGGGAGGGGGTGGCCTGGGCGGGCAGGCGGGGTGATAGCGTAGTGGGGGTGGTTATTTGAGTCGTTCTTGGAGGAAGCTGGGGTGGGCGGCGGTGACGCCGTCGATGGTGAGGACGTCTTGGCTGATGACGTCGCCGACTTCGTCGCCGTCGGCGGCGCGGACTTCGGCCATGAGCATGTGGTCGCCGCTGGAGGTGTGGAGTGATTCGATTGCGGCGAGGTTTTTGAGGGTGCGGGTGACTTCGACGTAGCGTTCGCTGGCGACGTCGATCCCGACGAGGGCGATTGATTGCCCGGAGAGTTTTTTGGGGTCGATGTCGGCGGAGTAGCCCACGATGACGCCTTCGGATTCGAGTTTTTCGATGTATTTGCGGACGGTTGGTTTTGAGACCTCTGCGCGGTCGGCAATTTCGGCGTAGGAGGCTTGGGCGTCGTCTTCGAGGACGGCGAGGATGCGGGCCTCGGTTTCGGCGCTCATGGCTATCTATTTTCGTTCCATGAAAAAATATCTTCCGAACCCGAAAACTTGGGATGATGAGTGGAAGGTTTACGCTCGACGAGGCCGTGTGTTTACAACCCTTAGTGAGTGTCCTTATATTCCTTACATCGGTAACAGCATGAGGTATTCTTAAGGGGATGCCGACTGGACTCCAGACCACATCATATGACACTCGACGACATCGACCACGTCGCCGTCCTCGGCGCAGGCAACATGGGCCACGGCATCACCGAAGTCACCGCCATCGCCGGCTACACCGTCACCATGCGAGACATCGAGCAAGACCTCCTCGATGACGGCCTCGACGAAATCGAATGGTCACTCAACAAACTCGCCGACAAAGACTTCATCGACGACGCCCCCAGCGATGTACTCGCCCGGATCGACACCGCAACCGACCTCGAGGCCGCCGTCAGTGACGCCGACCTCGTCATCGAAGCCGCCCCAGAAGAACTCTCACTCAAACGCGACATCTTCGCCGACCTCGACGCCTACACCCCCGACCACACCATCCTCGCCTCAAATACCTCCTCCCTCCCCATCACTGACATCGCCGAAGCCACCGACCGCCCCGACAAAGTCGTCGGGACCCACTTTTTCAACCCACCGGTGAAGATGGATCTCGTCGAAGTCATTTACGGCAGCGCCACCAGCGACGAGACCGCCGAAACCGCGTCCAACTTCGTCGAATCGATCAACAAAACTCCCATCTACGTGAAAAAAGACGTTCGGGGGTTCGTGGTCAACAGTGTCCTGGGACCGTTCGGCGATGAAGCCGCTTGGATGGTCAGTAACGGCGACGCCGAAATCCGCGAGACCGACGCGACCATGGTCCATGACCGTGGCTACCCGATGGGGCCGTTTGAACTCGGTGACCTCACGGGAATCGATGTCGGGTATGATATCCGGAAAGAAGCTGGCCAGCCCATCCCACCGATAGTTGAAGAGAAAGTCGAAGCCAACGAACTTGGCCAAAAAACCGGCGTCGGATACTACGACTATGAAGAGGGAGCGGGCGCAGATTACGGGCCAGATGACGTCTCTGACGACTTCGATTGGCTCCGGATCGAAGCCAGAATCGTGAATGAAGCAGCCAAACTCATCGGGAACGGTGTCGCCACTCCGGACGCCATCGATACCGGGCTCCGGCTCGGAGCCGGGTTCCCCGAAGGCCCCTGTCGCCGCGCTGACAAACTCGGGCTCGACACCATCCTCGACAAACTCGATACGCTCTCTGAGGAAACCGGTGCCGACCGGTATGAAGCGGCCGACTATCTCCGCGACCTCGTTGCAGACGGCCGCACCGGTGAACAAGCCGGCGCTGGCTTCTATGAGTACGGCGAGTCAACCGACCGCGATTATACGACCATCAACGTGGACCATCACGCCAACGGGCTCCTTGCGGTCGAACTTGACCGGCCCGAACGGATGAATGCACTCAACCAAGACCTCATGGACGAGATCGTCCACCTCTTAGAGACCGTCGACACCGAGGAGGTCCGGGCGGTCACGTTCGAAGGGGCAGGCGATCGGGCGTTCAGCGCAGGCGCTGATATCACCGGATTCGCGGGGATCGATCCGCACGAAGTGGAGGTCACCCCCGTGTTCCAGACAGTGAATGAGTTCCCGCGGCCCACGCTGGCGAAAATCGACGGGTACTGTCTGGGCGGTGGCCATGAGCTGGCGCTCTCTTGCGATCTCCGGATCGCCACCACTGACAGCAAGTTCGGGTTCCCAGAGATCAATCTCGGGCTCATCCCGGGCGGTGGCGGCACCCAGCGGGCAATGCGGATGCTCACCGAAGCCAGAGCGAAAGAACTCATCTTCAGGGGCAACCGTATCGATGCCGAGACCGCAGAAGAATGGGGCCTCATCAATCGAGCCGTCCCGAGCGACGAGTTTGCGGCGACCGTCGACGAGTTCGTTGATGACCTCATCTCCGGACCGCCGGTTGCGCTCCGGAAGGCCAAACGCGTCATGAACGAGGGCCGCGACCAGGATATCGCCGCCGGTCTCGAGATGGAATCCCAAGCATTCGGGCTGTTATTGACGACAGACGACATGATGGAAGGGGCCTCGGCGTTCATGGAGGACCGCGACCCCGAGTTCGAGGGTCAATAACATGGGGAACTCTGAGACCGACGTGACACCCACATCACCCAGCAATGAGGATGACCGGGTGAGGGCGCTGGAAGACCACGGACTCTTCCGGTGGCTCAACCTCAGCGTTGAAACGGTCGAGCAGGGCCACGTCGAGTTTCGGCTCCCGTATGATGAGAAGTTCGCGAATTTCTCCGCTGGGACCGTCCACGGCGGGGTTACCGCGACGGTTATCGATACCGCCTCTGGATTCGCGCTCCAAACCACATTCGACGATCCGACGACTGCGCGACTCACCACCACCGACCTCAACGTTCGGTACGTTCGACCCGCGAGTACCGATCTCCACGTCGAAGCAGATGTGGTCCGCGCCGGTGACTCCATGGGCGTGACCGAAAGTACCGTCACCACCGCCGATACCGACAACAACGTCGTCGCCACCGGCGGCACCAGCTACCGAATCTACAGAGAATGACCACTCCCGACACCACGGCGGATACCCAAACTGACACTACAGGTGAGACTGACACGAACGATGACTCCACACGCCATATGATGGCGGCTGATGGCGGGATGGACACCGACGCTGGCGGACAGCCGAGTGTGTTCTATGAAATTGAAGAAGGACAAACAGATGTGACACAGGGTCGGACAATTACCGAAGCAGACGTGATGAATTTCGCGGGGATCTCTGGGGACTTCAACCATCTCCATACGAACGAAGCCCGGATGCAGGAGTCCCCTTTCGGCGAACGAATCGCCCATGGGATGTTAATCGTGGCCGCCGCGACCGGTCTTCTCTGGCAGGAACGCACACCCGAAGAGCGCGAAGCCATCGTCGCCTTCTACGGGATTGACGATCTCCGCTTCCGCCAACCCGTCTACATCGGTGACACAATTCGAGTCGAAACCGAAGTCCTTGAGACCAACGAGAAACCAGACAGCCCTGGTAGCGGGACTGTCCACAATCACGTCGCCGTCAAAAACCAACGCGACCAAACAGTCGTCTCCTGTGAGATGACCAGTCTCTTCAACTAAGGTATACGGCCGTATGAGAACCTTACACGGCACACCGTGTGTGCCCGATGAATACTGACTCCCGCATGCTGTGAAGCTATATTGTCGGTGACGTGTGGGGTCACTCGACGTGAAGGAAATTAGTGTAGCTATCTGGGAGTTGAGCCATCGCCCGGTCAAGTTCCCTGTCAGGGACGACATCATCGAGTGTCTCACTCACAGCAGTGACATACTCACGCGCCTCGTCGGTGTCGACGTCAGCCGTCGCTGCGACCTCGGTGAGGAATTCATCGGGTCCGATATCCTCCGGATCTGTCGAATCCGCCTGGATGAGCCACTCGGCTGCATCGCCCTGGAGGTAGGCAGCAATGTCTTCAGCTTCGCCTTTGGACAGCCGCCTGCCCAGCACCGAAAGAGTCGCGGCGGTCGCCGTTTCGACGTCATCGTCGAGCATCGTTTCCGCTTGAACAGCATCGACAAACGTCTCCGCAATCGGGACCGCACCGGGTTCAAGGACCGCCCCGTATTCTGGCGGTAATTGAGTGGCTGCGTTCGCGAGTTCATCAGCGCCAGCATACGCCGCCACAGCGCCCATCACACCACGGATCGTCGCGCGGATATCACCGGTGAGGTCCGTTCGTCCGGCGATATCCGAGAGGAACTCCTCAAGCGAGACTGGAGATGCGTGCCGGTTGTCGACGTCGGTCAGGGCACGGCCGTACGTCGCCGGGAGACGCTCTGCCAGGTCATCGGCTTCGCCGGGCGAAATATTCCGGCCGAATTCCTGCAGTGTCGCCTCCGCAACCGATGAAGCCTGCGTCGGCGATTCCAACGCTGCCACCTGCTGCACTAACTCCACGAACTCAGAGTCCGAAATCACGGACAAAATAGGGCGTACACGTGTGGAAAAATACTTACCAGAAGTTAGCACACGACCCACCGGGGAGCTGGATGAGTGGTTATCGACGCCAAAAGGTCGGGGTGAGGATGACGAGGACACTGAGGATTTCGAGGCGACCGATCCACATGAGGAAAACCATATAGAGTTTGGCCGGGGCGGAAAACGGGAGGTAGTTGTTCATCGGGCCGACGATCCCGAAGCCCGGCCCGATGTTCCCGAGGGTCGCAAGGGCGACGCTCATCGCCTCATGTGTCGACAACGAGAGCCCAATGCGGACCGTATCGAAATACAAGAGCAGTGTCGAAATTGCAAAGAGCATGAGGAAGACAATGGTGAAGCCGATCAAGCCACGGATGGTGTCTTCATCCAGGATTTTGGTTGAGGTCCGGATCGGGTAGACGGCCTCGGGGTGGACGGTTTCGACGAGTTCGCGGGTGAGGAGCCGCGTGAGGACATACCAGCGGATGATCTTGATTGATCCGGCGGCCGACCCGACACTGCCACCGAGGAACATACTGAACAGGAGGATGGTTTGGGTTGATTGACTCCAGGTGTTGAAATCCATACTGGCATACCCGGTTGTGGTAATGAACGTCAACGATTGGAAGAGGCCATGCCGGGCAGCGGCCTCAAGGTCGCCGGCAATCGGACCGACCTCCATAGAGAACTCCGCGATCCCGACCCCGGAGACGAGAAGGATGAGGAGACCGGTGCCGACGGTGCCGAGTGCGGCAAGATACGTGCGGAATTCGGTGTTCGCATAGAGCTGTCGGACATCACCGTTGACCGCATACCACAGGAGCGCGAAATTCGTTCCGGCAAGGATCATAAATGGCATGACCGCCCATTGGATAGCGGGACTGAATGCTTCGATACTCCGGGCTTCAGGCGAGAATCCACCCGTTGGCAACGTGGTTAAGGCGTGCGCGATGGCGTTGTACAAGTCCATATTCGGCGCGACGCCCACAAGGTGGAGTGTGTAATAGACGCCGATGGCGAGCAAGGTGAATCCGATATAAATCTTCCAGAGCGCCCGTGCTGTCTCCCGGATACCCGGCGTGAGTTTCTCAACAGTGAACCCCGGGGCTTCTGCCTCCATGAGTTGGGCGCCACCAACGGAGAGTTGCGGGAGAATCGCGACCATCAGAACGATAATCCCCATGCCGCCAAGCCATTGGGTGAGTTGCCGCCACAACAGAATCGAGTGGGAATGCTCTTCGACGGAAATATCTGCGAGCACGGTCGCGCCGGTGGTAGTGAACCCGCTCATGCTTTCAAACAACGCATTCACCGGGGTCGCGACGGTCCCGTTGCCAGCAACGAGATACGGGATGGTGCCGACAAGTGGGACTGCAAGCCAGGTGACAGCCACGAACAAGAAGCCTTCTCGATACCCCAGTTCTGGGTCAGGCTGGAGACGCTCGAGGGCCACACCGAGAACTATCGTCACCACAATCGTCGCGAGAAACGGAACGGTGCTTTCGCCATAGATAACTGCCGCTGCCAACGGAATGACCAACGGAATAGACATATATTTGAGGACAGACCCAACCAAACTCAACGAGACGCGATAGTCAACCCGAAGACGCATCAGATACGCCCCGTTTCACTGGGCCAGGATATGACAGTTACGTCATCTCGATGTGAACGCTCAACGATGCCCCCGGTGGGGCTCCTGTCATCGAGTAATGCTGGGTAGCGACGAGCGGTCTACCCTCTGGGCGTTCGTGGTGGGTTCGAGTGAGGGGGGGGAGGACAATGAGGCGGTGGCTACTGGTAGGCGAGTTGCATGACCCATTGGGAGAAGGCGTCGCTTTGGGCGTCGATCTCTTCGTCACCGACGAATGGGGAGAGCATGTCGCCGGCCATCAATAGCGAGAAATTGAGGTCTTTTGGGTCGCGGACCGGCGTAATGAGGTAGGTGTTGTGGCCGTTGTAGACGGTTTCTTCGCGTTCGACGAGGCCGCGTTCTTCGAATTTTTCGATGATGCGGCTTCCTTTCCGGGAGTCAACGTCTAATTCTTTCCAGAATTCGCTTTGGTGGATTCCGCCTGTCTCACGGACCAACTCGAGACCTTCGCGTTCGACATCCGAGAGGTCATCTTCAGCGGCAGTACTCATCACATAACAGTCTGCGTGGAACACCTTTAAACTCTACGAGACTCCACAACAGCCGCCGGGGTGACGCATGTGCAGCGGAATTACTGTTGTCACACCGTGACGGTTGGTCGGGAAGAGGAGGTGGTTAATGTGTGGTGTGGACTGGCTGGTATGGTGTCTCGCATGGGTGGCCGTCGGCGAAAGCGAAGTAGTGGTCTGTATTGAGGCGGATGAGGGATGATGACCGGGTCCCGAAGCCGTTGCCGTGAATACAGACGCCGTAGTCATGGTCGCCGAGGATGTCCGCCGCGCGGTCGGTCCAGTCGGCGCCCGATTCGGTTGGCCGGCCGGCGTCATCTACGTGGGGCTGGAGGGCAGCATGGACACGTTCGGCATGGTCTGCTTGGCGGCGGCCAGCGTCTGGCCGGGCCGGTGGGACAAACCATGCACCGTCCCACCCGACGTTTACGATGGTGTGAACGCCTGGTGTGAGGGAGTGGACGACGGTGTCACCAGCCGGCTCGTCGGGTGGAATCTGTGGCCCCTGAGATGGCGCTGCCACGGTGTCAACCTGTCGGGAGGACGCTGACGTGTCCGGTGGCGCTGTGGGCCCAGTGTGTTCGACGAGATAGCACTCGTCCATATCGGCGACCACGAGGTGGAATGCCTCGTAGGATCGGGAGGTGAGTGCTGTAGTGACGTGGTTGGTGGCCGCCTCGGCGGTTGGTTCGGCGAGGGCGTCAGTCACGAGAAGCCCGCGGGACCGATCACCGTTGGTGGCGTCGTCGGTTTCCCATCGATTGGTGATGGCGACGAATACGCCGTGTTCGTTGTACCCGATCCAGGTTCCACCGGCCTTCTCGTCGCGAGGCGCGACAATCTTCGGGCTGGTGTCCCATTGGTATGGTGGGCTGGCAGGGCGATTGGTAGCCTCATCGCGGTTCGCTGCCACACATATCGGCGAGTCGTCGAACACCTGCCAGGCAACGATGAGCGTACACACAGGGACACGTATGCTGCCAGCGGATTTAACTCTCGTGTTGGTTGATGCAGACCGGCTGTCCGCTCGTGCCAGGAGGTGGTGAGTCGTGACCCGACATGACGCCGTTCGTCACGGTGTGTCTTGGGCGATATCGATGGGGTGGCAGTGAAAGTTAGATGAGGAGGGAGATGACGGCGAGGATGAGGAAGACGGCGATGAGGACTTTGGCGATCTGCATACTAATGCCGGCGATGTCGCGGGCGCCGACGACAGCTGCTACGAGCGCCAGGATGAAGAACACGATTGCGAGCCAGAGGAAATCACCGGTGAACTGCATGACTGGCGCGTTGAACAGCGCGATCCCGCTCCCGACGGTGGCACTAGCTACATCCATCATGCTTCTGTTAATCCTACTACAATTCACCACTTCGTTATACACGTAGTACTCATTACCCGGTCAAAACCGCCGGACTGTACACCGTCACCGCAATCGAAATATCACCCTACAACATCGACGCCTGCCGGACAAGCCGACCGTACTACTCACATTGTAATCATTACAATATCCATCGTCATCATAGTGCTTCTCGCCCGCTGTCACACGGGGTGCGGCAGTCAGGACGCCGCACAGCGAGGAGACCTTATACCATGACACAAGAACTCACCGAGAAAGACGAAGGGAAGAAAATCGTTGATTCGAACGGCGAACAAATCGGGATCGTTTCCGGCGTCCGCGGCGGCACCGCCTACGTGGATCCCGACCCCGGCCTGACGGATAGCCTGAAAAGCCGACTCGGGTGGGGCGACGTTAACCAAGATGACTACCCGCTGAACGCAGACCAAATCGATACCGTCACAGACGACGAAATCAGGCTCTCCGGCGGCCTCTAACGGCTGCTCCAGCTGTCCCCGTACGATGCCACGTCCGCCCAATTATTCTTCTTCATTCTTCATTCTCACTCCTCAGGCCAGCAGTCCCATCGCTGGGTGCATCGTCGTCGGGCGCCCGGTGGGTGCGTAAGTGCTCTCGAACAGCGGTGCGATCAATCGTCCCCGAGGCGGTCCGTGGGAGTGCGTCGACGACAGCGATTGTCCGGGGGGCTTTATAGTCAGCCAACTGCTCGCGACTTCGCGCTTGAAGGCTCTCGATCGAGATTGTCGTGTTGGCCGTCGGGACCACCAGTGCCGCGACGCGTTCACCCCACGTGTCATCTGACAGCCCGACGACTGCACACGCCGCGACATCGGCGAACGATTCAATCACGTCACGGACTTCCGTGGGATCCACATTCTCACCGCCCGTGACGATGGTGTCGTCAAGCCGCCCGTGGATGTAGATCCGGCCCGCGTCATCGCGATGTCCCCGGTCGCCCGTCCGGAGCCCCCCTGATTGTTGCCCGATAGGTGTGGTCTCATCGAGATAGCCTGGCGACACCATCGGGCCATTAACAATGAGCTCCCCGCGTTCACCCCGATCGCAGACCACACCGGAGTCATCGACTACGCGTACCTCAGCAAACATCACCGGAGGCCCCACCGATTCCGGATACCGGCGGGCTGTTTGGGGTCGAGCGGTCGCCACCTGAGATGCCGCCTCGGTGAGACCGTAGGTGGGTGCAACCGGTATGTCTCGGTCAAAGGCTCGTTTCAGCAGCGACGGGGGGCAGGCGGCCCCGCCAACCAATACAAAGCGAAGCGGAGGAAACGACCCGGTATCCAGCATTCGTTCAAGCATTGTCGGGACCACCGAGATTGCTGTCGCGTTAGCGTCACGGAGCACTTGAAGTGTGCGTTCCGCTTGGAATCCGCGTTGGACGGCGACCGTTGTCCCGTATAGGACCGACCGATAAACCGGCGCCAAGCCACCCATATGTGCCATTGGGAGACAGATATGCCAGCAGTCATCCGGTTGTACGCCGAGGCGGAATGCGGACGCTGTCGCACTCGCCAACACGTTTTGCTGGGTGAGGATAACCCCTTTCGGACGACCCGTGGACCCGGAAGTAAACATCACCACGAGCGGATCCTCCAGTTCCCAGGCTGGCAGATCGAACGGTTCCGGCTGCACGTCCGTCAGACAGCGGCTGCCAGCACTCGGCGCATCGACGGTGACAACCGGGGCCTCCGTCGCGCGCTGAATCGCCGGCTCCGTATCTGCTGAACACACCACCAGTGCCGGATCGACACGGCGCAACCGGTCGGTGAGCTCATCCGCTGTTAAGGTCGCTTCCAGCGGAACGAGGACAGCCCCGAGCCGAAGGGCGGCATGCACGAGGGTGATGTAGGCGGCTCTGGTCTCCAGACAGACCGCAAGGCGGTCATCGACCCCCACGCTCTCCGCTGCCAGCCGGCCGGCTACGACTTCAACGCGCTCGTTGAGTTCCTCGTAGCTGACAGCCGTCTGGACATCGCCGGCGGCGGCGATCGCCACGCCGTCTGGCGTCGCCCCCGCGCGGATCGCCAGCCAATCCCGCATATCCGGTCAGTCGTTCACCGGGGAGGGATATTGCCTTTTCCGTGCGGGACGGCCACCACGCCATCCGCCACGGGGGCGATATCAGTCCGGAGGTCGCGCGCGAGGTAGTCGCCTGTCGCCAAGCCACAGGCCCGATAGACGGGGAGCGACGCCGCCAAATGCACCGTGGCTGCACGGGCCACCGCGCCATCAATTGTCGTCGTCACGACGACATCGAGGCCGGCCGCCCGGGCCGCGACAGCCACGTTGCGAGCAGTATCAATGCCACCAAGCGCCATCGGTTTACAGACCACGATGTCGGCTGCCTCAGCCGCGATAATCGACTCGATACCGTGTGTCATGAGGCCTTCATCGAGCGCAATCTCGACAGGTGAAGCCTCCTGGTTGGCGTTCATAGCATCCGCTGTCGCATCCGCGGTGGCTCGCAGTGTCGCGTGACCCTCGAGGGCTTCCGCCGGAAGGGGTTGTTCGATGAGTGACACGTCAACTTCCGTGAATGCCTGCAGCGCACGGTCAGCAGTGGCTGCATCCCAGGCGCCGTTCGCATCCACCCGAAGCGTCACCGAGGGACACCGTTCCCGGAGGGCCTCAAGTCGGCTGAGATCGCCAGCCACGTCTCGACTGCCAACTTTGACTTTCACTGTCTGGTAGCCCGCCGCCACCGCAGTCTCGGCCGCGTCGGCCGTGGCGGCAGGCGAGCCCTGGTCGATCGTCGCATTCACCGGGATGTCCGCGACGCTTGACGGCCCGCCGAGGTATCGATACAGCGGCTGGTCGGCCGCTCGAGCTTCGGCGTCAAGGACCGCGAGAGAAACGCCGTGACGAGCAGCCGGTCGGTCGGTGAGTGTTCCGTTGGTCATCGCTGCGGTGGGGTCGTCGATGGCGTCGAGTGCGGCCGCACACGCCGCATGTGATTCCGTCCACGGCGGGAGTGGGGTCGCTTCCCCGAGGCCGGGTTCGCCGTTGTGTTCGACGCTGACGAGGAATCCCTCTCGGTGGTCGATTGAACCGCGGGCTGTCTCGAATGGCCGGGCCAGCGGTAAGGTGAAGGGTTCGATGTTCACAGTGTGCCTCCGACGGCTAATCCGATGGCGAATAACAGGGAGTGGGCGAAGAGGAGTTGCCCGGTGTGTGTGAGCGCGGCATTCAATGCCGGACCCGCCTGCGATGTCCAGACGGTGCGGCCAATACGGACGGCCAGTGGGATGGTTGCGACCGGTAGGAGAACCCATGCAGCGTAGCCGGCGTGCCAGAATCCAATTGGGGTCAGATACGCGAGTACGACGAGGATGGTCCATTCGATGCGGGTGGCGCGGACGCCGAGGATGACTGCTAACGTTCGTTTTCCGGCGGCGGCGTCTGTGTCACGGTCGCGGAGATTATTCACCACGAGGATAGCTGTGGCTAACCCGGCAGCGGGCAGTCCAGCCAGAATCGCTTGAAGCGGGAGCGTCCCGGATGGAATGTCGAGGGGGAACAGCATCGCGGTGTGTGACACTGCTTGGACGTAATAGGTGCCGGCGACAGCGATGAGGCCAAAGAAGACGAAGACGAAGATATCGCCGAGGCCACGGTACCCGTATGGGAGCGGCCCACCTGTGTACGTAATTCCGGCGATGATGCTAGCGATACCAACGATGAGGATCGGGAGGCCGCCTATGACGACTAAGTAGAGCCCAACGACGGTTGCGAGGGTGAACGTCGCATACATGGCGTATTTGACTTTCCGGGGTGCGATGAGGCCGTCTGCGGTGACGCGGGTGAAGCCCTCTCGCTGGGGTGTGTCTGCGCCGCGGATGGCGTCATAATAGTCGTTCGCGAAGTTCGTGCCGATTTGCAAGAGAAGGGCTCCCAGGAGCGCAGCGACGGCCGGGAGAGGGGCGGCGACGCCGTCGCGGATGGCTAGCCCGGTTCCGACGATGATTGGGGCGGCGCCAGCTGGGAGGGTTTGGGGGCGAGCTGCCAGCAGCCAGGCGTGCCGCCTGGATATGGCCTCCGGCATCGCTCGATACTCCGGTCGGCTGCCTAAAAGCAGCAAGGATTCGACCGTGCGTTTTTGTCCGTGTGCATGCAACACAAGCACGTGTTTTCCGACAGAGAGTCGGCCGGCGCCCAACTCGCCACCGCCATCGCCGACCGAAACATCGAACCCGATCTCGATCTCGCTATCCCCCGTGGCGGGCTCCCATTAGGCCGAGCGACCGCCGACCGACTGAACGTCCCCCTCGACATCATTGCAGCGAAAAAACTCGGGGCACCGCACAACGACGAACTCGCCATTGGGGCTGCCGCAAGCGACGGAAGCTTCTATCGGAACGACCGCCTGATCGAACAACTCGACATCTCAGAGGAATATATCGCCGATGAACACCAACACGCAGCCCGGACCGCCCAGGAGAAAGAAGAAACATATCAGAGCTGGGAATCCCCGTCGCTGGCGGAGAAACGCATCGTGATCGTCGACGATGGCATTGCAACAGGTGCGACCGCGATTGCGTGCGCACGAAAAGCCGCTGCCGCCGGGGCTGCCGCGGTGATTATCGCCGTCCCGGTCGGTCCACCCGATGCACTCGACACACTCGCACAAGAGGCCAATACCGTTGTGTGTCTACAGCAGCCACAGCCGTTCGGTGCCGTCGGAAACCACTATCGGGACTTCTCACAGGTGACTGATGAAGAAGCAATCGCTTACCTGAACCCATAACCCCGATGTCCACTGCACGGATGGCGTGATATCGGCCGCTGGCCATGTGCAAACAATCCCAGATTTGCACGGTCATTCCAGAAATAGCGACAAGGAGATTTGGACACGGAAGTGTGCGTCGTGGATTTCGCCGGGCGTCTCCGTATAGCTCACGTGTGAGAAAGAGATGGAAGCGGGTGGAGGGGTTATGCTGACGTTTCGGTGTCGTCGCTTGCGGTGTTGAGCTGGTTTTGAATTCTGTCGGGTTGGTCTGCGAGTTGGTCGTGGAGTCGGTCGAGTTGCTCTTCGACGCGGTCCTGGAGGGTGTCGCTACGGTCTTCGAGTTCGTCTCGGAGTTCGCTGAGTTGGGTCTCGAGGGTTTCCAGGGCGTCGATGGTTTGCTCTTCGAGGTCTTCGCTCGTTTCGAGGAGGGCGTCGATTTGGTCGTCGAGTGTCTCGAGGAGGTCCTCGAGGAATTCGTCGAGTGAGTCGACGCTGTCTTCGAGGTTCGTTTCGAGGGTGTCGAGGGCGTCTGTTTGGCTGTTTTCGAGTGCGTCGAGTTGCTCGTCGATTGTCTCGCGGAAGGTGGCGATCGTGTCTGTGTCGCGGGGGACGGCGGAATCGACGGCATCGAAATAGAGGTCGATGCTTGTCCGGACGAGGTTGTTGCCTTGTTCGGAGACGTCACGGGCAGGATCGAAGCTGTCGATGACGCGTTCGCTGATGTCGTGTTGGAGTTCGACACTTCGTTCGAGGGTGCGGTGGGTTTGCTCGAGGGCGTTGCGTTGGATGTCGAAGACGGTGCTGACTGGGGAGTCGTTCTCTGTCATGTGTATTTCAAGATATGTGGACACCAAACATAAATCTACCGTTTTATGGTACTGAAAACCATTCAGATACATTGAATGTCTCGACGGGGGAGTCAGTCCGGGACACCACCAACCACTAACCCAGTTCACCATCCACCTCCAGCCAACCCACACCACCCGGCACCCACCACAGAAAACTATCCCGCCACGGACCCCAGAGACACCCTTCTCCGTTAATAATACCAGTCAAATTCCTCAAAGTCAGGATCACGATTCTCCGTGAACGCATCCCGTCCTTCCTTCGCCTCATCCGTCATATACCCCAACCGCGTCGCCTCACCGGCGAACACCTGTTGCCCAACCAACCCATCCGTCGCCATATTAAACGCATACTTCAACATCCGGATCGCCATCGGCGACTTCGAGAGTATCTCCTCCGCCCACCCCAACGCTGTCTCCTCGAGGTCCGCATGCGGGACCGCCTCGTTCACCATCCCCATCTCAACCGCCTCCGCGGCCGAATACGTCTTCCCCAAGAAAAACACCTCACGCGCCTTCTTTTGCCCCACCTGCTCGGCCAGAAACGCCGACCCAAACCCCGCATCAAACGACGCCACATCAGGATCCGTCTGTAGGAACGCCGCATGCTCAGCCGACGCAATCGTCAAATCACACACCACATGCAACGAATGCCCCCCACCCACTGCCCACCCAGGGACCACCGCCACCACCGGTTTCGGCAAATGCCGAATCAACCGTTGCACCTCCAAGATATGCAGCCGCGGCCCCGACACCTCAGACTCGCCCGCAGCATCCGACGTGTATTCATAGCCCGCATCCCCCCGAATCCGTTGGTCCCCACCCGCACAAAACGCCCATCCGCCGTCTTTCGACGACGGCCCATTCCCCGTCAACAACACACACCCCACATCAGTCTGCCGTTTCGCATGATCCAACGCCGTATAGAGTTCATCCACCGTCTCCGGCCGAAACGCATTCCGCACATCAGGCCGATCAAACGCAATCCGAACCACCCCCAGTTCCCTCCCGCGGTGATACGTGATATCCTGAAACTCATCTGTAATCCGCTCCCACCGATCAGAATCAAAAAGCTCTGAAACCATTGCCTCTCAGTCACAGCCCGCCAGGCAAAAAGGTAGCCGAAACACCCCAACCTATCCACCACCCCACCGCACTCGATTACGATTACGAGTACAACCCAGAGACCTCCGACGTCACGCGCGCCTGGAGCGCTTGTCGGTCTCGCTGCATCCGCGAACTCTCAGTCTCGACTTCGATGACATGCGTCCCCGGCTGTCCGACGGCATCCCGATACAGGCTCTGAAACTCCGACCGGTCACTCGTCCGGGCGAACGACACCTCATATAGCTCTGCCGCATGCGCAAAATCCAAACCGTGCGGCATGCGGAACCAGTCATCAAACGCGGAATGGTCCGCAATCGGGAGCTGCTCAAAGATCCCGCCTCCGTCATTGTTGAGACAGACAATCGTTGCCTCCGCCCCTGGTGTGTTGGCTGCCAACAAGCCGTTCAAGTCATGGAGAAACGCGATATCGCCGGTGATGAGGATCACTGCGTCATCCGGGTGGGCCCCGGCGCCAGCGCCAAATGCCGTCGCGGTCACGCCATCGATGCCGGATGCCCCGCGGTTCCCCAGGACCGTCAATGCGTGGGGATTCGGTTGCCCGAAGCGGTCAAGGTCGCGGACGGGCATCGAGTTCGAGACGACAACTGTTGCCGGCGTCGGCGCCAGCGCCACCGTATCGGCGACGACACCCGCCTCAAGTGGCTCCGCGTCCGTCACGAGGGACCAATAGGTCGCTTCGGCCGTCTGCAAGCTATCCGTAAATTCGCCCGCCGGTCGGTCGATGCTGTCGGCCAGTGCGCGAGCTAACGGCGTCGCATCGACCGCCAGGAGGTCGGTGGCTGTAAATGTCGCCTCTCGCCAGTCACCAGCGGGATCAACCAGGAACTGGCGGGCATCGGCATCCCGGAGATACTGGCGGAGCGTCTTGGACGTCGGCGACGCTCCAAACCGGATGACTACATCCGGCGTCGCATCGATCCCGGCCAGGTAACTATCGTACCCGCCACAGAGCACGACATCATCTGTAGACACGGCTGGCCCGAACCGATGTCCGGACAAGGGATCTGCGACGACCGGGAATCCGGTAGCTGTCGCGAGCGCTACGAGGGCGTCTCGTGAGGGTCTCGGTTGGTTCGTGGGGCCACACACGATGAGGCCTCGGCCAGCGGTAGCCAGGGCCTCACTGACGTCAGCTATCAGCTCACTGGAGAGCGTGTGGTGGCCTCGGGTTGTCTCAACCCAGGGGCCATCACGGCCGTCGACGACATCACGGTGTGCCGCTTGAAAGTCGGGTGGCAGGTCGCCAGCTGGAACACCAGACGGGGGTGTCTCGGCGGTAGGTGTTGTTGGAGCCAATGGCTTCCGGAACGGGATATTCAGGTGGATCGGGCCAGGGGGTGTACCGGTTGCGGTCGCGGCCGCACGGGCGACGGTCGTTCGGAGCGACCGGAGTTTCCGGTCGGCCGCCTCCGGTTCTGGGAGTGTCCGGGCCTGCCGGACTGCTGACCCATAGAGGTCGTGTTGGTCGATTGTCTGGTTGGCGCCACTTGTCTGGAGTTCAGGCGGCCGATCCGCTGTCAAGACCACCATTGGGACGCGTGCGTGGTGGGCCTCGATGACGGCGGGATGGAAGTTCGCTGCCGCCGTTCCAGAGGTACACACGATCGGGGTTGGAACACCGGTTCGTTTGGCCCGACCGAGGGCATAGAATGCGGCCGATCGCTCATCGAGCAATGCGACGGGGTCGATGCCGTCATGGTCGACACATGCCACCGTTAAGGGGGTCGACCGGCTTCCTGGGGCGATGACAACGGCGGTGATGCCAGCTTTCACGAGTTCATCGACAATCACCTGGCCCCAGAGTGTGTTGACAGTCGGCGTCTCCATGACGTTACTCCAGTTCGTCCAAGATGGGGCGGTACTTCAATTGTACTTCGTCCCATTCTCGGTCCGGGTCGGAGTCGGCGACAATTCCGACGCCGGCAAACAGTGTGGCCATATCGTCTCGTGCGATGGCTGACCGGAGCGCGACGGCAAATGAGCCATATCCGGCCGCATCAAACCAGCCAACTGGGGCTGCATACCAGCCGCGCTCGAACGGTTCGGTGTCCGTTATCGTCCGACGTGCCTCGTCCGGTGGGAGACCCCCCACAGCTGGTGTCGGGTGTAACGCTTCCACCAGGGTTAAGACGTGTTCATCGGCGGCGAGTTCGGCGGCAATCGGCGTATGGATGTGTTGGACTGTCGCGAGCCGCCGGATGCCGCGGGGCCCCGTCTGGATGGAGGCTGTATAGGGCTCGAGTTGGTCGGCGATTGCTTCGGTGACGAGGTCATGTTCGTGGACGTTTTTCTCATCTGCTAACAGCTCGTCGGCAAGCCATTCATCCTCCGTTGGCGTATCGCCGCGGCCCGTCGTCCCAGCAAGTACGCCGGTTTCAACCGTCCGACCTCGGAGGCCAACCAGTTGCTCAGGTGTCGCACCAAAGAATCCAGCAGCCCCGTCCTCGGGTTCAAATAAAAAGCGAGAACAGTTCGGGTATGTGTCCCCGAGTCGAGCGAGGACAGCCGGGATTGATAGCGACCCGGCAAGCTCCGTCTCGAGGGCCTGGGCGAGCACGACTTTCTGGAGCTCACCGGCGGCAATCCGGTCGGTCGCCTTGGTGACACTGTCACGCCACTCTGCATGCGATGTCGTCCGTGCCCGACGCTGCACGCCAGGGGGGTCCATTGACGGGTCCCGGGCCGGGAACGTAACGATATGGTCGGAGGCATCCTCAAGGTGCTCGTCGACCTTCGACGTCGCACTGTCCGCCGATGCGTCGTCCACCACCGTATTGACTGTGAGCCAGGTATGCTCATCGGTGTATGTCACTTGGATGTGTGGAAGAACGAATCTCGCGGCGGGATACCCCTGCCACGGCGCCGATGCACTGTATGCATCATGGAATGCGAACCCGCCAAAAAGCCGGGGTCGGGCGGCGAGCGCTCCGGCGTGGACGTCACCGGCGGCAAATAGATTCTTAGCCGACTGCCGGATGTCACGAAACCGGTCGGGGCCGGCCGCAGTGAGTGTCGCAGCGGCCCCACTTCCTACGATCGTTGCCTCCGTGGGCGCCGCCCAAAAGGTCCGCGGGGCTGCAGCCGCCGCAAGAACAACCTGCGGCTGTGGGGGAGCCGGGAGTCGCTTCGTGCGTGTGACCAGCCGAGAGTGGGCAGAGACCGTCTCTTCGCGCCGCACCGGTACCATTAGAGGCTGGTTCGAGCCCCACCATTTTATGTTACCTGATACCGGGGCGACTCAGCCGCTCACACCCAGTACACTGGACGCGATTGGGAGAAACAGCCAGCGAGGGCTCGCTGATCGGTGTTTTCTGGCTCGGGTTGTTATTCGGCCAGAATGGGAGTCTACGATGAATTCCCCCGCTTCAGCGATGGGTCGCTCAAAGTTTGGATTCGGCGTCTTCTGCGAGTTCTGCCATGCGTTTACCGATGCGGCCGGCATCGGAGAATTCGTCTTCGGCCATGACACTTGCAAGCGCGTTCCCGAGGACGAATACGGCATGTTTGTGTTCACTTTTCGATTTGTGGACATCGTCTGGGGTGACGTCGAGCTCGTCGTAGGCATCGAATGCAGATGCATCGACTCCGTCCATATTGCGGAAGTGTTCCATGATAGAGACCATCTTTGAATGGAGTTCAAGGAGTTCGTCTTTGTGCATAATCGAGAGTATTGGAAGATAGCGCTTAACGCTTGTGCGATAACGTACCACATGCCGGGTCGGGTCGGATCGCGGGAGCATGTGGGGGAGAGTAGGTTAAAACACGTATTCGTCGTCGTGTCCCATCATTCCATCTTCTTCCAGTGTTGGTTCTTCGTCTTCGATGGGCCCGCTCGTTTTGTACGCCCGGAGCCCGGTTGCCAACAGCTCTTCAATTGCTTCTTCCCGGGTAACGAATTCGCCTTTATCCACCAGTTTGGCGATCTGCATTTCAAGGTGTTCCGGGACGGTGAGTTGTACCTTCGGCATCGGAACGTTCGAATCTTCGGGAATGGGGTATTTAACCTTGACGGGAAATTTTCGGAGGAAACAAATTCGTCACTCCTGGCACGAACGTTCTTTCGCAAATCGTTCAGTAACCTTCGACAACTGTCGACAATCCAATCCAGCCGGCGCCCACACCCAGCCGCCATGCCCATCCCCATGTCGGGACATCAGCGTCGTCTACCCTGAAATGCACGATCAGTGACTCGGACAATGAATGAGGGTCACAGGGACCAATGCATCACTTGGAAAGCCGCCTCGGTAAGGAAGCCGGGCGGTAGCTATATGCCGCTCCTGGGGCTTCCCGCGTGTATGGACGCCCACACGTTGATACAGGAGTGGGAGGTGTCTCCGTTCGACGGCGGCCTCGAGGGGCTCACCGATCTCCAAGATCGCCGAGTTAGCGGTGCCGTCGAAGCAGGCACCGACTGGGTCATCCTCCGCGAAGGCGACCCAGTCGCCGTGTTCAACAATCTGGAGGCTGCTCCCCAACCCGGTAGTATTGACGCCTTCGAGGACGCAACCGGCCACCTCTACGAAGCACCGCATCCAGCAGCCGCGACGCTGGCCGCAATGTTGGCGCTCGATGGTGATGTCAGGGGTGAGTATTTCACCGAAGACACCCCACTGTCGACCGTTCACCAAACCCTGGTTGAGGGGGACTTCACCGGATACATCGAGTTGTCAGAAAACATCCTGAGCGGCGACTACTACGTCGTCTATCAAGACGGGGCCGAAGAATTCCTCGGCATTGTGGGCTCCACGAATCAACTCTTAACCGAGGACGAAGCGAAATCACGCGCCGAAGGCGAAGTCGGGATCTACACTGTCGTCGCCATGCAGCCGCCCGGTGTGACCATCCCAACGCCAACCCCACCACCAGAAACCACAGCTGAGTCAGAGCAACCACCAGACGAGCCAGAGACAGAGACCATCACTGAGACAGATCGCGACAGTACCGGTAGTGAAACGGCTGTATCGCCCTCAGAGACAGTCGATGACCCCCCAGGCACAGAGTCTGCCGTCGATCCATCGACCGCTCCGGCCGACGCCGATATCGCAAATACCGACGTCGACAGTCAGTCCGAGTCAGAGTCACCCCCGTCAGAGACCGCCCCGGCCGAGGAGACAGCGGATGTGGCTGACGCGACACCCGACCACGAGTCGGCAGCGTCGAAGTCGACGGATTCGGCCTCGGAGGCCCGGAGTGAACCAGCGGACACGCCGTCACCGCCATCGGAAACAGCAAGCGAGCCTGACACGACGGCGTCTCCGACAGCCGATGAGACAGACGACTCGGCATCACCCTCTGATGCTCCGAGCACCGCCTCTGCGCCAACAACCGTAGACGATGCGGCATCCACAGGAGGCGATACGACCACCGCCCAGACAGGTGACTCCGCGGGAGCGGCTGAGGACTCTATCGAGAAAGTGACGGTGCGGTCGATTCCTTCACTTGATCCGGAAACGACGGGTCGTGCCGGCCACCGCCAACCAGCCACGGATCTCTCGACGACATCTGCCGGATCGACACCAGCCGACACGAGCCAGGGCACCGACGAGACACCAGAGATTGCCGAGCCAGCAAGTGACTCCACCGATGCCGCCGGCGCCGAACCAAGCAATGAGGCTGGGGGCAGGGGACATGCGGACAGCGCTCCACGTGACGAATCCAGGGAGTCAGAGGGACAAGCAGCCGGGGATACGACGAGTGGGCAGTCAAATGGGTCACCACGTGTTCAGGAGTTGGAATCTGAGGTGGCGTCGCTCCGTGATGAGCGGGAGCGACTCCGTGATCGCATCGAATCGTTGGAGGCTGCCGCCGAGTCAGGTGGAGGGGCCGAGACGTCGCGTGGTGAGCAGCTCTCGCCGGGAGCGGCGTTAGCCGAGACGAGTTTGTTTATTCGTGAGACGACACGGGGTGCTGCGACGCTTGAGGATGGCCATCAGGGTGAAGCTGACCGAGACACGGTCGCGGAGAATCTGCGGATCGAATACCATACGCAGTTCGATGAATCGGCGGTTTCTGTAGCGGGAGAAGAATTTGAAACGTGGCTTCGGTCGTCGACATCGTATGCGTTCGTTGAATGGCTGATTGTCGATTTGTTGTTCGAAATCCGGTCGACAGCGTCGACCGGGGCGATGCGGAATCTCTATGATGCACTGCCGGCGATTGATCGGGTTGCCTTCGATGAACCTGTGACAGGTGGGGGCGAGGCGGAGAGTCGAGACGTCACGTTTGATATTGTGGCGCGGGACCGGATGGGGGAGCCGCTTGTGGTGGCGTCGCTCGATGATCGTCGAGAACCCACTCGGAGTGATCGCATGCGGCCGTTAATTGAGGATGCGGCAGATGTCTGTGAGGCTCATGATTCGCTTGCCGGGACGTTTGCGGTGACGTCCAGTTATTTTGAGCCGGATGCGCTTGATGTGGCGCGTGAGGCGGCCAGTGGGAGTCTGTTGGGCCGGGAGAAATATCGGAGTTATGTGAAACTGGCGCGGAAGAACGGGTATCATCTCTGTTTGGTTGAATCGCGTGAAGAGACGTTCCACCTCACGGTCCCGGAGCTGTAGCTGCCGCGTCGTGAGATTTCCTGGAGAACATCGGTGTGGGGTGTGGGTTAGCCTTCGATCTCGGGGACGTCGTCGATTTTCATGCCCTCGAGTTTCTCGATGATGTCGTCGATTTTTGAGTCGAGGTCGTTGACGAATTCGCCGGTGTCTTCGGTGGTAATTGCTCCCTGGCTGGAGGGCTCAATGAGGTTTTCTTCTTCGAGAACGCGGAGGGAATAGCGGACTTTGTGGTGGGGGTATCCCGTTTCGTTAGACATTTTGACGATACCAATGGGTTCGTTCTCGATGACCATCCGCAAGACCTGCAGATGGCGCTCCAACATGTCTACTTCCTTCTCAAGCCGATCTATCATGGCATTTGTTAACTTGTGTTTGGAGTTTTTAAAAGTTGCTGTCCGTTCGGCCGTCGATACCGGAAAATTTGGAACATTAAAGAAAATTCCCGGCGAACGGAATAAATATCTTGTGTCATCGGCACAAATGTTGGACTAATCCATCACTTTGTCTGACAGATGTCCGACGACAGCGCACCAGTAAGACACCCATTCACCCCCCCCCCCCTCCACCCAACAACGACCACGACCACCACTCCCGCCACCGCACCGCCCGACTCGAGATGGCGGATACAGCCATCGACGACTCAGGGACGAAGGGACGAAGCACGACGAGTCCCCCTTCCCTGTGCAGGACGCCACAGCAGGCCAAAGACCGTAATCTGTTTACCACGGTGGGCGAAAATCCACTTCGATGACCGTTACGATTGTCGGATCGCAACTCGGCGATGAAGGCAAAGGCGGAATCGTCGACGTCTTCGGCGACCCCGTCGATATCGTCGTCCGCTACCAAGGCGGCGACAACGCCGGCCACACAGTCGTCCACGCAGGCGAGGAATACAAACTCTCGCTTGTCCCCTCAGGTGCCGTCAGAGGCAAAATCGGGGTACTTGGGAACGGCTGTGTCATCAATCCCGAAACCTTGTTCGACGAACTCGAAACACTCCGAGACCGCGGCCTCGATCCTGATGTCCGGATTGCTGAACGAGCCCACGTTATCCTCCCGTATCACCGCGTGATAGACGGCCTCGAAGAAGACATCAAAGCGGACGACGACCTCGAGGCCGGCACCACCGGCCGCGGTATTGGCCCGACCTACGAAGATAAAGCCGGCCGTCGCGGCATCCGGATCGGCGACCTCCTCGACACAAACGTGCTCCGGGACCGACTCGAATACGTCCTTCCACAGAAACGCGCCCTCGTCACCGACGTTTACGACCTCGACATCGGCGCAGGAGGTGTCGACCCGGCGGCATTTGATATGAACACCATCTACGACCAGTATCGAGCATACGGGGATCGACTGGCCGAGGAAGGAATGACTATCAATTGCGGTGCCTTCCTGTCGCGGCGACGAGCGGCCGGCGACACCATCATGTTCGAAGGCGCACAGGGCACCTCAATCGACATCGACCACGGGATCTACCCGTATGTCACCTCGTCAAATCCAACTGCCGCGGCCGCCGGCGTCGGAGCGGGCCTCGGCCCAACCGTCATCGGGTCCGGCGACATCATCGGGATCGTGAAAGCCTACCTCTCCCGCGTAGGGACCGGGCCCCTCCCCACCGAACTCGGGTCGGTTGACGGCCAAACGCCCCCGGACGGCGGACGACCCGAAGCTGTCGATATCGCCGACTATATCCGCGAAGCCGGCGGCGAATACGGCACGGTGACCGGTCGGCCACGCCGCGTCGGCTGGCTCGATATGCCGATGCTCCGCCATGCTACACAGGTGAACGGGTTCACCGGCCTCGCCATCAATCATGTCGATGTCTTGGCCGGTCTCGACACCGTCAGCGTGTGTCACGCATACGACTACAACGGCGATGAATATCTCACGATGCCACCAACCACGGAACAATGGGCGGACTGTGAGGCGCGCTTCCGGTCATTCGACGGATGGCCAGACGTCAACTGGACAGCGATTGCCACTGACGGTTATACGGCCATCCCCGAGAACGCCCGGGAGTATCTCGAGTACATCAGCGAAACCCTCGAGACGCCGCTGTACGCGATCGGCATCGGGCCCGGACGCGAAGAAACAATCATCCTCCGCGATCCATTCACCTCCTAACCGCCGGGCCGCGGTGTCCACCTTGAGTAGCCGGGATTATCGCATGCCCGGGACGCGTCGTTGGAATTTCATCATTTTATTCATCAGCTTCACATACAGCCAGTGTGGCACGCCCGGTGGGTTGGTCATCCCGAGGTGTTTCTGGACAGCGACCGTTTGCGGCTCGGTGTATTTCATAATGCCTTCATCCCCGTGACGGCGCCCGATTCCGGAGTTTTTCATCCCGCCCATCGGCGCATCAATCGACGCCCAGGCTGTGCCATACGCTTCGTTGACATTGACCGTGCCCGCTTCAATCTGTTTGGCGAGCTCGCGGCCGCGTTGGAGATCGTCAGTCCAGACAGAGGCGTTCAACCCGTAATCGGTATCGTTCGCGCGCTCGATGACGTCTGCGTCATCACGCCACTGGTAGAGCCCGACGACCGGGCCAAAGGTTTCCTCCGTGCACAAGGCCATCGATTCATCGACATCGGTGAGCACGGTCGGTTCATAGAAGTACGGGCCAAGGTCCGGGCGGCCCGTCCCGCCGGTCAAGACCGTCGCCCCCTCAGCCTTCGCTTCCTCCACGTGGTTGGTCACTTTCTCGAGTTGGGTCGCCGAAATCAAACTCCCGACATCAACATCATGGTCATACCCCGTGCCGAGGTGGAGCGATTCGATTTCATCGATGAACGCTTCAACAAACTCCCCGTAGATATCCTCGTGGATGTAGAGGCGTTCGAGCGAGATACAGAGTTGCCCGGCGTTCGTGAAACAGCCACGGACGAGGCCATCAACCGCCCGATCGATGTCAGCGTCGTCACACACGATCCCGGGGTTTTTCCCGCCCAGTTCCATCGAGCATTTCGTGAGATGTTCACCGGCCTGACTGGCCACAAGCCGACCGGTTTCACTCGAGCCAGTGAAACATACGAAGTCAGCGTTCCGGACGAGCGGTTCACCAACATCCGGGCCGAAGCCCGTAACGACTTGGAATACATCCCGCGGGAGCCCTGCATCACGGAGCAGTTCGACCGCTTTCAACGCGGTATACGGCGTCAGTTCAGCCGGTTTCAAGACAACGCTATTCCCGGCGAGAAGCGCCGGGATCTGATCAGAAACCGAGAGGGTCAATGGATAGTTCCACGGTGAGATGAACCCGACGATCCCGACCGGGTGATGATGCACCTCGGCCTCAGAAAGCCCAGGGAGGGCCGGTTCACGTTCCTCACTCGAGAGGTAGTCTTCGGCTCGGTACGCGTAATGTCTCGCTGTCATGGCGACATCGACGATTTCCTCGTAGGCATGTCGGCGGGCCTTCCCACTCTCCAACTGAATGATATCCATGAGGTCATCTGCATTGTCAACCACCAGGTCATGGAAGCGTTTCATGACATCGGCCCGGTCGGCAATCGAGCGCGATGCCCACGCCGTTTGGCCCTGGTCAGCCCGCTGGAAGGCCACATCCATATCTGCCGGGCCGCAGGCCGGGAGTTGCCCGATGGTCTCCCCGCGGAACGGCGCCTCGATATCCATGTATTCATCGGGAGCCTCAGCGGTCGTAATGAATGACTCGAGCCCTGCCAGCTGGTCCGGCGCGACATCCAACTCGGTTTCATCGATTGATTCAGAGACTGTCATGCCTTCCCATACACATTACATGATGTTAACCATACGGGAATTGAATACAACCATGGATGAGTTGAGGCAGCGACACTCGACTCAAGACGCGTATCGCCGCTATCGGGCGGACAGATGAACTGGTCAGCAAAAAGAGGAAAGCCGGGTTAGTGAATGCCGAGTGCTTCGATCTGTTCTTGATAGCGGTTCCGGATGGTGACTTCTGTGACTTGCGCGACTTCGGCGACTTCTCGCTGGGTTTTCTTTTCGTTACACAGCAGGGAGGCGGCGTATATCGCGGCTGCCGCGTACCCGGTCGGTGATTTCCCAGAGAGCATCCCTTTTTCGGCGGTGACTTCGATGATTTCGCGGGTTTTCTGTTCGACTTCTTCACTTAACCCGAGTTCTGAGCAAAATCGAGGCACGTATTGGACGGGATCGACCGGTTCGAGGCCGAGTGACAGTTCCTGTGCAATATAACGGTACGTTCGACCGATTTCTTTTTGTTGCACGCGGGCGACTTCGGCGACTTCATCAAGCGACCGGGGAATACCCTCTTGGCGACAAGCGGCGTAGAGGGCGGCCGTCGCCACCCCTTCAATCGAGCGGCCGCGGATGAGGTCGTCGTCGAGGGCGCGGCGGTAGATAACGGAGGCGACCTCCCGAACCGATCGCGGCACGCCGAGGGCGGATGACATCCGGTCGATCTCGGAGAGGGCGAACTGGAGGTTGCGTTCGCCGGCGTCTTTGGTTCGAATGCGTTCCTGCCATTTCCGGAGGCGGTGCATCTGGCTACGTTTCTCGGAGGAAATCGAGCGCCCGTAGGCGTCTTTATCCTTCCAGTCGATTTGCGTGGTCAGTCCCTTATCGTGCATCGTTTGGGTGGTCGGGGCACCCACGCGTGATTTGGATTGTCGCTCTGAATGGTTGAATGCGCGCCATTCCGGTCCGCGATCGATATGTTCTTCCTCAATAACAAGCCCGCAATCATCACACACCAGTTCACCGCCATCTGCGCTGCGAACCAGCGAATTTGACTCACATTCAGGACAACCAGTTTCTTCCTCGGTCTCTACCTCGTCTTCGCTGGTACGCTCTCGCTGGCGGGTTGGCCCTGGCATTATGCTTATATGGTTTGCCTACTCCACATATAAATGCTTTGCACCCCAGGAGGTGTGCCGTCCACCACCGCCCCCAGAGTACCTCCACCAACACCACGCCACACGCTACACAGAACCCCCACTAATAACCAGCCAGAAACCATATACCACCGCACTCTCCATCACCGTCACCCTCAACCATCCTATCCACCCCTCTCCAACCAACCGTTCCGAGTTCTGCACCGCGCAGTCTGGAGTCATTCCCTCTTGGCGGCCTGCCACCCCACACTGCACCCCGACTCCCCCTCCGGATGCCACAGACTCGGCCACGAGCTCTCAGAGGCGGTGGGCAACGGTCTCCAAACACGACGGTGCTGGTGTCAAGCAAGACAGGATTCCAGGCAAGTGACCAGCTCACACCTGGCGTTATTACTGGAGGTTGTCGACGCTAGAGGTCATCGGTGTGAATGACGGCGTTGCGGTTGACATCGGTGATATCGTTGTATCCGATGAGCCCGAGGGTGAGGTCGAGGTCCGCTAAGAAGTTTTTCACCACAGCCTCGACACCGGCTTGGCCATCAATCGCGAGGCCATACGCATAGGGACGACCAAGTTGGACGGCATCGGCGCCTAACGCGAGCGCGATCAAGGCGTCGGCTCCACGCCGGATCCCTGAATCAAAGAGCACCGGCACATCGTCATCAAGCCGTGACACCACACGAGGGAGTGCATCGAGTGCGGATACCGCATTATCCACTTGGCGCCCGCCGTGATTCGAGACAATAATGCCGTCGGCACCCCGCTCACTACATGCCGCCGCGTCATCGGGATGGAGAACCCCCTTCACGACCACGGGGAGGTCGGTGAACTCACAGAGCCACTCCAGATCATCAAATGTCAGCGACGGGTCACCAAAAATATCGATGAACGTCCGGATCGCCGCGAGTTCGTTGTCACCCGGCGGTTGATCGAGGAGATTCCGGAAGGCCGAATCGGTGAAGTAATTCGCGACCCCCTCACCATCGAGGAACGGCAGATACGCATCGCTGATATCCCGTTCCCGCCACCCCAATATGTTGTTATCAAGGGTGACAACGAGGCCGTCATACCCTGCGTCCTCGGCGCGCGTGACAAAACTCCGCGCCACGTCTGTATCTGAGGGCCAGTACAACTGGAACCAGCCGGGCGTGTCCGCCAGGGCATCAGCAATGTCTTCCATCGTGTGTGACGATGCCGATGACGCAACAAACGGGATATCCAGCGACGCAGCGGCGCGTGCCGTCCCTAGTTCGCCGTCCTCGTGGATGATTGATTGCACGCCGATCGGTGCGAGTAACACCGGCACCGACACGGTAGTCCCAAAGAGGTCAACGGACAGGTTGCGTGTCTCGAAATCACGGAGGACGCGCGGCCAGAGACGCCAGTCGGCGAAGGCGTCCCGGTTGTGTTGAATAGTGCGCTCACCGCCTGCTCCACCGGCCACGTACCCGAATGCCGCATCGTCCATCGCCGCAAGCGCCGCGTCTTCCAGCGCCTCAAACGACGGCGGGATATCCGGCGTGATGTCTGCAAGGCCTTCCATATAGACCTCGACTTGTCGGTCCGAGCCACGGTTGCTGCCACTCATAGCACACCCCTCGACCCGGGATTGTATAAGGATTCAGCCACCACCCAATCGGGCTGTGTCACCCGAGAGTGATGGACATCGCGACCACAATCGTCGAGAACACGAGCATGTTCATCAACGTGGCAACAACACCGACTTTCATTGTCAACGAGAGATACGTCTGCCGGCTAAGCCAATCACGCATCGAGTCTGGCTGCTCGATATGCGTCGGCCGCGTCGCATCCGGTTCATAGCCGGGTCGGGCCGCCGTCGGTGACGATGCGGGGGTGGAGGCTCCGTCGGTGGCATAGCGGTCCGGGAACAGTTGCGCCGCTGGACGATCCACCCCGCCACCACCTGTATCGTCGGCATCGTGTTGCACATGCGCAACCCACCGGTCACCCGACCAGACGCGAGCCGTCGACGGTTTACACGCGTGGTAATTCCGCCCCTGGTGGGTCGCACACAGTCGCTCCCCACACCGCGAGCACGTATAGAGGAGTTCCGATGAAGCTTCACAGACGGCGCACTCCATACCGGTCGACATGAAACGAAGACTTATATAGCCCCCGTCGGACTCGCCGACTGAGTGACCGCTACCGCCTGAACCCACACAGCCACCGCTCGTGGGTGACAACCAAATACCGGGCCACGAGACACCCAACCAGCGACCGATAGAGGAGGAGGTATGGGTGAGTGGTGGCTGTGGCGTAGGACCCGAACGTTATTCCCATGGACCGTTGAATCATCCGCCACCAAGGGATTCGCCGGGAGTGACGATGGGACGTACGTATTCACATCAGGAGGTCCGGACGGTCGCGTTGGCGATCATCGCCGGCGTGTTCTTCGGAGGGGTGGCGACCGGCGTCGCGTTTCCCACGCTCCCATTACTCGACGAGACACTCGCAATCACCGCCGTGATGCTGAGTGTCATCCTGTCGGCCAACCGGATCGCCCGGTTGGTGATGAACACACCCGCCGGGAGCGTCATCGATCGGATCGGCGCCCGAACCCCGATGATCGTGGGGCTGTTCACGCAAGCGCTGGCGCCATTCGGGTATGTTGTTGGCCTTCACACGCCCACGTGGCCGATCGGGACCGTCCCCATCATCGGTCCGGTCTCTGCCCCGGGTGTCGTGTTCGTCGCCGCCCGCTTATTTTGGGGGGCCGGGAGCGCTTTCGTGTTCATTGGTGCGTTCGCGACAATCACCTATGTGACGACCACCAACAACCGCGGCCAATGGATCGGGTATATGCGTGGGGGGCAATCGCTAGGGTTTCCGACCGGCCTCGTCCTGGGTGGGGTTCTCACTGATATTGCGGACATTCAGACGGCGTTCCTTGTCGCCGGATCCCTCGCGTTGATCGCTGGAGTTATCGCGGCCATCGTGCTCCCCGATGTCCACGGCGCCGAAGGGGAATCCCGGTCGGCAAAACTCCGAGACGTCCCCCGGATAGTCTGGCGCCGACCCTGGATCTTCCCGATCGGATTCGGGAATTTCACCATCCGATTTCTCTGGGGTGGCATTGTCCTGACGACCCTTGTTCGATACGCCGCCCTGCATGATCTTGAGTTATCCGTCTTGAGTGCCGCCGGGATCAGTGGGGTCGTGATGGGGACAGGCGTCATCGTCTCGGGCGCCACAACGGTCGCCAGCGGCTGGCTCTCCGATCGCGTCAGCGCACGCGCCCTCTTGACGGTCCCGGCGTTCATTATCTTCGCCGCCGGGTTTGCGTTGATTGCGATAGTTCCAACCATAGAAACGTTGTTCATCAGTCTCATCCTGATGGGGATCGGTGTAGGGGGTGCCGCGCCTGCGTTGTTGGCGATTCTCGGTGATATGACACCGGGAGATGAACTCGGTCGAATGGGCGGGGTCTACAACGTGTTCGGCGATGTCGGGCTCAGCCTCGGCCCGCTCGTCGCCATCCCGGCCGTGGAGCTGTGGTTCGGGTATGAACTCACCTATGTCCTCTCAGGCCTTCTCGTCGGAACCTGTCTCCTCGTCGTCACCGCCCCCTTATTACGACGCGATACCACCACCCCAACAACGCCAGCCGACTAACAACTCGCCGTCCACCGGCCCCGACGCCAGCTGCTCTCCCCTCCATCGGTATTGGGCGATCCCCCGCTACCGCCTCTTTTGTTGGGAGTGAACGGAAGTTTCTCGGCGGTTGCCGCCGGCATCTCTCCGCATGGAGGTAGCAGTCATCGGTGCCGGCACCATGGGTCACGGGATCGCGTACGTCTCAGCCATGGTCGGCCACACCGTCATCGTGAACGACGTCGACAGGGACCTTGTTCAAACCGGGATATCCGCGATTGAATCAACACTTCAAGAAGGAGTAGATCGCGGGAAAGTCTCGTCGGATGAACGCACCGCTGTGCGTGACCGCATCACGGGGGAAGTTGACCTCGCAGTGGCAGTCCAGGACGCTGCGGTTATCATTGAGGCCGTACCCGAGGACCTCGCTCTCAAAAAAGAGATCGTCAGCAAGATCGCTGAAGCGGCACCCGCGGATGCTGTCATCGGGTCGAATACGTCGTCGTTGTCGATCACGGAGCTGGCGAGCGTCCTTGAGACGCCCGGCCGCGTAGTCGGACTACATTTTTTCAATCCCCCGTATGTGATGGATCTCGTTGAAGTTATCGTCGCCGAACAAACCAGTCCACCGGTCAAAGATTCTGCCATCTCGTTTGTTGAAAGTCTCAAGAAGACACCGATCGAAGTCACAGACAGTGCAGGGTTTGCGTCCTCCCGGTTAGGGATTGCACTCGGATTGGAGGCAATGCGGATGGTCGAGACCGGTGTGGCGAGTGTCAGCGATATTGATACCGCCATGACGGAAGGCTACGGCCATCCCATGGGGCCACTTAAACTCAGCGACCTGGTGGGGCTTGATGTCCGTCTCGACATCGCCGAATATCTCCAGCAAGAACTCGGGGATCGATTCCACCCACCACAGCTGCTCAAACAGAAGGTCCGTGCCGACAAATTAGGGAAGAAAACCGGGGAAGGATTCTACGTCTGGGACGACGGTGACGCCATCCGCGTCAGCGACGACGCCAGCCAGTAAGCACCGCTGGTTGATTTACGACCGGCGGTGGTGTGAAGTAACTGTTTCCGTAGGCCTGGCGTGATTCGGGATGTCGTGCCGCCGTGAGTGAGGGGGCGTTGATTGTGGCGGGTTGAAGGCTGGTCAGGGGTTTTGAAGGGATTTTCGGTGTGGTTTCATTCGGTGGGTGATGACGAAGAGGTGGGCGAGGATGAGATGGCGGACTCCTGGAGGACGTCAGTGATGATGGTTTCGTGGTCGAATCCCAATGGTGGGAGTGCGGATGGCGGGAATGCTCTGATGGATTCGGCTTCCTCGCCCGCGCGAGGTGTCGGTAGTTTCATCCGATGGGACACACCGGTATACGGCACTGACGTTGTCTCGGGGGTCGCGATCGGGTTCGTCGTAGAGCCCGAGGAAGTCGGTGACGGTGACGTCAAGCCCGATTTCTTCGGTGGTTTCGCGGATACAGGCCTCTCGGGCGGTTTTGCCTGGCTCAACCAGGCCGCCGGGGAGGACCCAGGTTCCCGCGTACGGTTCGTGAGCTCGCTTCATGAGGACAATCTCGCTGTCGTGGACGACCACGGCATCGGTGGCAAGGGCACGAAGCTCTCCCATGGTGTATCGAGGTTTCGATGCCCGTTGTCTTAGATGACAGGACGACTAGCCCCAGCAGGTGGTGGTTTATTGATCGGGTCGATAGGTGTTCAGCCGGTTGGGGTTTCCTCCAGTTGCGGTTCTTCGTCTCCGAGTGTTTTTTCGATGAGCGGGGTTGCGGTGACGCCGTGGATGGTGATGGAGATGAGGGCTGTGAGGCCGGCAAGTGCCCACAGGCGGCCAGCGTCCGGGAACGGGGCGTGGTTGAGGGCGTACGCCAGGTAATAGAACGTGCCGATGCCGCGGATGCCGTAGAATGCGATGGTGAGGCGTTCGCTCAGGCTTCGATCGAATCCGATGAGGCCGATGAGTCCGCTGACGGGCCGGATGATGAAGACGAGGATGCCAGCGGCACCGATGAGGAGCGGCGTCAGGGGGTCGAAGAGGCCGTCGGCGATGAGGCCGCCGAAGAGAATCATGATGACGGCCATGAGGAGTTGTTCGGTGAGTTCTGAGATGTCGTGGAGGGGTTCGTAGTAGGCATGTTGTCGTTCGTAATCACGGATGATGAGGGCGGCGATGAAGACGGCGATGAAGCCATAGCCGCCGATGCTTTCGGTGAAGCCGTAAACGAGGAACATCGCGCCGAGTGCTTCACCGCCGAGCATGGTTTTTGCGAGGGGCGTGGTCGGCTTGATGTCGGGGATGAAAATGATTCGGGCGAGGAGCCAGCCGCCGCCGATTCCACCGATAGCTGCGATAGCGCCGCGGTAGGCCACGTCGATGAGTAGCCATTCGCCGACCCAGAGGCTCGGGGTGGTCCCGACGAGGGCCAGTGCGATGGCGAGATTGGTGAATGGGAAAGCAAGCCCGTCGTTGAGGCCGGCCTCACTGGTTAGGGCGAATCGGACTTCGTCTTGTTGGCCGGCTGCGTCGGGCCGGGGTGCGTCCTCGCTGCTTTCGGTCGGGCCTTCGACTTGGACTTCGCTGGCGAGAACCGGGTCAGTGGGAGCGATGACGGCGCCCAACAGGACGGAGGTTGGGAGGGCGAATCCAACCCACCAGCCGAGGAGGACTGCCAGCGCGATGGTGAGAGGCATGGTGATGCCGAGTAGCCGCCAGGTCGATGCCCATGTCTGGAGGTCAGGGCGGCGGTCGAGTTTCAAGCCGGCTGTCATTAATGCGAGGATCACGCCGAGTTCGGTCAGTCGTTCGGTCATCGCGCCGTAGGTGATTGGGTCGAGGGTTGGACGGGTGAGTGGGAGGGAGACGAGGAGGTAGCCGACGAGGACAAAGAGGATGGCTCGTGAGATGGGGAGGGTTTCGACGTAGCGGGTGAGGATGACGCTTGTGAGTACCACGAGACCGATGAGGAATACGACGAGATCGTAGCGCGCGAAGAGGTCGACTGCCATCACGTTTGGCTACGACGGACACCCTCTAAAATTCGTTCTTTGAGAAACAACACATTATCCCTGGGGTCACACCCCAACCGATACAATCGAACAGAGAGCCCGCCGCTTTAGTGGCCGAACCCACTAGAAACATCTACAACCACGTCGTCGCCCGGATCAACCAACCACTCCCTTCCCGCCGACCGCTATGAACCGTCGCACACTCCTCGCAAAAAGCAGTACGGTGCTCGCTGGCACGGCCGCGCTCAGCGGCTGTACCGAAACAACTCTCGAAGAAGCCGAATATCCACCCAACATCATCGAACAAGCAACCGACCAGCTCTCCATCGACCTTCCAGTACCCCAACAACTCGACATCGCCGCCGACCGAGTCGAAACGGCCACCGCCGCCGAAATCACCTCACTCGAGGAACTGGATGCCTTTCTCACAACCCAGCGCCTCGACATCCGTACCCTCGATGAATCGACGGACCATTACCAGGGAACTGTCGCACCGGCCGTCGATGTACGAGAACACGAGCCCGTGATCGATCTCAGCTACATCGACCAACGAGGAGACGACCGGGGGCTCATGCATCACCTCGGTCTCGTCAGCGGCGGATACGCCTCCCTCTTAGAAGAGACCGACCTGACCGCTGTACTCGTGGCGACAATCGAGACAGCAACCGGTGAGGAATACGGCGAATACAGTATTAGGCCTGCGTGGGCAGACTCATATACCACCGGGTCCCGCTCAGCTCGGTCGTACGTAGATGTCATCCTTACGGAATTACAGGCGAGAAAGCCCCGCCCGTGAGGGCGGGGATGAATCGCCGTCTTCCATCCACTTTCACTCTGCATGGCGAGGACTGAGGTGCGCTTCGTCCGTGTCGTCGGTCATCCGACGCGGCACGTCCGCGCCCACACCGGGACAATCGGACAAACTCGGAGGGCCCGACCGAGGCTCGCTGGTCCCCCCAGCGGGCTAGGGCGGGGACCGACGCAAAACACCCAGGTACCTCCGAATCCGCCGACACACCTCGAAAACCACGAGGAAACGAGTGGAACCGTGGTGTTAAGGATAGGAGTACGGCCGCTTGGCACAGCCCGCACCTCGTCGGTGTGCAAACCTTGAACTCCCAACGCAAACCGCCTCGTTTCGGTTCCGGCGGTGGGAATCCTCACCCTTCAAGGCGAGGAGGATGTCAAGACCACTAAAACGCCGTAGCTACCCCGCTCGTGCACTGCAACCCTGGGACCAGCGGTCAGCGGCTATGCGTCTTGGATGACGGCAGTGGTCCGTCGATTTAACCCATGGGGGTGAGTAGGTTCGAGTCGTGTCGGAGACCGATCGCAAGCGTGTTGATATGACGAGTGGGGCGATCACGCCGAAGCTGCTTCAGTTAGCGTGGCCGTTGGTGCTCGGGAATCTCCTCCAAACGTTCTATAATTTGGCCGATATGTTCTGGGTCGGACGGGTCAGCGCACCGGCAGTGGCCGCCGTCGCCTTGATGTTTCCGTTGTCGTGGATGTTTGTTTCAACTGCCATGGGTATCACCGCCTCGACTATCGCGTTGGTCTCCCAATATGTCGGGGCGAACGACGACCGCCGCGCCGACCGAGTCGTCGCTCAGACCATCCTCCTCACCCTAGCAGTGGCAACGACACTCGCCGCCGTCGGATGGATCGCACGCCATCGCCTCTTAGCCCTCATGGGCGCGGAGGGAATGGTGTTCCAGGAAGCACTCGCCTACATTGAAATCATTTTCCTGGCCCTCCCGTTCACGTTCCTGTTTTTCGCCTTCCGCGCGTCACTCCAGGGGGCTGGCG
>CAZSSY010000018.1:0-32007 GCA_964609565.1 uncultured Natronomonas sp.
CGGCGATTCATCCCCGCCCTCACGGGCGGGGCTTTCTCGCCTGTAATTCCGTAAGAACACCGGGGGAGAGGAGAGGGTTCTCGGTGTGGGGTTCTTGAGGGATGGGTAGGGATATACGTTGGCGTGGGGTACAGTCGGGTATGCGGGATCCAGACGAGCTTCGGGCTCGGGCGGGAAAACGTGGTGATCCCAACCGTGACCAGCACTTCCTCGTGGACGACCGAGTTCTTGATCGGTTACCCGGGTATCTGCCGGAGCAGACCGACACGACGCATGTCTTAGAGATTGGTGGAGGGACTGGCGCGCTGACCGATCGGTTGTTACCAATTGCAGAAACAGTGACTGTTATCGAGCAGGATCCTTCGCTTGTCTCGTTTCTTGAAAATGAGTTTGCCTCGGTGATCGATCGAGGCGACCTCGATGTCGTGCAGGGAGATGCCTTAGAGGTCGAGTTTCCGGCGTTTACCGCGTCGGTTTCAAACGTACCGTATGGGGTTTCATCAGAGATTGCCTTCCGGTTACTGGTCGAACGGCAGCCATTGGTCGTGATGTTTCAGCGGGAATTCGCAGACCGCATGACAGCATCACCGGGGAGTGGGTCGTATAGCCGGCTTTCCGTGACGGCGCAACATTATGCTGACGTCGAGATTGTAGAGCCGGTGCCAGCCACTGCGTTTTCCCCACAGCCAGCCGTGGAGAGTGCGGTTGTTCGAGCCGTCCCGCGGACTCCGGCGTATGAGGTCCCGGATGACGACGTGTTCTTGGGGGTCGTACGGGCGATTTTCACTCAGCGCCGGAAGACACTGCGGAACGCGATTCGGAACACAACCCATATTTCTGGTATCGGAGACCCAGAGGCAGTTATTGACCTCGCGAGTGAGGATCTCATGCAGAAACGGGCGGGCAGTGTAACGCCCGCTGAATTCGCGCAGATCGCTCGATTTGCGGTAGAGACTGGATGACGGTCGGTGATGGTCGATTCGAGAAGGTTTTGCCGTGCCGCCTCAGAACGACCTGGTAACGTGATCGCTGTGCCGGTCTCAGGCTTGTTCATGGCGGCCCTGGTCCCGACGTCTCTGCGACAGGGTGTCGGGCCATTCCCAGGTGTACTCGATACGTCGTTTGAACAGTACCTGACGACGATGGCTCTTGGCGTTGCGTTTCTCGTTGTGGTGTGGCTCATTTACTGGGGTGGTCGGCCACTGAAACGGTGGTTTACCGGTGAAGCTGTGGATATCGCTCGAACGATGCTGATCATGGCAGCGGCACTCGGTGTTGGTGGGCTTGTCGTTATCGTGTGGGGTGCACAAGCGGATGTATATGCGGCTGTCATGGAATTTTCGAATGCGCTTATTCCAGGGACTGATTTTGCCGTGCGGTTGTTCGTCGCGTTTATCGCGTTGTTGGCGACATATACCCTGACACGCATCACAAAACGCGGGATCCGGTATTATGCTGCCACTGACCGGATTTCACCGCACCAACGGGAAGTCGCCCACCACGCGGTCCAGTTGGGCTTGTTTTTCCTGGCGATCACGTTCATTTTCGTGTTGTTCGATCAAAATCCACGAGACCTGATTCTAGGTGCCGGGGTTCTTGGCATTGTGCTTGGATTAGCCGCACGAAAAACGCTTTCTGGTGTTTTGTCTGGATTTGTCATCCTATTTGGTCGGCCGTTTGAAGCGGGTGATTGGGTGGCAATTGGTGATCGGGAAGGCATTGTCACGGAGATCACCGTGTTTAATACCCAAATTCGGACATTTAACGAGGAGCATGTCTTAGTGCCGAATGACACAGTCACCGCGAATGAGGTAATTAATTACTCGAAGACTGATCGACTCCGTATTCTAACGGAGGTTGGCGTTGATTATGACGCCGATATCGCGACGGCCGTAGCGATTGCGACGACGGTAATGGAGGACTGTGAATCTGTTGCAGATACGCCTGCACCTGATGTGGTAGTGGAGGGGTTTGGTGACTCGGCTGTGGTACTCCAGTTACGGTATTGGATTGATCAGCCAACGATTCAACGAAAACTGCGAGCGCAAAATGAAGTGGTGACAGCTGTCAAAACAGCGTTTGAAGAGGCGGACATCAAGATTCCTTATCCGCAGCGAGAAATCATGGGGCGGGAGGAAACGGATGGGTTTCGAGTGACAACTCCAGCGGATGGGACGGTTGAGATCAACGCGGACGACCGCGGTGGGCAGAGGCAGTCTGACCGACAACCAGATGTCGAGGAACCCGTCGAAGAGGAATATGCTGGTGATGGATCTGCGATAGATCAGCCGGACCGAGACCGCGAAGATGATCGAGATGAAGAAACGAGGGGCCCAGCATCAGACCTGGACCGCGATGATGGCGGAGAGACGAGCAGTACGGAGAAGGAGGGTGAAAAATCGGATACGTCGGGGACGATGGAGGGTGGCAAGGCTGAAGATGGGGACGTGGAGAGGGAATGAGAGGGAGTGATGGTCGAGAGATGCCGGCGGTTTATCAGCCTGCGGAAGATTCGCGGTTGTTAGCTGAGACGGTTGTTGAGCGATTGGATGGTGGTGAACGGGTGTTAGAGGTCGGGGTTGGATCTGGGTTTATTGCGAGTCGGGTGATGTCTGAAGTGGATGCCTGGGTGGTGGGGAGTGATATTAATCCGACGGCGTGTTGGTCAGCTCGGTCGGCTGGAGTATCGGTTGTGCGGGCGAGTTTGGTGGCGCCGTTTTCGGCAGATAGTTTTGATGTGGTAGTGTTTAATCCGCCGTATTTGCCGACGCCGCCTGAGCACGAGTGGGATGATCCATTAGAGGCGGCGCTGTCGGGCGGGGTGGATGGTCGCCGAGTTATCCGGCCGTTTCTGGATGATGTTGGCCGGGTGCTTCAGTCGACTGGGGTAGCGTATTTGTTGGTGTCGTCGTTGACGGGGGTGGATGCGGTTGTGGAGTATGCGGCGGACGGGGGGCTGGTGGGTCGGGAGATTGTCGAGGAGGCGTTTCCGTTTGAACGACTCGTCGTCCTTGAAATTACTAACGATAATTCATGAGTAGGAAATATTAAGCGACAGCATCGCGTACCTCGCCGCAATGACCGACGTAATCGCCACCACACCCGGCCTGTTCCCCCTTCCAGAATGGGCCAAAGACGAACTCGCCGATCTCAAAGGCCACCAGAAAGACGACCTCATCTCCGGCAACGAATCAGAAGAAATCACGACCGCCTACGACCGAGCTCGGACAGAAATCATCGAATACCAGCAAAACGCCGGCCTCGGGAGAATCGTCGAAGGTCAACTCCGCTGGGACGACATGCTCGCCCACCCTCTCGTCGTCCACGATAACGTCGAGACACGGGGCATCGTCCGCTACTATGATAACAACAACTTCTATCGAGAACCCGTCGTCCAAGGCGAATTAACAACCAACGGCGATATCGCCAGCGACCACAAAACCAACCCCGCCATCAACCAAGCTGTCCTCCCCGGCCCCTACTCGCTGGCGCAGCTCACCACCGACGAATACTATGGCGATGAAGCCACCTTCCTCACCGCCATCGCCGAATTCCTCGCCGACGAAGCAGCGGCGCTCCCTGACGTCAAAACGCTGTTTCTCCTCGAACCCTCCCTCGTCACCGACCCACCAACCGGCGACCGCGCAGAACAAGCGAGCCAGGCCATCGATACCGTGGCAGCCGCCCACCCAGCCGATACCATCGCGCACACCTACTGGGGGAGTATCCCCGAGAAACCATACGCCCATCTCCTCGACGCCGATATCGACGCCATCGGATTCGACTTCGTGACCGACCACGAACAAAACCTCTACAACATCCAAGAATACGGGACGTGTGACGACATCGCGCTGGGCGTCGTCGACGGGCAAAACACCCGTGTTGAGAAACCAGACCAAATCAATGAACGACTCGAATGGGTCCAACAACAGGCCCCAGGCTCATCCTTTGACACCATTTATGCAACAGCGAACACTGAACTGTTCTATCTCCCCATCAACAAATTCGAAGCGAAACTCGATGCCTTGGCAGCCGTCACTGCCCAGGAGGTACAACTATGACTACCAACGACACCGATACCCGCAGCCAGTTCCGACCTGACGACCATCCAACTGACACGTTCCTGTTAACCACAGTCGTCGGGTCATACCCGAAGCCAACATGGCTGAATCGCGCCAAAGACCTCGTAGACCAACCCGATCACAGCTTTGACACCGATGACCTCCAAGAAGCCCTTGATGACGCGGCCCGACTCATCACCAACGAACACAGCCAAGCGGGTCTTGATGTCGTCGTCGATGGCGAGATGCGTCGAAATGAAATGGTCGAATATTTCGCCCATCAGATCAACGGGTATGAATTCAACGGACCGGTCAAGGTGTGGGGTCACAACTATTTCGATAAACCGTCTGTGGTTACTGAAGTAGACTACGACGAGCCATGGCTCGTTGATGAATTCCAGTTCACATCTGGTGTCGCAGCACGCCCGGTCAAAGTCCCCATCACCGGGCCGTATACCCTCGCATCATGGTCGTTCAATGAACACTATGAATCAGAGGAGGCACTCGCGTATGCGCTCGCGGATCTTGTCAACACGGAGATAAACCGTCTCGTCGAGGCTGGTGCCCGATATATCCAGATAGATGAACCAGCGCTCGCAACAACTCCTGACGACCACGCCATCGTCGGTGAGTGCCTCGAACATATCACCGACGGCATCCCGGAATCTGTGCGGCTTGGCCTCCACGTCTGTTACGGCGACTATGACCGGATCTATCCAGAAATCCTTGACATGCCAGTCCATGAATACGACCTTGAACTCGCCAACGGCGAGTACGAACAACTCGATGTCTTTACGGACCCGGAGTTTACGAAAGACCTCGCGCTCGGCGTTGTCGATGTCCATACCACGGAGGTTGAATCAGTTGAAGCCATCAAGGACAACATCCGGAAGGGCTTCGAAGTCGTCCCTCCAGAACGCCTCACGGTTTCACCTGACTGCGGCATGAAACTTCTCCCCCGAGAGATTGCCTATCAAAAAATGGAGAACATGGTCCAAGCAGCCCGAGACGTTGAAGCCGAGCTTGATGCCGGCAAAATCGATATCGCCCAACCCACCGATTAACCCCCTAGCGTGGGACATACATCACCCTTCAACCCGGAGACGTTAGCTGCGTCGAGATCAGTCCTGAAGGAGTGGTACGACTTATTCGTAGAGCCAGGGTTCGTTGATACGTTGATACGCAATGAGTTCGTGGTCGTCGAAGAATAATTCAATTTCTCGGTCCGCCGAGCCGGGTTCGGTGTCAGAGCCATGGATGACATTCCGACCGAGGTCAAGCCCGAAATCACCACGGATCGTTCCGGCGGCCGACTCTGCTGGATCAGTGTCGCCCATCATACGTCTGACTTGAGCGATCGCGTTTTGGCCTTCCCAAACCATCGCGAATACTGGACCAGAGGTGATGAAGGAGGTGAGATCGTCGAAGAACGGTTTGTCTTCGTGTTCGGCGTAATGGGCGGCTGCGAGGTCATCGTCGATCTGCATGAACTTCCCCGCGACAAGTTTCAAGCCCCTGTCCTCGAACCGCGACATAATTCGTCCGATGAGCCCACGTTGGACTCCGTCAGGCTTGACCATAACGAACGTCCGTTCCGGCATTCAAGCCTCTACCTCCTCATCTTCTTCTGTAGAGTCAGCGTCAGTGTCATCCTCCTCGCCGGAGGATTCATCACTCGAGGTATTCTCGTCGGCCGTTTCGGCGTCTTCACCAGTTTCGGGAGCAGCTCCATCGTCCTCAGCTGTTGTGTCGGTCTCCGGATCAGTGTCGTCTGCAGCGTCGGAATCCGCGGGAGCATCTGGCGCGTCCTCGTCTGGTTGGTCGGGGTCGTCGGGGGTAGCCGACTCCTCACCTTGTGTGTCGCTTTCAGCAGCCGTATCGTCGGGTGATTGTGATTGTTCGGCTGCTGACTCGCCGGTCTGTTCCGTGGCTTCTTCAGCTGCTTGGAGGTCAGGCGTAGCGGCGACTTCATCTGTGGTGTCGGCCGTTGTCGTCTCGTCGGCTGGTTCGGGCGCTGTGTCGTCGCTCTCGGCGGGTTCGCCTGTTTGTGTCCAGTCTAGTTCATGTGATTCTCGCCCGAGATCGGCGTTCTTCTCGCATTTACTGGAGCAATAATAGGTGACGGTCCCGTCGATAGCGACGAACATGGTCCCGGTTCCGGGTTCGATACTTGACCCGCAATAATCACACGCTCTCGATTGGGGCATGGGTTATTGACCTCCGATGGAATCAGCCTCACGCGCGGTCTCACGGAGTTGGAGGATATCGCCGACGCGAACGGGGCCGAGGACGTTTCGAGCGATGATGCGTCCTTGGTTTTCGCCCTCTTGGATCCGGCATTTGACCTGCATGGCTTCGCCGTGCATGCCGGTCTTCCCGACGATTTCGATGACTTCGGCAGGGGTTGCGCCTGCCCCTTCCTCTTCGGCGCTCATCCTTGATCACCTACTGGAGTTCCTCTAGTTTTTCTGTGATGTCATCGACGTCGCCGTCAGCTTCTCCAGCATCGACGATTGCAGCTGCAGCACTCCCAACTTCGAGGCCGGCTGCGTGCCCGATGTCATCTTGCGTGCCGACAAAGATGTACGGGACATCTTTTTCAGCAGCTATCTCGGGGAGGTGCATGACGACTTCTTCGGGACTGACGTCTTCGGCGATGAAGACGAGGTCGGCGTTGCCTCGTTCAATAGCTTTCGTGGTTTCATTTGTGCCTTTCTTTACGGACCCAGTATCACGGGCGACCTCGAGTGCCTCAATGGCGTCGTCTTCGAGGTCAGCTGGGACGTCGAAATCTACGTATACTGACATTGTCTCTTTTCTCCTCCCACGCGCGGGCTCGCACTCCCCCGCCGTCGAACCAAGCGTCACCGGGACGCAACCGCTGCCGGCCACAATGGGCCAAGGCAACGTGGTTCTCGCGCCTGGAATCAAGCGCGTGAGTCCTTGTCCGGCTAGGAGCATCACAGCCCCGCGTAGGCTGTACCCTGTGGTACTGCATCACCGCATAAAAGCGCTTTTGAATGCTTTCCACCGTGAGAACAGCACGCAGACGCAGACCAGACGCTTTATCGAGATTTGGGGATATTAAATATGTTTTTCTGTTTTGTAAACTCTCATTGGGTCACTGAGAAGCTTTAAGGGGATTGCAGTCGTATTTTTCGTCGGTATGAGTTCCCAAGAGACCGTCCGTCGGGAGGCAGGCACAGTCGAAGAAAGCGCCCTCCGCGTCGAACCTGACAAAGCTGAACAGCTCGTGGATGCCTTAAACACCGACCTCGCCGCGACGTATGTGCTGTATCACCAAGTCAAAAAGCATCACTGGAATGTTGAGGGGGCGGATTTCCTCGAACTCCATGAATATCTCGGCGATGTCGCCTATGACCTCGAGCAAACAGCAGACGAACTTGCCGAACGAGCCCAAGCAATCGGCGGGGTTCCACTTTCCGGCGGTGCTACGTTCGAAGCACACGCGCCCATTACGCCCGAAGGGGAAGACGTCTACGACATCCGGACATCCCTTCAGAATAATCTGGAGGCGATGGGAACCATGATCGAGTCAATGCGTGATCATATCGGCTTGGCCAATGAGTTGGGGGACTATACGACAGATGAAATTCTCCGTGAAAACCTCGAGACTCTCGAAGAACATACCCATCATTTCGAACATTACCTAGAGGATGACACGCTCGTCCTCGAATCAGCCACCAAGTAAACCTGGTATACTCGGCGCTACTCCCTTTTCTCAGTCAAGATGTAGTCAAGATGCGTGCGCTTTCCTCGATTGGTCGTCTTGGTCTCGAGATTCGGTTCGGAAAAAGACAGTGGGTGTTACCTGACGATATCGACGGTGTAGTCGGTTGCGATCCACCCGTCGCTGTTTTCCGGTTCGGTGAAGACAGACCGATCCGGTGATGTTGCATGAATCCGGAGGCCAGCGTTTGGTTCTTCTTCCTCTTCTTCGGGCGTGGCTGCCATTATCTGTGGTTCAGACTCCAGCCCGCTAAAAGGTTTTGGTCGGCCTAAACCGGGAGCCAGTCACTGACAACATCTGCGTCAGGCAACCGCCATTGCTGATATGTCGCCTGGCCCCGTCTCGTCAGTTCCACAACTGCATCCACATCTTCGGTCAGGAAGTCAGGAACAGCCGATATGTGAGCCGGAAGATGAATATGCACAATCCCCTCGTTATCGCGAGCTGCCGTCTGGATTGTCGTCATGAACTCTGCGAGTTCATGACTCGGTGCTCTGTCGATAAGCGGGCGGAGCGAATGAAGACACACTCGAAGATCACCATCCAGCCCAGATACCCGCTCCATTGTCGACGTGATTTCACGCCCGAGTGACAATACTTCAAACGGCGTCGAATCCGTCGGTGTCGATGTTCGACGAGTCGTGACTGGCCGCTCGATAACAGCATCTGGCGCACCCGTATGCGGGACATCATCAACTGTCCCTTCCGTCCGGACGAGAACACTCCTGGCTTCGTCACTTTCAAAGAAATGGGTGCACACCTCGGTGTGTCCCACTGCAGGGCCTCCAATCAGTAAGACAGCACCACCGCGTCGCTTGATCCCTGCGAGGCCTTGCACAACAGCGGCATTCGCCGGCGGCTTGCCTTTGAATTCCATCAATTAATCAATTAAAACAACTGTCCATCCGGCCATAAACGTTCTGGAGAGTTCGGTGAATACACCTTTCAGCTCTGCCATCATACCCCCGATATGGACGACCGTGACCGTGAATTGACAGAGGCGGTCGACGAGCTCGCCGACACCCTTGAATCCCTCCGCACAGAACTCCAATCACCACCTCGTGGTCCACTCGGACTCCCGAGACCACCGACACCGAATGAACTCCTTCGATTCACCGAGGAATATACCCTCCCAACGCTTATTTCCCTCCTAGAAACCAGTATTAAGCTACTCGAATTACTCGGCGCAGCACTCCGCCTCGCCAATCGACGGAACCCAACCGAGACAACCACCCAATCAACACCGCCAGAAGGCGCCCTGGCCTCGGTCAGCCGGCAAACACTCGAAACGCTGGATGCCGCCCTCACCGATCTCCAGACCGCCGCAGCCGGTGGTGAACCGACGGACCCTAACGTCAAACGATTACTCGAAGAAGCCCGCGCACTCAGCCACGAAGTTGAAACCCGGCTTTCAGAAACCGCGACACCAGATGAATCTCGAACAGTGAGCATCGATGTCCAATCCGGTGAATCGACCGACTCGCACTCTCCCAGCCACGTGGACGACGATGACTCGACCGGTGACAGTTCCGACGAATCGACAACCGGTGAGGACGTGAATGTCGATGTTGACAACGAACTCGAATCCATCAAACAACAGATAGACGCAGACACAGAGGACACGACATCAACGTCTGAAGAGCCTGACGACCCCACTAATAACGAGAACGACGGCCACGACTCCGATTCCGAATAACCGTTCGGTGTATTACAGAACGTTCAATGTGAAAATCCATGTCTTCAGCTGTGGGAGTTCAATCGACCGGTTTGAACCGATAGCCATCCCATGTTTGACTCGTCGGTTCGCGGATCCCGGCTTCCGGATCTCTGAGTTCTTCGCAGTAAACGGGGGTGACGCTGTCGCCGGCCGTGATGTTCCCGGTTGTCAGTTGGCCGAGTGCTCGAACCGGCGTGTCATCGATGGTGAATTCGACGATAGCCAAGTGGTTTGGTTCGCGGACACCCGGTGGCGTCGAATACGATGTAGTCCAGGTGATTACTTCGGCTGTTTCTCCGCTCAAATCGACGGTGGTGACAGGTTCGCTCCCGTCAGGACCAATCGGATGGCCCGGATACGTGATGGAACCGTCTTCGTAGCGGTACGCCTCCATCGTCATTGTCGACCCTCCAGGATAGTGGTGGTGACGCAGTTTCCGAATCCACCCACGTTACACGCAAGACCGGTGTCGGCATCGACTTGTCGTTCATTGGCTTCCCCAACTACTTGTTTGTAGATTTCATAGCCTTGTGCGACACCTGAGGCGCCAAGAGGATGGCCTTTTGATTTGAGGCCGCCGGAGGTGTTGATGGGGAGGTCACCGTCGATCTCCGTCATTCCGCGATCGACAGCTTTCCATGCTTCGCCTTTTGGCGCAAAATCGAGACCTTCCATTTGGAGGAATTCTAGTATGGTGAACATGTCATGGAGTTCTGCGACATCGATGTTGTCGGGGTCGAGGCCAGCCATCTCATACGCCTGTTGGCCAGATTCGACGACGCCACCCATGGTGGTTGGGTCTGCGCGTTCATGGACGACATGGGTATCAGTAGCACCTCCGATGCCTGAGACCACGGCGTAGGAATCCGTGAACTCGCGTGCGCGTTCAGCGGGACAAAACATGAGTGCAGCAGACCCGTCAGTGATGGGGCAAAAATCATAGAGTCGAAGCGGGTCGGCGATCATTGGTGATTCTAAAGCTGTTTGGATATCGATCTCTTTTTGAAACTGGGCATGTGGGTTTCTGGTTCCATTCGCGTGGTTTTTGACAGCGACTTGTGCGAGGCTCTCCCGAGGTGCATTGAACCGATCCAGGTACAAGCGGGCTGTGAGACCAGCGAACGACGGGAGGGTGACCCCGTGTTTGTATTCGACGGGGTGGGTCAAAGAGGCTATAATATCCGTTGCGGCTGCGGTATTCCGGTGCGTCATTTTTTCACCACCGACGAGAAGTGTCATGTCAGAGGCACCGCTCGCTACGGATTGCCAGGCGGCATACATCCCGGCTCCGCCTGAGGATGATGTCTGGTCAATGCGTTGGGTATACGCTGGCATGGCAGCGATATCGTGGACGAGTGCGTTTGGAACGCCTGTTTGTCCCTCGAATTCACCGCTTGCCATGTTCGACACGTAGAGATGATCGATCTCGTCGGGAGCGACGGCGGCGTCGTCTAGACACGCGGACGCGGCGTCCGACAGGAGCGTTCGGACCCAGGCGTCTCGCTGCCCGAACTGCGTCATCGACGCACCGATCACAGCTACTTCTGACATAGGTCAGAATGCTCGGGGGAGTCTCCTAAGCATTAGGGGCATCGTCCAGCTGCTTTCCATTCACGGCCGCGTCGGCAATCACGCGGGAGTTCATACCGGCGACGGGCGCCGAATCGACCGGCGAGCCGCCAGATATTGGTGGTGTCACGCTCGGATTCCGTGTCGGTGTCGGCATCGTTGAGGCGGGTGCTGACGGCCGCGACAAGCGCGGCGACTTCATCTTTATCGGCTGTTCCGGGGAGGGTGAGGCGGGCCGTCCCGGTCTCTATTGGGAGGTGAATCACTGTCTCGGTAGCTGACTCATTCGATGTTGTATCGGTCTCCGTGAGCGAATCCAGTTCTAAGGGCATTATAGTGGAATGTTCCCGTGGTCTTTTGGCGGGCTATCTATACGTTTCCGGTCGAGGAGGTCGAGGTCGTCGATCAACCGACGACGCGTTGCTTTCGGGTCGATGACATCATCGATATAGCCTCGTTTCGCCGGTTTGTATGGATTTGCGAACTCGTCGGTGAATTCATCCATTAATTCTTGTCGTCGTCGCTCGGTGTTTGCCGCCTGGTTGAGTTCGTCTCGGTAGAGTATATTCACGGCACCCCGCGGGCCGAGAACTGCCATTTGGGCGCTCGGCCAGGCGTAGTTCACATCGGCGCCAAGTTCTGTTGATCCCATCACGATGTAGGCACCGCCGTACGCTTTACGCGTGATGACCGTTAACAGCGGGACCGTTGCCTCTGCGTAGGCGTAGATGAGTTTCGCCCCGTGTCGAATAATCCCGTTGTGTTCTTGGTCGGTTCCAGGCATGAATCCCGGGACGTCGACCAGCGTCACAATGGGGACGTTGAAGGCGTCACAGGTCCTGACAAACCGAGCGGCTTTCTGTGAGGCAGCAATATCGAGTGTGCCGGCGTTCACGCGAGGCTGGTTGGCCACGATACCGACTGATTTGCCATCAAGCCGGGCAAAGCCTGTGACGACATTCCGTGCATAGCCGTCATGGACTTCGAAAAATGACCATTCATCCACAATCTCCCCGATGACGGCTGTGACGTCGTATGGTTTTTTTGGCGCCTGCGGAACGATGTCGTCGACGTCAGCGTCCCGTTGGGGGTCATCCCACGGGTCGACAGCCGGTGCATCTTCCATATTGTTCTGGGGGAGATATGAAAGCAGTCGACGGATGTCATCAAGGGCTTCTTCATCGGTTGCACAGGCTTTGTGAGCGACACCTGAGGTCCGTGCGTGGGTGGTTGCACCACCCAGTTCCTGCATCGTGACTTGTTCGCCCGTTACGGTTTCGATGACATCTGGCCCGGTGATGAAGGCGTGAGCGGTCTCATTGACCATGAACGTAAAGTCAGTTAATGCGGGTGAGTATGTCGCGCCGCCAGCACAGGGACCCATGATCGCGGAAATCTGTGGGACGAGGCCGGAGGCATCGGTGTTGCGTTTGAAGATGCGGGCGAATCCGACGAGTGAGTCGACACCCTCTTGGATCCGGGCGCCGGCTGAATCGTTGAGCCCGATGATTGGGACGCCGGCATCGACGGCGCGATCCATGGCTTTCGTGATTTTATCGCCGACTGTTTCGCCTACGGAGCCGCCGAGAACGGTGAAGTCATGGGCGAAGACGAAGACTTTCCGACCGTTGATCTCGCCGTATCCGGTGACGACGGCGTCGCCTGGATAGTGTTTCTGGTCCATGTCGAAGTTCGTTGAGCGATGTTCGACGAATGGATCGAGTTCTCGGAAGGTGTCGTCGTCGAGGAAATAGTCGATGCGTTCTCTGGCGGTGAGTTTCCCTTTCTCGTGTTGTTTGTCGATGCGGTCTCGGCCACCGGCTTCTCGCGCAGCGTCTCGGCGTTGTTGGAGTTCATGGAGGGGGTCGTCTGTGTCGGATTCCATCTCGGAGGGGGTCATGTTACCATTCCATGCCGCCGTTGACGGCGAGTATTTGGCCGGTCATATATGAGGCGTCTTCGCTGGCGACGAAGCGGACGAATCCGGCGATGTCTTCGGGGGTGGCGAATCGGTCGAGTGGAATGCGGCGGAGGATTTTTTCTTTGACTCGGTCGGGGACGGTTTCGAGCATATCGGTTTCGACGAATCCGGGGGCGACACAGTTGGCGGTGGATCCAGAAGAGGCGAGTTCAAGCGCGAGGGTTCGGGTGAATCCGAAGAGACCTGATTTGGTGGTTGCGTAGTTGGCCTGGCCGTAGTTGCCTTGTTGGCCGACGACGGAGGAGATGTTGATGAGGCGGCCTTCGTTTGCTTGTTTGATGTCTTGGAAGTAGGCGGTCGTACAGTTGAAGACCCCGCCGAGGTTAACGTTGAGGACGCGTTCCCAGTCATCACGCGTCATGTTTTCGAATTTTTTGTCGACGGTCATTCCGGCGTTGTTGACGAGGACGTTAACCGGTCCGAAGGCTTCGTGGGTCTTGTCGGCCATCGCTTGGACAGCTGTTTCGTCGGCGACGTCAGCTTGAATAGGGATGGCGTCACCGCCGGCTTCTTCGATGATTTCGGCTGCCTCGTATGCTGGGCCTTCTGATGATCGGTAATTGACGACGACGTTGGCGCCATGTTTGCCGAATTCCTCTGCAATTGCGCGTCCGATGCCGCGTGATGCGCCGGTGACAACGCAGGTCCGATTTTCGAGTGTCATTGTTGGTGTCCGGGAGCTAATCCACGACCCTGGTGGAGTGCTGCCCCTCTAGTTGAATTCGTCGGTCTGACTTCTATAATAGTTGTCCTAATATGGTCTAATATATTTTCGATAATGTATATATCCGAATTGTGGGTTTCCCTCCCTCTCCGGTTTCATCCGACACATGAACTATGACCGCCACCCGTATAATAGTATGCTATACAATCACACAACAATATCCATCCAACCACTCAATAACCAACCTGCCATACTTTCTCGACACCACCCCACACCCATCGGATTATTAATATTCATTATACAAATGGGGAAAACGGCCGTTTACCCCAGCCTTCCGGGAACGGAAGGTATTTTTGGTTGGCCTAAACAATAGCTGATAATGGCCACGACACCCCTATCTACCCCCCATACCGGGGGTGATGCAGTTGTCTAGCGGCTCCGTCCACGGCCACAGCGACACCGACCACACCGTCGCCACCCCACCGCCAAAACCCGTCCTCGAACTCGACAACATCCAGAAAACCTACGACGACACCCCAGTCATCCACAACCTCTCGTTGACCGTCAACAACGGGGAACTGCTCACCCTCCTCGGCCCATCCGGCTGCGGGAAAACCACCACCCTCCGCCTGATCGCCGGCCTCGAACACCCAGACGCCGGCGACATCCGCCTTGACGGCACCTCCGTCACCGGCCACCGATACACAGCCCCCGAAAACCGAGACGTCGGCGTTGTCTTCCAGGACTTCGCACTCTTCCCCCACCTCACCGCCCGCGAAAACATCGCCTTCGGCATCCAAGCGTGGTCCGACACCGACCGAGCCAAACGCGTCGACACCCTCCTCAACCTCGTTGGACTCGACGACCACGATCACAAACAACCAGACGAACTCTCCGGTGGCCAACAACAACGCGTTGCCCTCGCCCGCTCTCTCGCACCCAACCCAAGCATCCTCCTCCTCGATGAACCATTTTCCAACCTCGATGTCGATCTCCGCGTCGAAATGCGGGAAGAAGTCCGCGACATCCTCAAAGAAGCCGGCGTCACCGCCGTCTCCGTCACCCACGACCAAGAAGAAGCGATGTCCATCTCCGACCGTGTCGCGGTCATGAGCAACGGCAAAATCAAACAGGTTGGTACCCCGGAAGAGGTCTTCCAACAACCTGAATCACGATTCGTCGCCGGCTTCCTCGGCCACGCCTCTTTCGTCTCCGGCCGCGTCAAAGCAGACTGCGTCGAAACCGGCGTCGGCTGCATCTCTCTCAACCGCATCCAAGGCCTCACCGACGACTACCAAGGCTCCACCATCGACATTATGGTCCGCCCGGACGACATCCGCGCCCGCCCCGCCACCCCCGCCGACGCCAACGGCGAAATCATCCACCGCCGCTATCTCGGTCCCACCGTACTCTACCGCGTCGAAATCGATACCGGCGATGTCGTCGGCTGCATGCACAACCACGCGGACAAAGTCTCACTCGACGACCCCGTCCATGTCCGCCTCGACGCCGACCACGAACTTGCCTGGTTCCCCCACGACGAGCGCAAACTACCCGACGGCGGACAATCCACCGACTAACCCACCCCAACCCGTCCAGGGTTCCAGCCACATCCACACACGTGGACACCACACTGGCTGTGTCGAGACGACAACTCATTCGGATCTGGACACCACCCCTCTATACAGCGGAACTACAGGGATGCCCCCGATGGCTAGTAGTAGATAGCGTCCCAGACCCATTCCAAGAGTTCTCGATCCTGAATTGGTTGCGGACGCTGGAGATCGGCAGTCCCCACCTCCTGATATTCCAAATGATACTCAAAATGCCGCCCGGTTTCCATCGAGCGGACATCGAGATAGACATCGGTCAAGACACCCGTCTCACGCTCGATAGAGACAGTCATTGAACTGTCATTCGCCATCGGTGCTGCCATCCCATTGAACGATTGCGATCCAACAGCACGCCGAATGGCTTCGGGATCTGTGAGACGGACCACAACGGTCGATGCGTTTGATGAAACCACCGTCCAGCCAGGGATGTCTCGGCTCGGCAGCATCGAACCCGCGATGGCTTCCGCGCCATCGGTCAGGTCCCACGCCGGGAACATCATCACTCCCCACTCCCCACGTGTATATGTCGTGATTCCGTGATACCTGCCTGGGGCGCGCAACAGAGCCATCGTTCCCTCACCAAAGAACCCCCCGAACTTTTCATCCTCATTACCGCGAAAATACGTGTACTGTTGCCGGTCTGCGTAATCAACTCCGACTTCTTGGAACACGACAAAGGAATCCTCTGTATCAGTCGCATTCCGCATATAGAGGACTTGCCGATGGCTCTGACCCATGGTATTCGTCACGGCAGCATTGACTGCCGCGTCTGGGTCCTCGGTGGTGATCGACTGAATCTCTGGTGGAGAATGGACACCCGGATCAATCGTCCTGACAACGACAGCCCCCGAAACCAAGCTGGCAATAAGGATAACAACGAACGCCATTCGTGTCGGTGTGACCCCATGAAGAAACGGTCTTGTTTCCAGAGCCGTCTGTGAGGTGGATGGGATGATTGTGTGGTCAGCGAATACGCCGTGAAGTGTCCCAACCAAGGTGAGGGTGATACTATTCACGAAACTGACGAGGAGCAGCCGATCAATCGGATTGAATCCGAGGGACGTGCTGCCAGGTAGTAATGCTGCATCGACGGCAGAGAGGACGCCGAGCGTAGCGAGTTGGATGGTACCGACGACAACGGCAAATGACACGAATGACAATGGGTGTTGGCGGGCGGCTGTGGCGCTGTGTTTCACGGCGGACGACGCACTGTCCGTCTGGAAGGCTGTCAGGATGTCGGCAAACCGCACGATGAAACTGCCAAAAAGCCCGCCAAGGAAGACCGCTGCTCCGACGAGATACACTGTTTCCAGAGGATATGGAGCGGCGGGATCACTCGCCAAATAGCGGATATATCGACCACCAGTCGCAACGACGAACCAGGTAAGCCCTGTCAGGAGTCCTATTGCACCGCTTACCGCTATGACGAGGATATCTGTTTGCAAGACGGCAGTATAGCGGCTTATAGTAGTTTGTAGAGCGCGGCGGAGTGACTCCGTCGAGGATTCCTCTGCGTCGGGATGGACAGATAGCGTATACAGACCCACAAAAAGCGGGAGCGTGAAAATGAACGAGAGGGCGGATACCGTAATAATATGGAGTTGTCTGGGCAGAGAGACTATGGTGGACACCCCGAGTTCAAAAGTTATGAGCAGTATCGCCTGGGAGACGCTGATGGCGGCTCCGATGAGAAATAACTCAGGATGGGTGGAAAATCGGTTGAAAGTATCTTGCGTCGTCGCACGAAACGACATATACCACTCTGTATTCGGAAACCAACTCAATTAAATCCTTTACAAAAGTTAGGGTCTGAAGGGCAGTTACTCATGGGTTGGCTATTCAGCCGCTCTCTGAATTATGGGCGAGTAGATTCGTCCCCATAGCAGTGGTACCTGTTTCAGTGGCAGCACAATTTTGGATTAATCTGGTTTGATTTTCCAGTAGAAAGGGGTGGTTTTGAAAACGAGGCAACTTCCGGAAATCAGTGACAGGGCTGGTGTAGACGTCGTTCAAAACGATGCTATATGTGGGCGTGATGAATCTGTCTATTGATATAGCGATATACGGTTTATGAGTTGGAGGAACGACACCAACTATTATATCAATATTCCAATATGTCCGAGTTCTAAACCACACATCCAAACAAATCACGAACTCAACCCCTTACGAAAACTCCCAAGAAATCGAATCAGTTCAAGATATAACCAAGTCCAACACCCAAACTATCGAGGCAATCAAGACATCCTTACAATCATCAGAGTCTCCACACAACCAGCCAACCCTCACGACCGATCACCACCAGAGCCACATGAACATCGACAGTACAGCCAAAACATCAAAAATACCCCTTCGAGCCATTCAGCACGGATCAAACAGGAATAGCCAGCGATTCGATTGTGTACCCACGCGAATGGTTCAGTCCACACACGGAACTAATCCAAACGGCGAAATACCTGTTCCAGCACAATCCATCGCCAATCTGTGAATAAGCAATCCGGATCACTGGCCTGCTATTAGCATCGGCACAACACAGGCTTTCATCCAGCAACACCAGATGGTTGAACTCACTGTACCTCTTGCTTCGATAGATGGAATCCGGCTAGTTAACAATCAGTCAAACAAAACGATCATTAACAGTTCATCGAGGAGGTGTGTTTCCGAGGGGTGAACCCTTGGGGTTAGATCGAATAGAGTACCATCTATTGAAGTTGATTGCGATCGGTATAGAATGAGCAAACATTACCCTGCGAATAGACTTATTTGTATACATACACAGGTCATCAGGATAGTGGGATTAGTTATACAAATAAATATCTCAATATGGCCAGTTTTGGGTGTTAGTAATACAAATAAGAGTGTTTATTTGGATGTCTGACACACATTTAAGTGAATTGGCGCCTCGACACCGCGTATGCCCGACGAGACCGAACGGGTCCGCATCCAAACATACATTCCAGCATACCAAAAGGACAACTGGTCGACCGACGCCGACCAGATGGATATGTCGCTCAGTGAGTTCATCCGAACAATGGTCCAAGCGGGCCGCCACGAATTCAACCTTACAAATGAAACAAGCCAGGAGCCAACGGCGGTAACAACTACACACCAACTGATTGCAAACGGGGACGGAAGAGACCTCCAGGAGTACATCATAGAGACAATCGAACAAAACGGACCCCAAGAGTGGGACGAGCTGTTGGTAGACCTAACTGAGGTTATTGAAGCAGATCTACAGGATGCTGTGGAATCGCTCAAGGACGATGATGTTATTCAGCATAGTGGCCCTGACGGTGGATACTTGTTCGAAGATGACAATGTCGAGTGACCAAACAGATCTCGTTCAGTATTTTTTGGAGGACATGGACCACCATGGCCGTACCTCCCGGACAATAGACGCCTATGAACGGGTTTTACGGTCGTTTGAAGCGTTTCTATCGGGGGAGGATGATACATCAATAGAGGGGGCCACGTATCGGGATTGTACGGCGTGGATCAATTCACTCCGGGCTGAGAAGTCAGAAAGTACGGTAGCGTCGTATGCCTCCTATCTGCATCGGTTTTACGGTTATATGACGCAGGTCGGGATGACCGATGAAAACCCGATGACGCTCGTGGTCGAGGAGATGAATGAGTCAATCGACGTCAATCCGAGTCGACGGGATGTGTCACTTTCGGCGATGCGGGATTTCGTTGGTGAGGTAACCCATCCGCTCCATAAAGCGGTTATCGTGACGCTTCTGAAAACGGGGATGCGGGCGGGGGAAATATGTAATCTGGATTCTCGGGATATCCGGCTTGAGGAGGGGCCAAGTAGCGAATGGCGTCCACAATTGGATAATAAGGGAGATTCTATCTATGTGGCTGCTGATCGGGCGGTCGGCGAGCAGGCTGCGGGGGAGCGGCGAACGGCGTCGAACAAACGGCAACGAGCGACTATTATCCCGATTGACGAGGAGTTACGCCACATTTTGCTGCGGTGGCTTTTGGTTCGCCCGGACACGATTTCGCCGGCAGAGCCATTGTTTGTGCATACTTCACGTCGGTGGGGGCAGCGGTTGACGCCGGATTCGGTCCACCATATGGTAACTCAGTATGCGTCGAATCGAGGATGGTATCGTGATGGTGGTGGAGCTGATGAGAACGTAACGCCGCATTATTTCCGTCATTTTTTCACGACTCATCTCCGTGATCGAACGGGTGATAGAGGGATTGTGAAGTATCTTCGTGGCGATGTAGCATCTGACATCATTGACACGTACACGCATAATTGGGGGAATCGAGTCTGTGATGTATATGAGGAGAACATCTATTCTGTTGTGTGAACGGCCAGCTCAATACATGTGAGTTGATCGAGTTTGTGGCTGTCGTTCGGAAAGGGGGTGATTTTGGGGGATTTGGTTCCGCATCTAGTTTTTAGTTGTTTTCTTCAGGTCAAGAGTTTTCTCGCATATCAAACGTATAAACCATATTCCACTATATCAAATCCACTCCTTTTCCAAAGCGTCCAATCAAGCAATAAACGCCCTCATACACCGAAATGAACAGTATCTCAAATCAGAGTTTGAGAGACTATACAAACAACGAGCGAACCAAATCGCTCTCAACACGCCAGCTACATCACATCCATCGAAAATCCAAACTCCCCTGTTAGGAAGCCACATAGGACCACCGAACTGACCATGAGATAAACTTCGGGAATTAAAAATCCGTACCATTACTCCACCTATCACTCAAAAACAAAATAGGATGGCAGGAGCCAACCGCCTATACCTCGTATCTCTGCACGTAATCCAGAGAAATCGTTGCATCACAAACACCATACCACCCAAACCCCTCCTATTGGAAGAAACTAATCTACCAAAACTGCATACACACCTGGTTCAGTTGCCGGTTACAACTTTGTGACCGATAGGAATAATCCGAGAGATCCAACGGCAGCTAATAATAAGAATCCTTCATCAAACAATCCATAATCAGCGAGAACACCGATGAGCAACGGTGACGGTGCAGCAGCCACCATCCACCCAGCCTTCACTGTCCCCAAGCCAGTGCCCTGCATGTCGTCAGGGAGTGTGTTCGCAATGTAGGTCTGGGTGGCGACACCACATCCATTCCATGTACTAAAGAGAATTGTAATGGCGATGAGTCCGACCAGTCCGTGAATAAATGGAAGCAACCAGAGGGCGATAACACATCCACCGAGACTAACGACTAGAGTCAATCGCGTTCCGAATCTGTCGAGCAAGCTCCCTGACAAGGGTTGGATAACCGCGCCAACTGCAAAGAACAAGCCGAACAACGTCGCTGCAACTCCCGGAGATAGGTCTTTTGCGACGGTGAGGTACGTTGGATAAAACGAAGAGAACCCCTGGATCACGAATGAAATTGTGAACTGAATCATGACGATAAGCGGGATGGATTCATGCGTGATCCCGGTCTTGATTCGAGCGAGAACGTCAGCTGATAGGTCGTCGACGGCACTCGATTCGCCTGACGTGCGGTTTGGAACTGTGAACCACAGGCCAACAGCGACACCGACGAAGAGCGGAAGGAATGCACCGATCCCAACACGCCACGTGGTGTATCCGGCGATAACGGCTGCTGTGACGGGAAATACTGTATTCCCGAGATTGCCTGCAGCCATGGTGAGTCCGATCGCCGACCCGGCTCGTTGCGGATAGATGTCCGTGAAGATGGTGAATCGAGTCGGGCCATAGAGAGCGGTCGCTAGGCCAAACCCGATCGTGCCCGCGAATAAGACCGTGACATCGACCGATGTCGCTACCACAAAAATGGTGCCTGCTGAAATCAATGTGCTCAGTACCAATACATTGCCTTCACCGACTCGATCGCCGAGAATGCCGCCCGGAACGTGCCCGAGCGCGTAGGCGCCCCACAGGAATGCCAACAACAAGCCCGTTGTCGCAAACCCGATCCCAAAGTCTGACTGGAAGTACGGCACAAGTGCCGGATAGACGAATCGGACCCCGATGGAAAGCGCCCATCCTGCCCCAACAGCAAGCAATATCCAGCCTCGTCCATCAGCCCATAGATCTGCCGTTGTCTTCTTTGTGTACTGCGTAATCGACCGTATTGGGTGAGACACAAATTCCTCAGTAATGGTCGTAGCAGTCTATGAATAGTTCTTGTTTCGCACGCGGTCAATGCTTCCGGAATCACCCCTCAAACCTCACGGGCGATGCACTCACATCGGATGGGAGAGGGTGAGTGGCCTGTATGTTTTTCTCCCAGCTAGCAGATATGCGTGGTATGGGTAGTCCCGTCGATCGAGTAACTGAGGAAATCTGTGTTGGGATCTATCTCCTGATTATTGGTATCAGTGGGGCCATCGTGTGGTTAGGGAGGTCCAATACGCCCTCTATCGGTGGGGATTTCATTGTAATTCTCGTTGGCTGGGTATGTATCATTACGGCAACATCGACAGCACTCGTCGTACTCATCATCAATATCCAAAGAGGACTACGGGATACGCCACCTGACAAGATAGCAGTCACTCTTGCGAGTCTGATTCCGATCGCTCTCGTCGTCGCGTTTTATCTCAACATCGTACTCCAACGACCGCAGGCATCGATCGGTGCAGGAGTTGTCGGCTTGGTACTCGCCCCACTCGGACTCGCTGCAACCGTCTTCGCGCCACGGGTCAGACGACACACATCGTCCCCAGGTCACTAACCACGAATACGGTATCGGATGCAACCCAGGGAGCCCCAGTCGCCAAATCGGTTGGTTACACCTGATGAGACCGCTCGTAATGCATGTATCGCCGCCTACCACCGGTGGTCCCATGGCCTCGTTCACCGGTCACCTCATGGTCCGGCCGGGTTATTGTTCCGCCGTGACAGTGGCGAATTCGTCGAGGATCGCCTCACAGAATGCGTCAAGATCGTCAGGATTCCGGCTCGTGATGAGTTCTTGGTCGATAACGACTTCCTCATCAACCCACTCGCCGCCCGCGTTCTGAATGTCAGTTGTGAGACTGTGATAAGAGGTCACCGTCCGATTGGCAACGAGGTCTGCCTCGACCAGCACCCATGGACCATGACAGATCACCCCGGCCGGCTTACCAGCATTGACATGTTGCTCGATGAGATCGACAGCCGCATCCGCAACTCGGAGTTTGTCTGCACCAACGGTGCCACCAGGAACAACGAGCGCATCGTACTCATCATGCGAGACATCGTCAAACGTCTTGTCGACCTCATAGCTATCACTTTGATCGAGGTCGTTATTGACCGTCTGCGCCTCCCCTTGCTCGCTGCCGAGGATGTCAACATCCGCACCAGCATCGGAGACAGCTTGTTTTGGCTCGGTGAATTCCACTTCTTCGGTGCCTTCTGGAGCGATATAGATGCCGACAGTAGTGCCGTCGAGATTCTGCTGTTCAGTTTGACTCATCACTCTCAACTCATCGATGCGGCTGGAAATCCCTTGGGCCTGTGTCTGCAAGGACCCACCCCCGTTACACCGGGGCGATACAATCAGACAAACGTGGCACGAGAGCCGATATCTTCGAGAGTGAGGAAGACCGCTGGAATACGACGGGGGAATATATCGACGGTTGCGGCGTCCCATGGCGTGTTGAGGTCTCGTGATCGATGAAACGCTGGAGGTGACATCTGTAACTCCCAAGACACAGGGGCACTGCGTGAGCTGGTTCAGCTCTGTACTTGCAACGTCACCACCCGGTTAGTATCTCTGTACGGTCGGTCACCGCTCGTCGACTCGATTCGACCCGACTCCGGATCCAGAGGGAGCGCAGTTACGGCTAGAACCCGTGTGCGTCGTCGAGTAAGACGAGTTGAGTCCGATCGTCAACTCGTTCCTCTTCGAGTGACACCAGTTTGCCAACCGTACTTCCTTGCCCGTATTCTTCTTGTGCGCGGGCATCTTCGAGCGGGAGAGCATATTCTCGAATTCGCTCGACGGCCGCCGCCCAACTCGGCATGATTTTATTCGTACTGCTGATGAGGATGAGTTGATCTGCAGCGTACGGCCATGCGCTGACGGCATTTCCGAGGGCATTTGCGCCGAGAAGTTCCCCGCTTTCGGCAATGGCGTTCACACCGTCATAGAAAACATCGGCAGTGACCGCGTTTCGCCGGGCTGCGGTGCGGGCTTGGTCGTCGTCAATCTGCTCGATCTGATTACCGAGATATTCGAATCCATCTGCGGCCTCGAGGACGTCCATGAACCCGATCTCTTTCAGGGTTGTTGAGTGGCCGTTCATCACCGTGTTGTCGGCCGAGATCTGCTCAGCGAGGTAGTCACAGGCATCTGCACTCGATGCAAACCGGTATACGTCAATATTCCGTGCTTCGATATTGGAAACCACCTCATCGATCATCTCATCAGCGGGAGCTTGATCGAATCGACGCTCATCTAGATCCAATTCATCCCGGAAATCCGACTTTGTATAGTACTCCTCAGGCATACACGCGAGGCACCATCTAATCGTTTCTCCCATAGACAGTAAAGCCTTGATTCACTGGTCTGTGAGCATTCAACTGATTTTTCTGACACCAGCAGGACCGATATGCCTGTGCGTTGATCCATTGCAGCCTATCTTCCGGATAATCTGCTCACATGGACGTGATATAGTCGACGCTGGTGGGGCCAAATCACGTGTGGGGGAGGTAAATCACGTCGAGGTTGCTTTGGCTCGTTCGTGATACCACCCACCAACGATGCCAATCGGGATAACTAGCCACCCGGCGGCCACGATGGCCATCAGAAAGCCGACCGGAACGAGGAAAAGCCCAAAGGCGATCGCCTCCAACAGCACCATGTCGCCCCGCACGGCGGCTGTGCTTGTGAGGAACATCGCAGGGCCGAACGCCCCTATCGCTAAGCTACAGACTGCGGTCAATCCACCAAAAAGAGCCCCATGCAACTGCTGGTTGTCGTCCGGATACTGCGTCCGCCAGAAATACATCCCGATTGGGAATGACGAGATAAGGGCCAACGGAAGAACAAACAGTCCAACCCCGAAGAAAACCCGAGTGTATTTGAGGCATTCGCTGTCACAAGCAGAAGTCCAACACCGCCGAACCACAGGCCAGATGCAAGCACCCCGGTTGCTGTTATGGCAATGCCGCCACCGATGCCACGCCGTGACGCGTACGGAATCCGGCCGGGACCATAGCGTGTACACCAGCTCTGTGGCATACGTGGCTATAGGATAGTACTCTTTTAGCAGTTTGGACATCAATACAGTGAGAGCACACGGCTGGCGGCACAGCCATCTGCTATGTCCCTGTAATAGGGCGCTTTTGCTCGTGTGCTATCAGTCACCCGGTGTTTAATGAGGGATTTCACTGATTTCACGTCCGCTGAATCGTCTTTCGTGGCCGCGAAATCCGGTTCCACGTTTATGTAACCCCGGTGTATACCGGGAGGTACCGTGTCCGCGTTACCGTCCTGGATTACTGACCGGCTTGACCGGAATTTAGACAACACATTGACACAGCAGCACGTCATCGAGACGATGTTGGAATCCGAGCGGCCGTTCTTCTCGATCAGGCAGCTGCAGGCGCGCATCAAACCCGATGTCAGCAAGGCCACCGTCCGGAACCGTCTGAACGAGCTTCGGGAAATCGATGTCGTCGCCACCGAAACATATCCGGAATCCGTCACGCTCTATTACATCAATCACCCGGAGTCTGAATGGCCGCTATCGCCTGAAGGTCATCGAGCCCTCACGACCGAGACCCCGCTGGATCGGCTCTCCACACGCGGCTTCCTCACCATGCAGGACACGGCCGGAATCCGGACACTCGTTCTCGCCGGGCTCCAATTAACCCTCGTGCTGTTTGCCTTCGGTGCAATCGTGACAGTGACTGGATTCGATATCAGTACTACTGGGAGCGATATCGCCTTTTGGGATTCAGCGTTCGACCTCCTCTTGGTCTCTATCCTGATTCTGATCACCGAACGATCAACACGGTGGATCCGGTCGCGATTCGGTCCAATGACCGTCTTGCCGACACCCTGAACCAATCACACACCACAATACGCCAACAAAAACAATACATATGTCCTCACAACCTCCAATATCGAATACAGGCCCCGCATTGCTCGAAGAACGCTCCATTACCGGCGTTGTCGTCCACCTCCTCGCCCTCTTCACCGGCATCCTTGGTGCTGGACTTGTCTATCTCATCTCGAACCGCACCTATACAAAAGCGAACGCGCGGAATGCATTGAACTGGCATCTCTCGGTGTTACTCCTCACCGTCGGTGCCGTCGTGACATTCGCCCTCGGTGCCGACCAAATGACCGTCGGCGGTGAAACGATGGAGTTGTCACTACTCCCTGCGCCCCTCGATACCGTCTTCGCCCTTCTCGGCATGCCCCTCCTTCTCATCACCATGCTCGCATGGCTCCTCACGGTCATATTCGCCATCATCGCCACGATTAAAGCGATCTTCGGGACTCCCTGGAAGTACCCATTCTCCCCGGAACCAGTAGAATAAGACCGTTCTCGCGTCGCTCCCGGCCGGCGATAGACAGACATCGAATACGGCGGTGGATGATATCAGGCAGCAGCCACCGGTTTTGCGAGTCCAAACAGTATATCGTCGATAAAGCAGATCGGTTAATCGGCGACGAGGTGGTCAAGGAGGTCGATTGCGAGAGCTTTGTCGAGTGGGTCGTTTGCATTCCCACAATGCGGCGATTGAACACAACTGGGACAGCCATCCGGGCACGGACAACTCCGAAGCATCGCGTGCGTAGTGTCCATGAGATGGGTAATGTCTTCGTAGCCGGTTCGAGCAAGTGCGACCCCGCCGGGGTAGCCATCATAGATAAAGATTGTCGCCGCTTCGGTGTGGGGATGGAAAGGCGTTGAAAGGCCGCCAACGTCCCGCCGATCACACAGGACTGCCGTGGGGAACATCGAAATCATCGCGTGTTCGGCCGCGTGAATTCCGCCAGGAAGGTCACCGCCCGCTTGGAGGGTGTGTTCCGCTTCTTCGGGCAATGAGAAGTACAACGCTCGTGTGTCGAGACTGGTTTCCGGGAGGTCAAGCTGCTCTGTGTCGAGGGCCTCACCCGACCGGGTATCAAATCGCTGGAAGCCCGTGATCTGTTTCCGCATTTCTACTTCTGCAAAATGGATTGTGGTCTCTGGGCTGGTGGAGAGGGTCTTGGTGTCGAGATCTGTCGTGATCGTGATGGTTTTGTCGTGGAGGACGCGGGTGTAGTAATCTGCCCACGTCGGCTGGAGCTGGGCTACGTTCGCCGACAAATCGAGGTCTGACACCTCGTACGTCTGGTTCTGATGGTGGTAAATGGCGCCGCGGTGGGCATCCCGGAGCGCGTCAGCAAACGAGAGAGTCGCCACCGTCTCACCAGCCGGATCGCGGAGTTTGATTTGACGGTCATCAATCGTGCGAAGACTCATGTCATATTGCGGGCTTGCATCGGCGTTTACCCACCGGAGTCCATTGTCCGTCTCCCGTCTGGCAAGCACACCGCTGTCGGTGAGGTCACCAACGACATCGGCGAATTGATCGCCGAAATACTGATCGTCAGCCGGCTGGAGCCATGATTCAGCGGCCGCCGACTGGACATGCCGGGGGAGAAGCTGGTTGTTCGCTGGATTTGTGACCGCTTGTTCCGGCGGTTGCTCGAAGAATGCATCCGGATTATGCATGAGGTACTGATCCAGTTGGTTCTCCCCGGCAACCAGCACTACTAACGCGGGATTGCTTCCACGGCCGGCACGGCCGGCCTGCTGGCGGGTCGTCATCCGCGTGCCGGGATAGCCATCGAGAATGACCGCATCCAGCCCGCCGATGTCAACACCGAGTTCAAGGGCATTTGTACTCCAGACGCCTCGAAGATCACCCGACTGTAAGCCGTTCTCGATAGTCCGGCGACGGTCGTCAGTCAGCGCTGCCTGATAGGCGGCAACCTGGTCGGCGAGGTCCTGTCGGCCCTGTTCGCGGAGGCGTTTGGCTGTCTTGTTCGCATACCGTTCGGCTGTCTGCCGCGCACTCGTAAACACGAGTGTTTGATACCCACGGTCGAGCAAGTCACAGAGGAGTCGATTCGATTCGGTGTGTCGCGATCGCCGCCCACCACCCCACTCGGTATCATCATACGGTGGGGGATTCCAAAACAGCCAATGAACCGGGCCCGATTCACTCGTATCAGTATCAACTAACCGGATGCCGTCGCTGTCACGTCCGGTGACAGTTGCTGCATGCTCGAGTGGGTTCCCTATGGTCGCTGAACAACAGATAAACTCCGGGTCAGCATCAAATTCCTGACACAGCCGCGCAAGTCGGCGGAACACAAGGGCGACATGGCTCCCAAACACGCCACGATATTCATGGATTTCATCCACGACAACAGTTTCCAGGCGTTCAAAAAACCACGTCCACAGCCGGCGAGCATGCGGGAGCAAGCCATAATGCAGCATATCTGGAGTGCACAACAGCATCGTTGGCTGTCGTTCTCGAATGGCTTCCTTCTCACGCTGTGATTGCCGACCGGTATACTGCGCAATATCAACCCCGCTCCCAAATCCGAGACCGCCAGCGATCGCAGAAAGCGTCTCGGTCTGGTCGTTAATCAAGGCCACCTGTGGCGCCAGATACAAAGTCGTCGCTCGCCGGTCCAACGCCCGCTCAAACGCCGGAATCGTATACGCGAGACTCTTCCCGCTTGCCGTCTCAGTCGCAACCACCACATCCTCTCCATCGCGAACCGCGTCTATCACCGACACCTGATGCTGATATAACCGGTCAATTCCACGGTCCGCTAAGACAGACGAGAGACGATCATCAATCGAGACAGTCGCATACGAGGCGTCCTGTCCCGATTGAACCTCATATGCCTGGATCTGGTCCTCATAATACGAACGGTCACGCAACCACGCGACGGTATCGTCCACACCGCTCCGTATTCGCTACGTAGCCCTAACCGTTCCGGGTCACCTTCCGGAAACCACCTCCCCTTGTCGCATCGGGACAGGTCATTAAATCACACGAGACCATCTGCCCTCTCTTGTGAATGATTCGACATCAACTGGAAACAAGAGACTCGGTATTACGGAGGATCAGCCGCGAAGCCTCACCCGTCAGGGCGGGGAGGATGTCAAATATACTCTCACTGTCAATAAGCGTCATCACGAGACAACCCAACCGCAAAAATTCAATGAAGAAATGATGTTACGGGTCGTGGTTATTCGTCGTCGGGGTCTGCATTTCCATCGGTTTCAACGTCGATATCGACGCCGCCAGCGGTCTCGTCTGCAGAATCATCGGGGCTTTCCGCCGAGGTAGCGTCAGCGTCGTCAGGGGAGTCGTCTGTGCTGGTATCCGGGTCTGGATCAGGGGCGAGGCCGCCTAATGCGCTGGTGAGCCGGTCGCGCATTTCAGCAAGGTCATCAAGCTCGTCGGACAGATCCGTGATGTCACTCTCGACAGCTGCCAGCCGCTCTTCGGTGGCCGCCCCGATTTCCTCCTGGACTGATTCCAGTTCCTCAGAGACATCCGCAGCTTCTGCGGCCGCCTCATCGACAGCTGTCCACACCTCATCAAGTTCGTTTTCAAGTCGATCATCCACCCGGTCATCCACGGCGTCATCCACATCATCAACAGCGTCATCAACACGGGCAACCGCGTCATCGATACGGGCCTCAAACTCGTCGAGTTGATCATCTAACTGTGACTCAACAGATTCCGCCGTCGAGACCGCCTCATCAGCGGCGGATTCAATCTCATCCAGTCGTTGGGTCGTCTCTTCGAGCTCCGCCTGGACATCGCGGAGGAGACGTTGGGCATCGCCTTCCTCATCGAGGAATTCTTCGAGCGCGTCAGTATACGCGTCCAGATCAGCTACTTCACTCTGCAGATGCTCAATCCGGGCCTCGACACTCGCACTCGCCAAATCAACGCCGAGGGCATCCCTGAGTTCCGCGAGATCCTCGTCTGCGACATCACCCGACCGGAGTTCCGCCGTTAACGCCCCAACAAGATCATCACGGGCCGGTGTCGCTACGTCCGACTCTGGCGGATCTGTGGCCGTATCGTCACGTTCGACATCTTCCGACTCCGCGTCATCTGTTTCACTCGGATCAGGGAGCTCAATCTCTGTTTCTGCGGGCTCGTCCCGGTCTGTCTCAGCGTCGGGTTGTCGGTCTGGTTCCTCGTCAGGTGTCTCGCCGACCCCATCGGCCTGCTCATCTGACGCGGTGTCGGCCGGGGATTCAGAATCGACTTGTTCGACAGCATTCGCGATGTCATCCACGGCCTCATCACCCGAGCCTTCGTCACCGATGACATCCCGGACAACTTGGCTGGAATCTCCGGAAAGCGGTGGGTCCACTGATTCAATCTCCGGTTCACTCATGAACTTCTCAGCATCATCAGCATCCCCACCACGGAGACCATAGACTGTCGTGTATTCTTCGTCGGGTTCGAACTCCCGTTCGAAGACGATCGTCTCATCCTCCACATCCCAATGTTCGGCCCCATACTTCGGATGGAACCCGATGTCTTCCGGCGGAATATGGCTCGGTACACTGTCCACGAGCCGGATAGACACTGGCTCATCTCGATTAGCATGAATGACGAATGCGATGGCTGGGACGGGGAAGTCGTTTGGTTCAAACGACTTTTTAACGGAAACACCATCGCTCGAGGCCGTCACAATCTCCTCGGGGTCGGCGTTGCTCATGGTCTGTAATGCATCCTCCGCCAAATAAACCTATGTGACGAATATAGTTAATGACTCACTAGCTACCGGCTGTCCGCAAGCAGCGTCGAATCCCCGATTTCCAGGACTGTCACCGATTCTGGATACGGGAAACTCCGAATGTGGTGGCGGAGTGCAGAGGGATCAGCCGTCAAACCCTTCCACATATCCCAATGCGTCGGGACTAACCGTTTCAACTGGAGTTGGACGGCAGCCTCAACCACCATATTCTCGTCGGAATACCACTGGGTATACGTCGGGGTACGGGTCTGCTTGTCCCGAATCATGCCAGCCGACCCGAACGCCAACGCCCCGAGATCGATATCGTGCCTGGCACCGATTGACTCAAACGCGTCACTCGGCCTGGCATCACCCCCGTGAAAAAACGTCCCGGCGGCATGCTCAATAACAAACGACACCGGCTGGGTCGCGTCCGGATCATACGCCGGTTCCACCGAAATCGTCAATGAACCCACATCAAACACCTCGCCTTCTACAACCGTCTGGATATCATCGTTGTCGACAGCATACTCCCTGGACCACTCGGTGGCCGTCTCAACAGCTGGGTCTGCCCCGTAAAATACGGCGTCTGTCCCCGCAATAATCGGGGCCTGTGACGGCCCATGCACGTGGTCGGTGTGATCGTGCGTTGCCAAGACCGCATCGGCTTCCTGGACGTCCTCAGGCGCAAACGGGACCGGAATCATTCGAACCGTCCGTGGCGGATCGCCCGTCCCAAGATACGGATCGATGAATACCGTCGTCGAATCAGCCGCCTTCACGATGAAGCCATTACACCCAAGATACCAAATCCGGACCCCGTCGGGGTCGGCCGCCTGCACTGCGTCCGGCAACCACCGGCCCCAATCAGAATGCACCGTCATATATCCCAATCAGGTGGCAACCGGCAAAAAGCGGCCGGTCACGACACAATACTCATGACAGGGCATGCCATCCTGGAATACCGGTGAGTCTCCACGAGAACACCAAGCGAATCTAATAGACGGGAGAGGAAGTTACGCGCTGGCTCGGCGAAAAGAGCGTGGATAGATCGTTGAAATGGAGTTTGAACGACGGGGATTAATCGTGGCAGCAGCCGCCGGCGGTTTCCCCGAACTCAAGAGCAAGTGACTCGGAAATCGTGTGATCAAGTTCCTGTAATGTCAGCTCAACATCGGATTGAGCCTGTAAAAACGCCGCCATTTTTGGTTTGTCATGAAGGTCTTCTTGAGCAGCTTGGAGCTCTCGAAGGTCGTCATTGGTGGCGTCACCGGTTTGTCGAGCCACCATAAACTCCTCTCGAATCCGTTCAAATTCACGGATCTCAGCTTGCAACTTGTCATCCCGTTCGACAGCCTCCTTCGCCTCAAGAAACTCTTGATATTCAGGGAGTTCAGTAATCGCTTCTCCAAGCTCCGCCGCCAGTTCCGTTGCCCGTTCCGTCGGCGTAGTTTCAACACTCATTACCCAACATTAGAACCCGCTCCCTAAAGATATGCCGGAACCACAACCCGGACTACGGCCGAAGCCGTGAAACCACAATCAATACCATCACAATGGCAAGCAGAACTAACAGGAGCGCCCAGAAGTTAAATCCGGCAGCCTCCTCCTGAACCCCATCGCCCGTTGAAGCACTCGTATCCGTTAACGGATTCACCAAACTAATCAAATCACCATCCGTCAGACCCTCACCACCAGCACCACCATCATCCCCACTCGCCCCACTATTGTTGGCAGTCGATGAATCTCCCCCACCCCCATTGGTGGCGGACTCACCATCGTTATTACTTACCGATGCTCCACCAGAACCACCACCGCCACCAGCACCACTATTATCTTCATCTTCATCAGCATCGTCCTCACCCTCTCCATCGTCCTCACCCTCTCCATCGTCCTCACCCTCTCCATCGTCCTCACCCTCTCC
>CAZSSY010000018.1:32107-44064 GCA_964609565.1 uncultured Natronomonas sp.
ATCGTCCCCTTCTTGGTCATCCTCGTCGTCCCCTTCTTGGTCATCCTCGTCTTCGTCAGACCCGTCACCGGGGTTTTCGTCAGGAGGCCCCTGTCCGTTCTCGTTACAATTATCTCCATTGTGGTTGGGCGATGAATCTGAAACCCCGGTATTATCATCGGGGTTTTGGTCGAGTCCGGGGTTATCGTGATCAGTCCCGTCACAGTTGTTTCCGTGGCCGCGATCGGGGTCAGGGTCGTGATCAGCAATGGCTAGGCCACTGGCGGCTGCAGACAGCACCAAGACTACTACCATAATGAAAACAGCGTATTGAAGCCGTCCCAACCGCCCCATACACATTTCCTATATACCTATTAACTAAGCTATTCGCACGTTAAAACCAGATGGTAATGGCCGAGTTATCCTTATTGACCCGTTAAATGGCGCTCCGCGTCCAGTTACACGCGACGTTCGAAAGACCATTGCGACGAGTCTTCTCTCCTCACCTGTATAGCGTTTGTCTCGTTGTGAAACAGGTAGGTTTTACGCGAGGCCCGCAAACCCGGTGGTAATGAGTCGTGATTCGGGCGTCGAAGAGACCGCCGGGGATCTTCGGAAGACGGGGATGGCGCTGAAACACGACCGGACATGGGATTATGAAATTAATCGCATTGTTGAGACAATAGAAGAACGGGGGGCGTCAGCGGTTGGGTTACAGTTCCCGGAAGGATTGAAACGGCGAGCTCCACGCGTCGCAGATGATTTGCGGGAACGGCTGCCAGCATCTGTGGATGTCTTACTCTCGGGGAATCCATGTTATGGGGCGTGTGACCTCGATACGGAGTTGATGCGGCGAACTGATGTCTTCGTGCATTTTGGCCACTCTCCGATGAAAGAATCAGACAAAATCATCTACGTTCCATTATTCTCCAATGTGGATGTAACGCCAGTCATGGCGGCTGCGCGTGAGGAACTATCCGATCCTGAAGATGATCCAGCAGTGGGACTCGTCACGACAGCCCAGCATATGAACAAGTTCGATGAGATGCGAGACTGGCTGGAGAATCGTGAGTATGCCGTGGAAACACGTCGCGGGGACGACCGGTTAACGCATGAAGGTCAAGTACTCGGATGTAATTATGCCTCCGCGGATGTCGACGCTGACCAGATCCTGTATGTGGGTGGCGGGAAATTCCATCCACTTGGCTTGGCGATGGAACATCCAGAGAAAACAGTGGTGATCGCCGACCCGGTAAATAACGCGGTGCATGTTGCAGATACGGACCAATTCATGCGGCAACGATATGCCGCAGTGCATGCAGCGATGGACGCCGACGAATGGGGCGTGATTTTCTGTACGAAAATCGGGCAAGGCCGCTGGAACATCGCCCAAGACCTGGTCGCCGACAACGAGAATGCCTACCTCATCACGATGGATGAAGTGACACCCGATCGATTAACGAACTTCGGGTTAGACGCGTATGTGAACACCGGGTGTCCTCGCGTGACGACTGATGACGGCCCGCAGTTTAAACAACCCTTGCTCACCCCCCAAGAATACCGGATCGCGATCGGCGAAGAACCGCTTGACAATCTCAACTTCGACACCTTCCACGGAACCTGGTGACCACCCCCATATCCCAGTCCGTGAATACCAGTAGCTCGTGAGGCGGGAATCGCTAGAGTTTTTGGCCCGGGATTGATGACGGGGATGTATGCCTCGCCCTCCACATCCACCGAATCGATACATCCTGATATCGATACTCGTTACCAGTATCGTGAGTGTCTCGCCTGTCGCCGCCCAACCATCCTCCGGAATTGAAACCGGGTTCTCACCGATTGGAGATGCCATCGGTAGCCTCCTCATCACCCTCCTCGTCGGCGGCGCCCTCGTCTACGTCGTGCCGGATTTTACCGAACGGACAACCGACCGCATCTTAGAAAACCCCCTTGAAACCTTCGTGTATGGGCTTGTAATCACCATCATTGGCGTCATCCTCGCGGTCCTCCTTGCAATTACCATCATTGGATTGTTATTCGTAATCCCGATGATATTCGCCGCGATCGTCATCGGTATCCTCGGCTATCTCGCCGCCGGACGCACAATAAGTGAAGAATGGACGACAGTCCTCCTGATAGCTGCGCTAATAAGCGCGGTTACCGGCGGCATCCCGGTCCTCGGAGCCATCATCGGGATCATCCTCTCCAGTATGGGGATCGGCGCCGTATTCCTCGAATACAAAGATGGCGGCGGGAGCACCGCCCGTACCGGCCGTTCAGATACCAATACAGGATTCGGTCAAGCAGGTCGGAAATCATCCAGCGGTGGCGTCGTCCCCTCACCCGGTCAACCCACCGATACTGAGCAAACACCTAGGGAGGACCGCCACGGAGAGGAGGATGGGGATGCGGCCGACGAGTGGTCATACGGGATTGATGAGGACCCAGATCAACCCGGAGAAAACCGGTAGGTGACACCACTGGCTCGATCTGTCCGCCCCTGGTATCACAAGAGCGTCAATCGATGCAGAGGCCTCCCATGACATATTGAGGACCTGTGACGATACGATAGCGGCAAACGAACGGCCTCACACCACCTACGCCCAATGGGGAGTCCCCAGCCGGCAGGGTGTGCAAAACTGCTATTCGTCGCGTCGGCAAAGAAGACCTCTCGGACGGAATCTTCCAATCATATCCCTTGTGTCCGCCTCAGGAATCGGGCCCGACAAGTGACGGATGAATCGGTCCATGCAGTGGATAGGGGATGCTCCGACAGTGAGGAGTGCGGAGTATAACGGGGCTACTATAGATGTGTTCCAGGCCCAACAGTCATAGGCCCCCGGTCAATAGAGGGTGGCAATGACGGCCGCTGCACAGACTGATGACGACCCGCTTGTTGATCTCTATCGGGAATTCATCGGGGAACCGGATAGTCGAACCGATGTGTATCTGGGGTTTGGCGTGTTTTTCGCTGGCCTCGGGTTGGGGCTTGTGGGGTTGGTTCTGTTCGCGATAGAGCGGGGGCTGCTCGCGGGTGATGTGTTTTGGCTGCGGCAACTGGCGTTTGCGACTGGTGCCCTCGGGTTACCGCTCGTTTTCGGGTCGGTTGTCGTGTTGCTACCGGCGGATCGGCGAGCACTCTATGTTGCTGCCGGTGGATTGATCATGACGCTCGTGGCGATTGCGTTCTTCGTGGCTGTCTATCCGGATAACTGGAATTTTGGAGCTGATTACAGCCTGCAAGGTGTCGCGATCTATGCGGTGGGATTGGTGAGCGTGTTGGCGGCAACGGGCTCGGCGCTCGTCGGCTATCACGTCGAACGCGTCCAGGGCGGGCCGGCTGGGCCGAGTGACGCTGCTGAGACAGGTGAGCGTGAGCCTGCTGTTACGGATGAGCAGGTCCAGCGAGATATTGAAGAAGCGATGGCAGACACGGAGATTTCGTGGGGTGGGGTAGAGAAGGTCGAAACCGAACAGTTGACGATTACCTCTGATGCAGATATAGAGGGGCAACAGCTTGACTCTGCTTCGGCGCGCGTCCATCGCTCGAGGGGTGTTGATGAACAACTATCGGCGTTGAAAGGGTTGCAAGGCGGGGAACAACGGACGGGGAGTGGTCGTGGTGTGGACGACCAGTCATCGAAGCTGCAGGCCCTTCGCGAACAGCAACGTCAAGAGGAACACACCGCCGAAAGCGGTGGGTGGTTGGCGCGGCTGAAATCGCTCGTTGGGCGCTGAAGCTGTCGATTGTACCCGACACAGTAAGTGTTCCGTGGGGTACTTTTATTAGATATCCAGCGTGCGATACGCTATGGCACGCGGCATCGACGTGGGGACGATGAATATCGTCTCTGCACGACAGGAAAGCAACGAAACGGTGTTTGTTTCACAGCGAAATTCATTCGTTGAAATCGAGTACAGCGACATGGCTGAACGGATGCTCAGTCGGTCGGACGTCCTCCATATTCGGAAGGACGACAAAGTCTACGTCGTCGGTGACGATGCACTGAATTTTGCGAACATCTTCAACGAAGAAACCCGTCGCCCGATGAAACACGGGATCCTCTCGTCGGAGGAAAAATCCGCCATCCCGATGATTAAACTCATCATCGAGCAAGTCGTCGGCGACCCCGAACGGACGAACGAACGCGTCTATTTCTCTACGCCCGCCGACCCGATTGACTCCGATCTCTCGACGCTGTACCACCAGAAAACGCTTGAGTCATTCCTCGATGATATGGGGTACGACCCCGAACCGATTAACGAAGGGATGGCGGTCATCTACTCTGAACTCGCTGACAACAACTTCACCGGCCTCGGGATTTCTTTCGGCGCCGGGATGACGAACGTGTGTCTGTCCTACTATGCGGTCCCGGTGATGACGTTCTCAGTTGCTCGAGGTGGTGACTGGATCGATGAACAAACCGCGACGGCAACGGGCGAAAACGTTGATAAGGTAACGTCCATCAAAGAAGACGATTTCCGCCTGGATTTCACCACCGACGCAGGCGGTGTTGAAGGCGCCCTCTCGATTTACTACGATAACCTTCTGGATTACGTCATCGAGAACATTGTACGAGAGGTGAACGAAGAGGATGTCGAGGAGGGTCTTGATGTCCCGGTGGTCGTGACCGGAGGGACGGCGAGTCCAGCCGGATTCGAGAAGCTCTTCGAGGACCGCCTCAGCAACGCGAATATCCCGTTCTCGATTAGTGATGTCGGGAAAGCCGAAGAGCCCCTGTATAGTGTTGCCCGCGGTGCACTTGTGGCGTCAAAAACGGAAGAGGATGAGCCTGAAGGACCACAGGCTGGGGAGGCAGCAGCGGACGCCGAGGAAGCCGCAGAAGATTAACCCAACGACATACGCGTTTTCTTCGGACTGGCGATCGGTATTTGGTGGCGGCGGTCTGTCTCGTTGTGTGAATTGGAGGTGTAGTTAGGAGGTGGAGTTGGTGTGGACGGCTTGGTGGCCGTGGAGGCTGGCGGCGGTGTCGAAGCGGGCGCCGCATTCGTCACACTCGTAGGTGTCGCCGTTTTGTGGGGGGATTGGGGTGTCGTCGGTGGTGATGGTTGCGGTCTGGAGTGGTGGATTGGTGGTTTTGCGGTTGACGGCGTCGTCCCACGATTCGATTTCAGGGGCGTCGCTGTGGTGTTCGACTGGGACGTCGATGTAGCCGCAGTCTTCACAGACGAGGGCTTCCCGGCCTTGGAGTGCATAGTGGTCGAGTGGTCCGGCACACCGGGGGCAGGCCATGTGGCGTCGTTGTATCGGGGATGGAAAGAAGCTATCGTGTGTTACAGGTCGGTGAGCCACCCCTGGTGATTACTATTATGCATACACAAATCTATAAGCATGCCTGGTAAGTATTGGCAGGCAATGACTGAGAGGAACCCGGGTGCCACACGCCGCCGACTTGCACAGGAACTCGCTGTCGTCGCCGGGTTCGACGACCCACGCGCCCCACTCGAACAATACCACACACCACCCGACCTTGCCGCCCATATCATCCACGTGGCCGACCTCCAAGACGACATCGAAAACCGGACAACCATCGACCTCGGCTGCGGCACCGGCATGCTTGCCCTCGGCGCAGCCATGCGCGGCCCCGCCCGCGTCATCGGCGTTGACCTCGATCCAGCCCCTCTCGCCACCGCCCGCAAAAACGAACGCCGCGTCAGCGCCATGACAGACGTCACCTGGATCCGCGGCGATGCAACAACCATCCCACTGTGTCCTGACGAACCGATTACGGCCGTCATGAACCCACCCTTCGGCGCCCAAGCCGGCAACGAAGGCGCCGACCGCGCATTCCTCGAAACCGCCGCCGATATCGCCACCGTCTCCTACTCCGTCCACAACGCCGGCAGCGAATCCTTTGTCGACGCATTCGCCACCGACAACAACGGCACCATCACCCACGCCTTTACCGCAGAATTCGAACTTCCCAAACAATTCGACCACCACCACACAGACACACAAACCATCGACACCGAAGTCTTCCGAATCGAATGGCAACCCTGAACCCACATCACGCTCTCAACTCCCGCGTTGCGCAATTCGGACTCGAGTCTCCCCCCGTTCTGCAAACACATCCCGTCCCTCCCGCGAAAACGTAACGCCACCAACAGTCGTTGTACTCTCCGCCGCCGGGATCGGTGCCCGTCCAAGACTCTGATTCTGGCGAGTCACATTCACCCCGAATCCCGACGCTACCGGCTCAATCGAGATATTCCGGCCATCGATCCGTCCAACCGCTGTAGCCGACGCTGCACGAAACACCACCGGTCGTTCTGCTGCATCAGTCGGCCCCAACCGGACATGATACGTGGCTTCTCCACCGGGCACCCGCCACGTCGTCCGGGTCGCCCGGACATCTCGACTCCACGAGAGGCCACCCAAGCGGAGTCGAACATTCTCTTGGGCGGCTAATCGACGGTCGGATACCTCTTCCCACCAGATATTCCGCGCTTCAGACACAATAATAATCCCGCTGGCATTCACTCTGGCTTGCGATTCATTCATCCCACCGATCGGGAGATGGACGGCCGGCACGAACTGGTTTTCAATATCCTCAGCGTAGAACACTGTGTAATCTTCAACGACCACCGGGTCAGCATCAGCAAGCCCGGTACTTGCATCATCCACAGCAAACAAATTAAACGGGATGCCAACAATCGCCAACGCCAGAAACGTCGCGACGACCAAGCCATACGCAGCCTCGCGGCGGGACAGATCAATCCGAGCGATGAGCGTCCGCGGAGTTGCGGCGGCCCCTCCGGCGAGCAATGCCGCGAGTAAGAACACGAGTGCTGTGCCAAGCGCGCGGTACAAGAGGAACGTATCGCTGTCCTCAATGATATAGATCGCCCAGAGGCCCCGATCGACGGCGAACACCAGGACCGCCACCCAGATATGGCTCGGTGTTGGGCGACGGTCTCGGCGATACGCGAGTCCAATCGCCACGACAGCACCGGCAAAAAGCCCGATCATATGCCCCTGGATGGCGACTTCTGCCCACCACGGTTGGGAGAACGTTTCACCAGCCGTCTGTTGGACCCACGGTTCCCTGACAGCGGTAAAGACGAGGTTGATGACACGACTGATGAGTAACGCGGCGATTGTGGTCAGCGGGTACCGGATAATGGCGAATCCGATGAGGGCAAACACCACGCCGGAGAAACCCACTACGGGCCCGAGTGCGAACGCAGCTGTGAAGATCGCGATAGCGAACAGCGCCACCGTGAACACGGCGATGCGGATGAACGGATTAGTTCTCAGCGACGAGAACGTGGTCTCGCCCCGTCGCGTCGGGAAGTGGCTCCAGCCATACTCGGCGAGTGAGCCGAAGACCACGGTCCCCAACATATTCCCGATGAGATGGGGGAGACTCCCATGGCTGAATCCGGCAACGAGGATGCCGGTCGGATAAAAATAACTCCACGCGCGGAACGGGATGACAACCGGGCTGTTCGGATTTGTGTAGCCATCCTGCACCACCAGATAAAACGCGACGACACCGGTGACAGTGAGAAGTGTCCCCCACGGGATACCAAGGACGAACCGTTGTCGGAGGTGGTGGCCCCATCGGCCACCGGGCTGGGCCAGATAATACACGACGCCGAGGGAGATAGCGATGGCGGCCCCAAGAACCGGATACCAGACGGCAGCCGAGGCAACCATACCACCGTCGAAGCAGCGAACCGTCAAATAAGCCAACGGTTCCGGAAGCACCAGCACATCCACCTGTCGGCTGGTGACAACAGATCCTACGTCGATGGCTCAATGACGAGCTTTCCAAAGGCATCTCGGTCGCGCATATCGTCGAATGCCTGCCCGGTTTCCGCGAGCGTGTAGGTCTCCCCGAGTGGCGGGTCGAAAGCGTCGTCGGCGAGTAACTCGACCAGTGTCGCTAACTCTGGTTGCGTCCCCATCGTCGAGCCAATGATACGTTCGTGTCGGAGGAAAAACGGCGCCAGGACAATTTCGGAAGTTGGCCCCGCTGTCGCCCCACACACGACCATGGTCCCACCGCGTCCCATCGCCTTCAGACCAGCTTGTGTATACTCACCACCAAGATGGTTGACCACGACATCCGGCCGACCGATAGACCGAACCTCATCGACCAAGGTTGATGGATCATCCCCGAGAATCGTGTGTTCACAGCCAAGCTGGGAGACACGCTCCAATTTCCGGTCCGACGAGGACGTCCCGATCGCCGTTGCGTTCAATACTCCAGCCAACTGGACGGCAGCAACACCCACACCACCCGTCGCGCCAGGGATAAACACGAGGTCGGTCGGACCCACATCCCCGACTTTCAACATCCGCCACGCAGTCAGATACGCAGTCGGAAGTGCCGCGGCCTCTTGGAACGTAACCGCCTCAGGGAGCGGAATGAGACGGCTCGCATCGGCAACTGCTTGCTCGGCCAACGCCCCATGATATAACATGAACTGTTCACACAACGTCTCCGGTCCTTCACGACAGAACGAACACGTTCCACACGTCTCGTTTGGACACAAGACGACCCGATCGCCCGGTTCGACCTGTTGGACGCCGTCACCCGTTTCAGTCACCACACCAGCCGCATCCAGCCCAGAAACAAACGGCAACGCGCTTTCTGGCACAAGCGAACTTTCTCCCTGGAGAATCCAGAGATCATGCCGGTTAATGGAGCACGCCGCCACGTCAATAACAGCCTCACCCGGCCCAGGTGTCGGATCAGGCCGTTCCAGTACCTCAACCGCTTCACCACCGCCAAAGTCGGTGAATGCAGCAACACGCATGCCACGGACGTCGATTCCCTCGGGGTTATCTGTTGCGGTGCAGACACCCACCACTGCCTCCCCGAAAAGCAGTGAAACCCTCTGACATCACCCCATTGTGCGCTATGCGTTCCCAGCATGGTATCCTGGGATTGTGCGATCGGTTTGTCGCTGGGTGCCCCAGTGCCCAATCTTTAATCAGCAACCAACGTTAGGAGAACGTATGGCGGATGTACTTGTTGTCGGCGGTGGGCCGGCAGGCCTGTCAGCAGCGCTGTTCACAGCCAAAAATGGTCTTGACACGACGGTATTTGACACCGACGAAACATGGCTTCACAAAGCCCATCTTTTCAATTACCCTGGTGTGGGATCACAGGATGGCTCCGCGTTACTCCAGACACTGAGAGCCCAAGTCGACCTGTTTGGGGCAGAACGACACCAAGGGGAAGCTGTCGAAGCCATTGACACAGCGAGTGATGGCGTCACCGTCGAAACCGCAAGCGATGCGTACACCGGGCGGTATGTTGTGCTCGCGACGGGTGCCAATCGTGATCTCGCTGAATCACTTGAGTGCGCCTTCGACGATGACGTGGTTGCTGTTGGGTTGGACATGGAGACCAGCGTCGACAATGTGTATGCGACCGGCGCAATGGTGCGACCGGATGAGTGGCAAGCCGTGATCTCAGCCGGGGATGGCGCTGCGGCTGCACTCGATATAATCGCCAAAGAACGGGGAGAGACATTCCATGACTTCGACACGCCAGGGAGTGCCGAAACCACGTTCAGCACAGCCAAAGACCAATAACGTAACGATAGAAGAGCCCAAGAGTAGACGGCTGCCTGGGCGGAGTTACAGCGTGATTTCGCCGTCGATGATTTGTTGCGCGAATTCGGCGAGTGCGGGGACGCCTTCGCGCATCTTGGGATACATGGGGTCATCCGAGTTCCCCTCTAAATATCGGCGGAAGAACATTTCGCCGAGACCAGCGAGTTTGTAGACGGCAAGCACCCAGTAGAACCGCCAGTTGTCAAAGGCATAGCCCGTCTTGGATTCATATCGATCAACGAGGTCACGACGCGATGGATAGCCTGGCCGCGTCATGAAATCGTTCGTTAATGACGGCGTTGGAGACTCGGGGTCTGACTCTTCTCGCCAATAGGAAAGCAACCAGCCGAGATCAGTGAATGGATCCCCAAGCGTCGACATTTCCCAATCGAAAATCGCCGCAATCTCGGGGTCGTCATGCGGCGCGAACATGACGTTATCAAGTTTGTAATCGCCGTGGACGAGCGTGTTCGGATAGGCATCATCATCGGGCACGTTGTCATAGAGCCACTCCATGATATCATACAGCAGCGGGATTTCACGTTCGTCTGCCGTGACGCTGAACGCCCACGTGAGTTGCTCGGACCAGCGACGGACTTGCCGCTGGGTGAATCCAGGCGGATATCCGAAATCGCCCTCTTCTAACCCGACAGCTTCGTAATCCACTTCGTGGATTTCGACAAGTCGATCAATCAGTTCCTCGCCGATCCGGGTGCGAGCTGCCGGGTTAGCGAACCGCTCTGGCTCCTCGTCACGGAGAACATCGCCGGCTTCCCGTTCCATGGCATAGAAATCACTCCCGATGACGGAATGGTCGTCGCACGCAAGGACCGTGGTGGGCACCCGGACTGACGTGTTCTGCAACGCATCGATAACGCGGTACTCGCGGAGAACATCGTGGGCGTTCTCTGCGATATCGCCAGGAGGCGGGCGGCGAATAACGAGTTCACGGTCACCCCATGTGACGAACAGTGTCTCATTGGAGTGGCCCTCTTGGTGGTGCTGGACAACATATTCATCGACAGAGCCGAGATCGGACTCGAAATACGTCTGCAAGGCATCTTCATCGACGATGCGTTCGAAGTATTCGGCGTTCGATTCAGTCATCTCTCCCACCCCACAGACGGTTCTAACATTGTAAGGAGATATGCGGGAGCCCGACCCAAATATCTGCCGCCGACCCGCCAATCTCAACCAAATATCCAAATTTTGGGTGATAGGACTGCCCCATCCTTTTACACTGGAGTGTCTGCAAGGAGCGGCATGGAGTACCACGATTCAGAAACGGCCGCTGCACTTGCCGACCGCGCCCGGGAGTTCGTCGACGACGTCATTATCCCAACCGAACGTGACCACCTCGGGACCGGGCCTGTCGATGAAGCTCTTATCGCAGACCTCCGAGATGAGGCTCGAGACCGCGATATCTACTGCCCCCAAATCGATGAAGCATACGGCGGGATGGGACATGATCTCCCTGATGTCCTCCCCCTGTTTGAGGAAGCCGGCCGATCACTCCTCGGGCCAGCTGCCATGCGGGTAGACGCCCCAGATGAAGGCAATATGCATACGCTGGAACTGGTCGGGAGCGAAGCGCAAAAAGAGGAATGGCTGGATCCGTTAGTCGCCGGCGATATCCGGTCTGCATTCGGAATGACGGAGCCTCGAAGTGGTGCGGGGTCTGACCCAAAAATGTTACAGACGACTGCCGAACTGGATGGTGACGAGTGGGTGATAAACGGCCATAAATGGTGGACCACCCAGGCCAGCCATGCTAACGTCATCCTCCTGATGGCGGTTACCGACCCAGACGCACATCCCTATCAAGGCGCCTCTATTATCCTCGTGCCAACTGACACTCCAGGGGTCGACATTGTCCGGGATATCCCGCACCTGGGACCGAGTATCGATGGCCACGGCCATGCGGAAGTCCAGTTCAACGATGTGCGCGTGCCCGACGACAACCTCTTGGGGGCTGAAAACGCCGGGTTCGCCATCGCACAACAGCGGCTTGGCCCGGCTCGACTCACCCATTGTATGCGGTTTTCCGGGATGGCTGACCGCGCACTCACCATTGCCAAAGCGTACCTCACCGACCGAGAGGCCTTCGGGTCACAGCTTTCCGAGAAGCAATCGCTGCGGTATGAAATCGCCGACAAGGAAACCGAACTCCATGCTGCCCGCAGCATGATTAGGCATGCGGCCAAAGAAATCGCGCTGGGTGAACAAGCCCGGGTTCCTGTCTCAATGTGTAAAGTGTTCACAGCAAATGTCGCCCAACAAACCATCGATCTCGCGATTCAATGTACGGGCGGGTCAGGGATCTCCCGGGACCTTCCGTTGGCTGACTTCTATGAAGGCGTCCGTGCATTCCGTATCGTAGACGGTG
>CAZSSY010000019.1:0-42206 GCA_964609565.1 uncultured Natronomonas sp.
TCTTCCATAGGAACATCTGAAGCGTGTTCGGGTTGAGGATTACGGAAGTGCGAGGAGAAAGGCTCGCCCGTCAGGACGGGGTTGGATCCGTCCGTTTGATTCTGCGTCCCTCCGTTGATCGCAGTATCGGAGTTCCCATGGTGAGATACACCAGCTTCGCTGGGACGGACGCTTCGCGTCCACGTTTCACGTGTTCACAAATCCGGTGCGCGCACCGAACCAGTCCACGACGTAGCACGTCGGGTGACGCGAATCGTGGGACCGTGCGGACTGAATACCCTGCCGTGGAGCGACACACGGTATTTGTCGCGTCGATACGCCGACCGTGCGTTGGGCGGAAGGCCCCGTTGACAGGGCTTCACGCACTGCAACGCACTCCCTCGGTCACAATTGGGAGGCAACTGCTGACGTGGGATGCGAAAGCGTCCTTCACCACGAGGTAACGTGTACCTTTGAACTCCCCGTCAGGGAATCCTCGCCCGTTAGGGCGGGGAGGATGTCAATCCCATCCCGGGGTCTGAGGTGCCCCTCGATCCTCTTCGACGAGGCGACCCATTGACGGATCAGCCTGTTCGCTGGTGGCTCGGTGTTTCCAGATATCAATTGATTGACCGACCCACGAATCAGCCTGCAACACCGTTCGTCGAGCCTTCTCGAAGCGAGCTTGATCGACATCCAACGCGCCAGGCCGCGAGGCAGCGGCGACACCAATAAATTCAGCCCGATCTTCGGGTGTGGCCGCATCCGATGCAATCCGGTCTATGTGGCCTGAGAGTCGCGATGGGTCATGATGCGCGAATACCGTTGCCCCGAGTGCGCCAATGCCGAGCAATGGTTCAGCTCCGTCGGGATCTCTCTCCAGGAGGCGGTTCTGATCGAATGCAGTTTCGACCCGTTCACACTCCGTTTCAACCTCGAGAGCCAAATTTTCTCTCGGATACAGGCGACACGTTTCCGGATAGAGGTCGTCGTTGTGGATTCGACACTGTAACGTCTCCGGGTCAAGGAACACACAGGTCGAAAGCCAGGTTGGCTCGATTTTGAACGGGTCTACGGGTTTCGGCGGTTTTCGCAGACCAACACCGAATGCCGGACGATCATCGATGGCCGCAACTTCATAGCCATCGATTTCGATCGTGGATTTGTTGCCTTCGAAGAGCCGCGGCGTCATCGCATCTCCCAAACCAGCATCCAGAAATTCTCGGATTTCATCGCTTGACAATGGCACCAGATTGTAGGTGTCATCGAGGGGGAGGAGTCCGCCGCGGCGCTCGTGATCGAGATCGACATCTGCTGGGGCGATATCCCGCCAATCCACGCAGCATCCTGCACACCCTTCACAATCCACCTTCATGCTGCGAGGATTGGTAACAGGCAAAGGTAATAGTTCCTACCAGAACCTCGTCCACCTGTCAGACGCCGTTCGACGCTGCCACTCGATCCGCCTTTTCTGGTGGTGCGAGCAGTTGGCAAACTAACACGTTTGAGGTCTCGACGCGTGATTCCTCCGAGTTTTGGGACACAGAACCATCATCCAAGCGCAGTATCTGGTGGCATGCAGAGCCACGTTTCTGGCAGTCTCGTTCTGCGTCAGTGATCCTCGAGGAGTGCTATCTCATGCGAGCGACCCCTTCGTGATACCGCAGGATATCGTGGAGGAAAACGGTTTTATGCGTATCTGTGTATCCTGTGATATGTCTGGTGAGACGTGCGACCATTGTGGTGATGAGGTGGAGATCGGTGGGGGCATCTCTGGAATTTGGTCCACAAAGCCAGAGACCACAGGCGGGATGACATTTGAACTTCCCGAAGGCGAAGAGTGCCTCCTTTGTTTTGAGTGCCTCAGCCAACTTCCCGAAGATTCAACTGCAGATGATCTCGCTGCATTCGTCGATCTAAATTAAAGTAACGTTGCCGCTGTGGCTACCATCCACAACACCATGAGAAAGGCGAAGACTAATGCGATAACTTTCTGTCTGTCCATGTTCCGCTTATGCGGTTTCTGGCCTATAAACACTCGGGGCTGGCAGGGTGTCTGCTGACCGACCAGCGCGAGTTGGTGTTATTGGATTTTGGCGTCGATGACGCCGTGGATGATTCCAGGGCTGTAGCTCTTCACGTGGTGACTCGCTAAGATAGTGATGTCACGGCCAGCCTGACGTCCAGCTGATTTGAGGCGTTGAATTGGTCGGTCAGGGAACCGGGACTGTGGTGTTGCCTCATGGAGATGGACAACGCCGTCAGATGTCAGTGTGGAGAGGGCAGTATCAAGATATTGATAGGCATCAAAATATCCCATCACGACGCGGTCAGCGGTTGTTTCAACGTCTCGACAATCACCCAACACGGCCTGGACGTGGTCGGTGACATTATTGAGGGCAATATTTTCAACGAGGAATCGATATGCTTCCGGATTGATCTCTGTGGCTGTTATCTGGGCACCAGCTCGCGCCATCGGGAGTGTGAAATACCCGATGCCTGCAAACATATCGAATACTCGCTCGCCCGAGCCAACAATTTCCCCCATCCGGGCACGTTCAGCTTTGTTCCCCGGCGAAAACATGACAGTTGCAAGGTCGACGGCGTATTTCGTCCCATGTTCGGTATGGATTGTCTCTGTTTCATCGATGCCCGCAATCACGTCATGAGACGGCACCCGCTGGGTCCCGACGATACCACCACGGGCGATGACGGTATCAGCATGTGCATGGAGATCAAGCAAGGCTTTCCCAACCATGTGCCGCTGGTCAGCAGTCAGGGCTGATGTCGCTGAAACCTCGCCAAAATCAACCACAATGATACTCCCGATTACCGCCCACGACGAGGGAGCTGCCTCAATTACCCGGTCCGAGCATCCATATGCAGCCAGCAGGTCTTCAAGACCGGGTTCCCGGAGTGGGAGCTCGAGTCTCCTGCAACTGTTGACCGAAGTCGCTACCGGCGGTGTGTCAACCGGAATGGCAGTCTCATCTGTATTGATCGCCATGACACTCCGTGTCTCGTCATATACACCTTCGTCTCTGAGCGCGGCGATACTCCGCTCAGTCTGGGGTTTATCAACGGTTACCGCGAGGCCGTCGACCGTCTTCGATCCGTCCGATGTCGAACCTCCCCGAGGAGAGGATGTCGTTGATGTCTGGTCCCGTTCTTCGTTGTCCGTCATCGCTCCTGAGCCTCCGATTCCGGCAGGATGTGAAGGCCTTTCCGATGTTTGATGACCGGGACCGATTCAGCATCCTGATCCATATAGCTGGGCCGCGAGATTGTCTTTGTCTCCTGGGTTGCTGGATCGAGTACTTGGACTGCTCGCTCATCGATACGCGACACGACTGTCGTACGTGTCGCATCCGCACGACTCCCGACCTTCGTGGCCTCCGGAGCAAGTCCATCTTCATAGGAGGCTTCATACCACTCACCCGAATCCAGTCGTCGACCTTTTAAATTCCCACGAGCACTTGTCACCAACACCGGACCTTCTTCGTCATCAAGTAAAAGTATATCACCCGAGGTATAAGGCGGTAGGCGCGCGGTAAACGTAACGCGATATACGTCAGATCCTTCTTCGTTTTTCGTAACGAGTGTCGGCGATTCCGACACCGTCCCGCCGAGTTCTCGAGTGATACGATGCGCAATGCCTTGACCCAGTTGATTCGTCGAAATCTTCATATCTACACCGTCAGCAGTCTGTTCGATCTGTGAAATGAATGCATCCCGATCACCAGTCGCGGCCCGTTCTGCAACGTGATCTTCAGCTATCTCAATAGCACGCTCTTTTTCGATTTCAGTCGGTGGACGATCCGTTCCTCGGACTTGAATAATGGACGCATAATAATCACCGGCAATCCGGCCGCATCTCTCACAGATTTCTCGAGAAAAATATACCGGGACGGTGACCTCTTCTTGCAGCGGGGTCGATCGAATAACTCCCGTGAACAGACAATGCATGTGGATCGTGTTCTCATCGATCCGGTCCGGTTCCACTCCCCAGTCAACATCGCGGGCATCAACATGGACCGATAGCTGGTCAGTCGTCTCCTCGATAGCGATATCAGTGTAGTCGCCCGCCCCGATATCGATCCATCGATTTCCACGGGCGACAGCACCACACCGGCTGCACACCTTCACTTCAATACGGTCTGGCGCATCGACAAGATCGAAATTTTCGAAGTAACATTCGTCACAGAGTACAGCGTCGGGGTCCTCGGGCCCGCCCGGAAGGTCGCTTTCGGGTGGCCGAGTAACGGGGTCACCACACCGTGGGCAGAACGTCCCCGAACGCGGTCCGGTATTCATCGCTCGGTCATAACCCGTCAAGCCGTTTAAACAGCCCGACCAGAAGTCTAAATACGTGAAAGTAGATAGCGGGGATACTGTGGTCGAGACACGATTGGTCTCCCGGATGGTCTGGAACCAGGTGAAATGACTGTGGATGATGATTCGGGACACTTGCTTATAGTTGGTTTACACCGACGTAGTTTCCACTCCTGTTGTCCGCTAGGAAGACAGGCACCCCGGCTGTAGGACTACAATTTTAACCGCACTCAATCCGTACGTCGTGCATATGGATTGGCAGACAGATTGGGGGCTTCGATTCCGGATGGGCGTTACTATGTTCCTCCTCTTTGCCCTCTATTTAGTGTTTGTAGGGCTTTTAACGGTGTACTTCGGGAATCTCTTAGTGCCCGTGATTCTCCTTGGTGGCTTCTCTATTCTCCAGTATTTCTTCAGTGATAAACTCGCACTCCGCTCGATGGGGGCAAAGACGGTCTCTGAACAAGAATATCCTCGCCTGCATGCGCAAATTAATCGGTTATCACAGCAGGCAGACCTTCCGAAACCGACGGTTGCTGTCGCCGATAATCAAAATCCCAACGCGTTCGCGACTGGTCGCTCGCCATCAAATGCTGCTGTCTGTGTGACAACCGGATTACTGGCAACTCTTGACGACGCTGAACTGGAAGGAGTGCTCGCTCACGAATTGGCGCACATCAAGAACCGAGATGTTGCGGTGATGACCATTGCATCATTTCTTTCGACGCTTGCCTTTATTATCGTTCGATGGGGGTGGCTGTTCGGCGGACGCGGCCGGAATCAAGCACCGATACTCGTTGCGATCCTGGTGTCGTTAGTCGTCTGGGTGATCTCGTTTTTCCTGATCCGCGCGCTCTCTCGTTATCGTGAATACGCGGCTGATCGTGGCGCAGCAACGATCACCGGCCGGCCGGCGGCGCTGGCATCTGCGTTATTAAAGATTTCTGGTCGAATGGATCAAGTCCCCCAAAAAGATCTCCGTGAACAAGCTGAGATGAATGCATTTTTCATAATCCCGATCCGGACAGGATTTATCGGTAAGTTGGCATCCACCCATCCATCTACGGACAAGCGAATTGAAGCGCTTCGAGACCTTGAACGGGACCTTGAACGTTGAGCTACGCACCGCTAAAGCGGTGGGATTCAGCGTGGACTTCCGCTCTGGCCCCAGGTGGCAAAACCGTTTCCGGCTTGGTGAACGCGTAATTTAAGTAACCGGCGGAGTACCACTCGGTAATGCGACGGCGTAATTTCTTGGGTGCAGCAAGTGGTATTCTTGCGACAACGGCGGGCTGTCTCGGGTATGGTGGCTTCGGCGGTGACGGGGTTATCACAGTGGCCACATACGAATCGTTTGTCGACGGATCAGATCCCGTTGGTCCATGGCTGAAGGAGGCCTTCGAAGCAGAGTATGATGCCGAAATCGAGTATCAAATCCCTGAAAGCGGGGTGAATCAGTACATACAGCGCGCTCAACAGGACGCAGACATCGAGGCAGATCTCTACATTGGGCTGAACGTAGATGAATTGATCCGTATTGATGAACAGCTTGAGGATCCATTGTTTGATGACCTTGGCGGTGACGTAGAACGGAGCGACCGGATTCTCGACGAGTTACAATTTGACCCGAATCAACGCGCCATTCCCTATGATACAGGGTATATTAGTCTCGTCTACGATGAAAGTGAAGTCGAACCGGAGACATTCACCGACCTCACAGCTGAACGGAATCGTGGTAATCTCATTGTGCAAAACGCCCAACAGTCCGACCCGGGGCGAGCTTTCCTCTTGTGGACGATCCATGAGTTTGGGGACGACGACTACCTTGACTATTGGCAAGAGTTGGAAGCGAACGATATCCGTATCCTCGGGTCATGGACTGATGCCTACAACGCGTATCTTAACGAAGAGGCGCCGATGGTTGTCTCTTATTCAACGGACCAGGTGTTCGCGAGCCAAGATACCGATGATTTCACCCGCCATCAGATCGGTTTCCTAAACGATGAGGGATATGCGAATCCAGAAGGGATGGCGCGGTTTGTCGATTCCACAGCTCCTGATGCGACGGTTGACTTCATGGAGTTTATGCTCACGCCAGACGCGCAAGGTGAAATTGCGATGCGGAATGTGCAGTTCCCAGCTGTCGATGATGCTGAACTCGATGAAGAGTTCGCCCAGTATGCTCACGTCCCTCCAGAACCGATTACGTTCACTTATGAGGAACTAGCAGGGAATCTGGGACAGTGGGTTGAGGACTGGGCGCGGCAGGTCGTCCAATAGGCGATGCGATCCCGGTTTCAGGGAACGGAGTGGCCTATTCTTATCGCTGTCGTCGCCACCACGCTCCTCCTTGTATTCATGCTTTATTATCCAGTTGGGAGTGTCTTGGCTCGGGCCATCATTGTGGATGGTCGCCTTTCACTCGAGCCGTTTCGCCGTATTCTCTTTGACCCATTCTACTATGAGTTATTTCGATTCACGACCTACCAAGCGATCCTATCCACTATCCTTAGTCTCGCACTCGGGCTCCCGGGTGCATACATCCTGGCTCGTTTTGAGTTCCCCGCTCGACGGATTATTCGTTCGTTGACACTCGTCCCGTTTGTTCTCCCCTCAATCATGGTCGCGGTTGGGTTTGCGGCAATGTTCGGGACGAATGGACCCTTAAATCGTGCATTGGCAACGGCTGGCTTGCCAACCCTGGAACTCATGTTCACATTGAGGATTATTGTTCTTGCTCATGCATTTTATAATGCTCCGCTCGTCGTCAGGATTGTCGCCGCATCGTGGGCGGGGATTGATACTCGGGTGGTCGAGACGGCTCGAAGCCTCGGCGCCACCCCTCTGCAAGCATTCCGTCATGTCGTCATCCCACAACTTGCTCCGGCAATCCTCACCAGTGCCTTACTGGTCTTCATCTTTACCTTCATGTCGTTTCCAATCGTGCTCGCTTTGGGCGGCCTCCAGTTGGCAACAGTTGAAGTCTGGTTATACGACCGCATACAGAGTCTCCGATTACAGGAGGCGGCTGCATTAGCAGTCATTGAAGCCCTCATCACGCTCGGCCTGACGTACGCCTATCTTCATTATGAAACGACGCAGGCGGCAGCACGACACCAGCATTCTCGGATTCGGCATCGATTGTCTCAGGTGAGTCTCCGAAAGCAGGTGGCCGTGGCCGGCTATGGCCTTACTATCGCGATTATTTTCATTGGCCCCATCGTCTCAATGTTACTCGCGAGCGTCACTGGTGTCGGGGGTGAATTCACCACGCGGTACTATGAATTCCTCGTGGCTCGCCGGGATATCCTCGTCGGGACTCAACCGGATGTCGCGATCAGAAATTCTCTGGTGTTCGCCATAGCAACGCTCTTCGTTGCGGTTCCAATGGGGGTCATGGTGGCTCTCCTGACGGCTCGGGATACTCCCACCGCGAGATTAGTTGGCACTGTGGCAATGCTTCCGTTCGCAGTCTCCGGAATTGTGGTTGGACTTGGCTTGTTACAGACTGTTGTATTCGGTATTGAGGTGTTCGGGCTTCATATCCAAGTGACAGGCGCGGTTGCCATCGTAGCCGCTCATGCTGTCGTTGCCTATCCATTTGTCGTCCGGACAATCGCGCCAGAACTCGGGGCGATGGATATTCGACTGGTCGAATCAGCGCGTGCACTGGGCGCGTCTCGGACACAGGCTCTCCTTGACATTGAACTGCCCTTGGTGGCGCCCGCAGTCGCCGCCGGTGGGGCCTTCGCCTTCGCTATCAGTATCGGTGAGTTCAATGCCACGGTGGTTCTCGCTCAGGGTGGAGACGCCTACACGATGCCAGTAGCGGTGGAACGGTATCTATCAGACAGGACGTTGGGGCCGGCGACAGCAATGGGGTCGGTCCTCTTAGTCGTCACCAGCGTCAGTTTCGTCGTCATCGAACGCATCGGGACGTACGGAGGGATTGAGTGACGGGACGGGTGGTCGTACCGTGGAGGTGACGCTATCAGGCGTGACGAAACGATATGGTTCGACGACGGCGCTTGAGGACCTCTCGGTGACAGTTGCTGACGGGGAATTTTTCACGCTGGTCGGGCCGTCGGGATGTGGGAAAACGACGACCCTGCGATTACTTGCTGGATTCGAGGCACCGACAGCTGGAACCATCTTATTTGACGGGACTGATATGGCAGGTGTACCGCCCGAGGACCGGGGAATTGGGATTGTGTTCCAGAGTTATGCCTTATTCCCCCACATGAATGTCGGTGAAAATATTGCATACGGTCTTCGGTTCGACGATACAGATCGTCGGCAGTCCCGTGACGCACGCGTGGCTGACCTCCTCGATTTAGTGGGACTAGAAGGGTTTGGTGACCGTGATCCGAATGCTCTTTCTGGTGGTCAACAACAACGTGTGGCACTCGCTCGAGCACTGGCGCCTGGGCCAAACCTGCTCCTTCTTGATGAACCGATGAGTGCCCTTGATGCGCGTCTCCGCGAACGGCTTCGACGGGACGTCCGTGAAATCCAGCGGGATCTCGGGGTGACGACGGTCTACGTAACCCATGATCAGGCCGAGGCGATGGCGATTTCTGATCGTATCGCTGTTCTTTCAGACGGCCATCTTGAGCAAGTTGGGGATCCGCAGATTCTTTATCACCACCCGGAAACTCGGTTTGTTGCGGAATTCCTTGGAGAGAACAATGTCTTTAATGCGGAAGTAATTGAGGACACAACGTCAACTGCTCCAGGTGAAACAGAGGGGTTCCTGGTTCGGGTTGACAGTAGCGATTTTCGACTATCTCATGTGGAGAACATGTCAGCCAATCGTCTGACGTTCTGTGTTCGGCCATCGGCATTCAAGAAAGACATGGATGAAAACCAGCTCACCGGTACCGTCATCCATCGTGAATTCCTCGGGGCGACAACACATGTCCACCTGGATTGGGACGGTCACCGCGTCATCACCGCACTGGATCAACCACCCAGTACAGACCAGATCACTGTGGGATTCCATCCTGACGACGCATGGGTCCTTCCAAACCATCCTTGATGCCCGAAACGTTTCGTGCTGCTAGGTGTTTCTCTCCGTATCGGTGTGTCATGGCTAGGGCCGGTTCCAGAAGCGGGTGCTTTTTGGTCTCGTTCATCTAGCATCAAGCATCCTTGGATGAGTATTGAGCGCGCCGATCCGGACGAGGTCTTTCCATTTCCGTCATATCGGCCGTATCAACGTGCTGCGCTCCATGAAGCGTCCGCAGCGTTGTTTGATGATGACAGTATCGACACGGTTGTACTGAACCTCCCGACCGGGATTGGTAAATCGCCGATCAATACTGCGCTTGCTCGACAAGCCGAGTCAGCGTTCATGACAACCCCGCAGAAGGCTCTCCGAACGCAACTCGAAAACGACACGACCCTTCGCGAATACTACGCTGTTCTTCGTGCCCGTCAAGATTACACGTGCCCGGTTGGGTCAATCCAAACGGGACGGACATATAATTGCAAGAACTGCCCGATCAACCGTGACGATGAAGATTCGTGTCTGAATCATAACGATTGCACCTATTGGAATAGGAAAGAATCGGCTATGGCAGAACCAATCGCGGTGCTCACATTTTCCTATCTTGTACTTGATAGCTATCTCCCCGTGTATGCGGACACCAGCGGAGGCGATACGCAGAACTCAACACAGGACGACCCGACGGGCGCCCGACAAGTGTCGTTCGCTGACCGAGAGTTGTTGATCGTTGATGAATGCCACAAACTGGAGGACCAAGTGGCGTCGCTTCACGCCGGAATCTCGATTTCGCCATATTCGCTACCACTCGACGTGTTTGGGGAAGTTGACCGGGAGATCGGAGACCTTCCCGAACACCAGATCCATCGTTTCGAGGATTATCACACCCACCTTGAGGGTGTCTATGATCGTGCGCAAGCATACATCCAGAAGAATAAAGCACGGGTGACACTCGGGGAAGAAGAGTCCCAAGCTGTCCGGAATTGCCGGACATTTAGTCGGAAATTCGAATGGTGTCGTTCACAAGTTGACGACGGTCGAGACTGGGTCATTAATCGAGAGGAAACCACGTATAATGGAACGGTTCGATACCGTATTTCGGCTCGGCCCGTCGATGTCGACCAGTTCTTACAAGACCATATATGGTCGCGGGCTGACACATGCGTGCTCAGTACCGCCACCATGCCGTTTTCAGAAACCCCGGCGCGCTGGCTAACTCGCCTTGGACTCAACCCTGACACCACTCACATCGTCCAATATCCAATGCCGTTCCCGGCCGAACAACGCCCGGTGCACACAAATACGGTTATTGCCAAAATGTCGCAAGGAGGATACGCAGCGAATCGCGAGCAAGTCATCGACCAACTCCGTCGGATCGCCAACCATCACCACGGAGAGAAAGGATTGATTCATACCGCGAGTTACGAGCGAGCGAGCGATCTCAGCCGGGAATTCCCAGAAAATAGTGTGTGTCACACCAAACGTGATGACGGTGACCTCCGTGCACAAATCGATCAGTGGCATGGCGGCGACCACGATATGTTCTTTTCACCAGCGGCTACCGATGGCGTTGACCTCCCATATGATGAGTGCCGGTGGCAGGTGCTCGTAAAGGCCCCGTATCCACAGCCGAGTGATCCACGCATCCGGCTTATGCTTGACGAACGAAACGCCTGGGATTGGTACTACGAAATCACGTGCCAAGCCATTCAACAATCGGTCGGTCGGGGCGTTCGAAGCATGGATGATCGATGCGATTACTACGTGCTTGACGCCTCGTTCTTCGACATCATCGACCGGGCATCAGTCCCGTCCTGGTTCGAAGCGGCCATCGAAAACAATCGCCACCACTCCTAACACCCCTCTCCGCCACCGACAAAGAGCGATATGTCGACACCTTGAGACGGACCCCCTCGTTCGTGATAAATACCCTGCAGTGATGATGAAGCATACCTGGTTTCGAGCCGATATACGTGATGCGATACTGATCCCGACTCCCCGTTCAGATACCTGTTCCCGTCTCGTTTCGTGTATATTGGAGGGGATCACGAGGCGATTCGTCTACCGGTGATTATGGAACGATCCCTACAGTCAGGAGCGTCCCATATTCTCGATATCGTTCGACCATTTCCTCGCGCGTCTCCCATTCATCGGTAGGGAAGACCTCAGCTGGGGGAATCTCAGTATCTCGATCCGGAATATTATCCTGGCTCGCAACGTAGAACCCGGCTGTTTTGAATCCTTCCCGGTACTGCTCAGCACTCCACAATGTCATATCTATCGAGATTTGGTCTTGCCACTCATGGCTATACACATTCTCCTCGAAGAAATTCACCGCACAGTAAAACGTCCCACCAGAGCGGGTGACACGGCGAACTTCGCGTAATGCCGCGACCGGATCTGCAGCATAGTAGAACGCTTCCATTGAGAACACGTGATCGATGCTGTCTGCCTTGAACGGGAGCGATTGAAAGTCACCAACGACATACCCCACGTTTGGATCGTCGGTATACGAACGGGCATTGCGAACCATCGCCGGAGACCCATCCAGCCCATACGCGCGATCTACGTGCTTGGTGCCACGAAGCGCTCGGAGTGCATACCCACTCCCACACCCTAGATCAAGCACGATATCTCCAGATTCGATCGGCATTCGCGCCAACGCGTGACGCGCGGTATGCCAATGTCGTGTTTCCATCCCCTGATCTCGGCCTTGCTCTGCCCACTCGTTAAATTCACGTCGAACACTCATCGGCGCGTGAATGAGACAGATCGTGATATCATGTTTGACTTACCGGTCACGACACAGCCCAATAGCCGGTGGAAACAGCTGATCATTGTTGAAATCTCTACCTATCCTCGGTCGGAGCATAATAATATTCGCCGGATTTCTTTTGTTCCCGGTCCTTCTGTGAGCCAGGCTTATTAATGCGGGGTCGACCGGTCCGTTCATCGCGTCTGAATGTCACATCCAGATTAGCCAGAAACGTATTCATCCCTTCGCGCATGCCAACTGGCTCGCCTGCATGGCCGTACGTCGCTGGCGTGCCTTCGAAGACTTGGAGTCGATCAGCGAGGAGATCAATCATGTAAATATCGTGGTCGATCACCATCGCTGTGGCGTCGTGATTTTCGGTGTATCGCCGGATGGCTCTCGTCGCGAGGACTCGCTGTTCAACGTCGAGGTGAGCTGACGGTTCATCGAGAAGATAGAGATCGGCGTCCTCCGAGAGGCAGGCAGCAATGGCAACCCGTTGTCGTTCTCCGCCTGAAAGATCAGTGAGGGACTGCTCCATGATCCGCTCTAATTGCAGGGGCTGTGCAATCTCTGTATTCCAATACGAGGAGCCAAAATCATCTGTGATCGAGCGGAGGAATGCATCCACCCGTATGCCCTGATCAATCTCCACATATTGAGGTTTATATGAAATTGTGAGATCGGTCTCAAATGCTCCCTCGTCCGGCGTGAGCCGTCCAGCAAGAAGGTCAGCAAAAGTGGATTTCCCAATGCCATTAGGCCCGACAATCCCGAGGACTTCGTTCTCTCTGATCGACCCGGCGTCTACGTCCAATGTGAACTCATCTTCACCATAGGACATCTGCATAGCTGGATATTCAACTAAGGCCTCACCATAGGTTGTCGTCCGGGGGGCGTGTTTTTCAAATTCAATAGCTTCCGGTCGAATCCGCATGTTTTCATTTTCCAGAAAGCCTTCGAGGTATTCATTGACTCCTGCCTTAGTCGATTTCGGCGCTGTCATGACACCGAACGCCCCTGGTTCACCGTAGGCAATATGGAGGGCATCGGCCAATAAATCAAAGACTGCAAGGTCGTGCTCTACGACGAGCATCGATCGATTATCGGTCGACAACTGTTGGATTAATCGAGCTGCAGTCACTCGCTGGTTGATATCGAGGTATGGCGTGATTTCATCCAGGAAGTAGAAATCCGCATCTCGGATGAGTGTTGCAGCCAATGCTACCCGTTGTAATTCACCGCCGGAGAGCGTCCCGATTGGCTGGTCGATCACGGGATCGATCCCGAGGCGAGCGACGATTTCATCCGCGGTATCTCGCTCGTCAACCTCTGCTAATAATTCACTGGTTTGCCCCTCGAATTGCTCCGGTATTTTATCGACATACTGTGGTTTCCGCGCGACAGTCACCGTTCCCGCTTGGAGATCTTCGAGATACTTCTGGAGCTCTGTGCCACGGTATTCTGACAGAACGCGCTCCCAGTTCGGCTCGGCGTCGTAGGCACCAAGGTTCGGTGTAATCTCGGCAGCTAAAATATGGACGGCTGTCGTTTTCCCGATTCCATTCGGTCCAAGAATCCCGGTGACCCGGCCAGCCTGTGGCGCTGGCAACCCGTATAATGCGAACGTATTCTCCCCGTAGCGATGCGTCGGATGTTCATCCAATTCTTGTGGGAGATTGATGATCTCGATCGCATCGAACGGGCATTTCTCAACGCAGATCCCACATGTCTCGCCCAGACAGATCTCTTCAGAAATGGAGATTTGGGCCGGATCACCAGCATAGGCATCGTCATCATCGTGGCGTTCCTCGCGCGTGACGATGCATTCTTTGCCGGTCCGATTTGGCGGACAGTAGTTGGCGCACTCGTAATTGCATCGATCTGGCTGACAGCGATCAAGATCGACCACGGCAATACTGTCGTCGGCCATTACAGGGTGGTTCCTGTCGTGAGGAGGATCGTCCAGCAGACGAACCAGAGTGCAAACGTCATGAACGCCACATAGAGGTAATCTTTTGCGCCGAATTCGTCAACATCGACCTCGATCCCAATCGAGTCAAGGACTTGCAGAAGCGGGAACTGGCCAATGATGGCGCCAACAAGGATATAGAGAGCCAGCGTATCCGCCGGTTCGCTCGCGACCACCGTCGAGGCCAGCGCAGCGAGAACCCCCGCGAGGCACGCAATAGCCGTGACTGTCACCCCACGGATATGCGCGATGCGGCGTTCGGCCGTATCAGTAGCCATACATCCAGGTCAACTACCCAACGGCAAAAGGTGTTCGTTCCACTGCCGGACAATACAGGACTTGGTACCCGACGGACTCAATCTTTATACGGATGGACTACCCACCCTAGGAGTACAGATGCCTGATTCTGACGGGGACGATTTAGCCGACCTTCCACCCAGTGCAAAACTCGTCTACAAGGTCCTCGAGTATAATGGTCCCATGACCCAGAAGGGAATCGTCGAGGAGTCCATGCTCTCAGCGCGCACCGTTCGGTATGCCCTCGAACGCCTCAAGGAAATCGAGATTGTCTCCGAAGATGTCTACTTTGCCGATGCTCGCCAAAATCTCTATGAGATTGCCGAACCCATCGAAGCGACCGCCGACGGCGGGACTGATGCGGCCTGCTGTGACGATTAACCGTTTGATCCACCACTCACCGCTTCACCCCACATCCCCGAGCACAACGCGGTCTCGCTGAGAGGTGTCTCGTTGTGTCCCGACTGGCTTGCGAGTGAAGCACTCACTGGGGAACGACTGTAATCTGGCGGCCACGGTCGATTGCTTCCTCGAGTTCCTCTGCGATTGCAGACCCGCGAGACACTTGGATTTCACCGCCCCGTGAGACAGTCGCCGTAAAGAGATACGTATCGTCAGCACGGACTTCAACAGTTTCGCCTTGATGCTCCTCGAGGGAAATAATAATATGGCGGCTCGTCACTTCTGGGCGAACAACCTTCCCCGCCTGCCCACCGTGTGTCTCCGATGAACCAGCGGACGTTGTTCCCCCCGGCGTAGTGTCTGGTCGCTCTGCGAATGTCCTGACGTCAATCTCAATCCCGAGTCGATTTTCGATTTGGTTGATGCGACCCCCACCTTTCCCAATGACATACGAGATGGCATCTTCGTCCACGTAAACGACCGCCTGGTTTTCACTTTTCAAGTCCACATCGACGCGGCTGCCGGCAACTTGCCGGATTTCGCGTTCGATCTCTTGTTTTGCGACACGTTCGATCCCACTTTCACCCCCATCACTTTCGGCCCCGTCCAACGGAACGGTGACAACCTGCCGATTGAACGAATAAATCTCGTAGGCGGGAGTTCCTGTTTCGAAGTCTTCGACGACGATCACAGGTCGTGCCAGGTCTTCCTCCACGAGCCCATGCGGAACTTTTACTTCGGTTTTCACATCGTAGACCGTATGCACATTCCCCGCTTCGATGTACACAACGGTGTCAACAATCTGGGGAATCATCCCCAGTTCCACACGACCGATAAGCCGTTGGAGCGCATCGATAGCGCGGGTCGCATGCACCACACCGATCATTCCAACACCGGCGAGACGCATATCGGCGAATGTCTCGAAATCGGATGTCTTCCGGACTTCATCATAAATGGTGTAATCCGGCCGGACCATCAGCAGCGAATCTGCCGTATTTTCCATCGACCCGCTCAGCTCGGTGTACTGCGTTATTTCGGGACCGACCTGGAGGTCTCGCGGTTTCTCCATGGTTTTAACAGCGAAATCTGAGTCGACAAGGAATTCGGCCACCGCTTGCGCGAACGTTGATTTTCCTGCGCCAGGCGCACCCGAAATAAGGACGCCGCGTTGCCGTTCAGTGAATCGTTCACGAAGCGCATCAGCATTCTCGTAATCGTCGAGTTCAGTTTTGACAATGGGTCTGACTGCCGTGACCTCAATCCCATCGGAAAACGGGGGTTGGGCAACAGCGATACGGATATCCTGAAACTGGACAATATCCATCCCCGGATGCGACAGTTCAATAAATCCATCAGAGGAGCCTCGAGCGGTTTCAATGACATCATTGGCGTATTCCCGCATGGTGGATTCATCAAGGACGGTGTCACTGATGTGCTGATAGGACATGTCACCGATTGTCCCGCGTTTGGCCATCGGGCGAACACCAGTTTTCAAGTGGACGGACATCGTCTCCGGGTCGAAGAATTCCTCTAAGGCCAGGGCGTCGGTCTCGCGGGCGCTCGGTTCAATGTATTCGACTGCAATCCCTTTCGCTTGGGCGACTTCACTTTGCACAACGTCGCTCGTCAGGAGGGTCGCGTCGTATTCGGCGGCAAGATCACGGATAATGGCGTCGATTTCCCCGCCATCCGCGTCCTGTTTCTCTCGTACATCGGGCCGCTGCCCAATGTATTCCAACTGCACTTTGCCGTCATCGGCAAGGTCAGCTAACCGCTGGAGTTCAGCTAGCCCATCCCACCCGCTATCGCGGCCAGCATTGGCTTGGGCTTCGAGTTCAGCGACAACTGCCTCCGGCACGTAGACGGTCCCGTCAATCTCGTCAGCGAGTACGCGTTCCGACACACGACCATCAATGACCGCACTCGTGTCCGGCAAAACGTCCATATGGAGAAATTGGCGTCTATGAGTATAAATACGGTGACTCGCGAGCCGATCCGCCAACGTGCCACCACCATCAGGGACTCTTCCCTCGGGGTATCCGGAGGGCATCGTAGGCCGAGTCCTATGTGTCATCCAGGGATGCGTGCCCAGGCACTCAAGCCATTTGCCCCCATTGTCCTCGGTGATGAATGTAACTGAGCTTGCTCATAAGTTGGTCACCATCCCGAGTCACGGGGATGCAACTGCTGCTGGTGACTTCATTGAGTCGTGGCTCACTGATTACACTGATGCGTCCGTGACACGTGATGCCACCGGGAATGTATTTGCCCGGCGAAATACAGCTGCCGACGAGTCATTGGCCCTGATCGGGCATCACGATGTTGTCGATCCCGATGCACAACAGATGACTGACGATGGCTATCTTGTCGAGACACGGGACGACCGGTTGTTTGGACGTGGTGCGGCAGATATGAAAGGCAGCCTTGCTGCTGCGATGATCGCGATGCGGGACACAGACCCGGTCGAGGAATTGGTATTCGCATCGTTCGTCGGAGAAGAAACCGGTGGAGTGGGCTGTCGCGCAGCGATCGATGATGGCTTTGCGCCTGACTATGCGGTGGTCGGTGAAGGCTCGACCGGCTATTCGGAACCGGGAGTGATTGATATCGCAGCCGCGCATAAAGGCCGTCGCGGTGCACGGATCGTCGCGACCGGTCACTCGGCGCATGCCAGTGAACCTCAAGCAGGTGAGAATGCGATTTATCGAGCGATAGATGTCGTCGATACCATCCGGGCTGTGCAGCCACCTGAGACAGAGGTTTTCGGGCAGCCCCTCAAGGGAAGTATCGCGATCACAGAAATTGACGGCGGAACGGCCTGGAATATCATTCCTGATCACTGTGAGATCACTATCGATGAGCGGACTGTGCCAGGCGATCAGGTTGATTTAACTTCCATCGACACCCGTCCTGGGATCTCACTGGATATTCAGCAGTCGCTGCCTCCGATGGCCTGTGATGACCCAGCGTTTGCCGAAATGGTCCGGACGGCTGCAGACGACGCCCAACCGGGTACACCTGCGGAGATCGTGAAACCTCATGCCACCGACGCGGGATGGCTGGCGTCCCGTGCTGGTACCACCTGTGTGGTCTGTGGTGCGGCTGAACCTGGGCAAGCCCATACAGCCACTGAAAGTGTATCTCTGGCCGTCCTCGACCGCTGCGTTGATATTTACCAAGCCATCGCTGAGAGTTCACTTCCCGCAGAGACGTAGTCCACTACTCCCGTCGGTGACAATAGAGGGCGGGACTGAATCCACAGAGAACAAGGGGTTGATAGGTTCCGGAAGCTGAATTGATGAGCATGGCATCTACGGATTCCTCGAGTACCGACGATTTTGATGCGCTGTTGGACCAGTATCGGCGAGCAACGTACCTCGGGGACGCGGAAATGCTGCTTTCCTGGGATCAAGAGGTAATGATGCCGGAGTCGGGAACGCCGGCGCGTGCGAAACAGCGCGGTGCCCTCTCGGCGTTACAGCACGAGTTACTTGTTGATGACGAGGTAGGGGCGTGGCTTGAAGGCCTTACGGACGCAGAGCTTTCCCCAGACGAATCCGCCGTCTACCGCGAAATTAAACGGCAATACGAACGGAAAGCACGCGTCCCAACCTCGCTTGTCCAAACGATCAGTGAAACAACGTCTGATGCCCACCCGGTCTGGCAAGAGGCCAAGGAGACAAATGATTTTGCGATATTTCAGCCGACCCTGGAGCGTCTCCTGGATTTAAAACGGGAATACGCTGCACAGATCGATCCAAAAGTAGATCCATACGCGGTCCTGTTCGCCGAGTATGAACCTTATCTCGATCTGGAGACGGCTGAACAACTCTTGGAGCAACTCCGGGATAGCCTCGTCCCGTTACTCGAGGCGATCCGTGACGCTGACGTCGATCTCTTCGATGTCGCGGGACAGTTCCCCGCTGAGAGACAAGTCACCGTGGCCCATGATGCCTTGGAGGTTCTTGGGTATGATTTTGATCGTGGCCGCCTCGATACAGCGCCGCATCCGTTCTCAACTGGGACGCAATTCGATGCCCGGGTGACAACGCGGTTCGATGAATCCAAGCCACTTGATTCACTGGGGTCAACAATCCATGAGTTTGGCCATGCCTGCTACACCCAAGGTCTCAGGCAAGATGCCTACGGCTCACCACTCGGCGAGCACCGCGGGCTCACAGTTCATGAATCCCAATCTCGGCTCTGGGAGAACCACGTTGGTCGGTCTCGAGGTTTCTGGGAGTTCTTCGTTCCACGATTCAATCAGCGACATGACACGGATCTTACGCCACAACAAGCCTATGAAGCAATCAATCAGGTGTCTGAAGACAATGCCATCCGCGTTGAGGCGGATGAACTCACCTACCATCTCCATATTATCCTGCGATTCGAGATTGAACGTGACCTCATAGCTGACGATCTCGATGTGAGTGAAATCCCGTCAGTCTGGAATGATAAAATGGAGGAATACCTCGGTATTCGGCCCGCGACCGATGCGGATGGCTGCCTCCAGGATATCCACTGGAGCCACGGCGCATTCGGCTATTTTCCGACATACTCACTTGGGAGTGTGCTCGCGGCTCAACTCTACGCGGCCGTCCAGCGGCAACGAGAGGACCTCACGAGCCAGATTCAGACAGGAGACTTCCACCTCCTCCATGACTGGCTCACTGAGAATGTCCACCGCCATGGCCAGCGGTATCCCACCGATGCCTTAATCGAACGAGCCACCGGAGAGCCATTGACAGCCGACTATTTCATAGAATACGCAGAAACGAAATTCGGTGAACTCTACGACCTCTCTCACGACTCGTGATGATGGGTTACGGCTTTTGACTGACCGGGCTCGTCCGGCAACGCGGGGCTTTTCTATGCGGGCCTCAACGTTTCTGGCATGAGTCTCGTCGAGGACAAGCGGGCAGCCATGGTGGAGGACTTACGCCGGTTCGACGGTGTCGTGGTTGCGTTCTCTGGCGGGGTTGACTCCTCGGTTGTCGCGGCGGTTGCGTATGAGGCACTCGGGTCGGATGCAGTGGCGTGTACCGCGAAAAGCGAAACGCTCCCTGCCGCAGAACTCGAAGAGGCGACCAGTGTCGCCCACGAAATCGGTATTCCGCACGAGATCGTGACCTTCTCTGAGCTTGATGATGATTCATTTGTCGAGAACGACGAAGACCGGTGTTATCACTGTCGGTCACAACGACTCAGTGAAATGTTCGCGAAGGCTCGTGACCTTGGATTCGAGACTGTGTGTGATGGGACGAACGCGTCTGATTCCGGCGAGGGGCACCGTCCCGGACTCCGTGCCGTCGCGGAAATGAATGCATATTCGCCACTGTTAGAGCATGACGTCACCAAACAAGAAGTTCGTGAGATGGCTCGATCCCTTGAGTTATCCGTTGCTGACAAGCCGTCGATGGCGTGTCTATCTTCGCGCATCCCGACCGGGCTCGCGGTCACGGAAGATCGGTTGACTCGTATTGAGAAAGCCGAACGACTCCTGCGAGCGTGGGGATTCGATCAATTCCGCGTCCGCGACCATGATGGTCTTGCGCGGATTGAGGTCGGCTCGGATGAACTTGAACAGGCTTTGACTCCCGCGTTTGCGGCAGCTGCCAATCAACACCTCATCGATTTAGGCTTCGACCATGTGACGTTAGATTTGGCTGGTTACCACACCGGGAGTGTCTCACCAAACACGCCGGCAGATACCGATTCACTCACAACAGATTATCCATCTGAATAGGGTCGAACAGGCCCTCCCGTCCTCGCCTATCGTCGTGGAGCAGTGGCGATCATTTGGCGTATCGTATTCGTGCCGCGACCAGGGTTCTTGAACCCACCTTCTGTGCGAGGGTGCAGATACATTGGGCGGGCCGCCGACAGACGGCCACCGTGCGATACAATACCACACATTACAGGTGGTGGCTGTGAGTACCGACGGCGACCGGACACAACCGCGGTTACTCGCGATGGACACTGGTGGCACGATGACTGACACGTTCGTCGTCGACGAGCAGGCCCACTACACGGTTGGGAAGGCACAAACAACACCCGATGACGAATCCATTTGCACGCGCGATTCATTCGCTGACGCCCTTGAGAACTGGGACGTTGCGCCTGAAACGGGTGCATCGACCCTTCAGGGCATCGTGTACTCTGGAACGGCCATGCTGAATCGTCTCATCGAACGAGAGGGCGAAGAAGACATCGGCGTGATAACCAACGGTGGCATGGAGGATCAACTCCGGTTCGGCCGCGGCATCCAGTCGTGGGCCGACCGGTCCTACGCCGGCCGTCTCCATGCCCGTGAACACGAGCATCCGGAACCTCTCGTCCCTCGAGAAAACATCCGGGGTGTTCGTGGCCGCATGAATATGGCTGGGCTCCCGACGTTGTCATTATATGAGGAGGAGGCCTACCAGGCAGTCAACGACCTCCTCGATCAAGACGTCCGCGTGATTTGTGTCTGTTTGGTCTATTCCTATTTGAACGACAATCACGAGCAAACGATCAAAGAGATTGCCGAGGAGGTAATGGCGGACCGCGGGGAGTCCGTCCCTGTGTGGCTGTCCTCAGAACAGAAACCGATTCGTGGTGAAGTTCCCCGAATGAATACGCTGGTTATCGAAGCCTATGCAGCAGAACCGTCACGAGAACAACTCAACCGGGTCAACGCTGGGTTCGCTGATTTAGGTGCGGAGGCCCCCGTCCGGGTATTGACATCGTCCGGCGGGACTGTCGCGCCCGAACACGACTGGCTCGTTGACACGATGTTATCCGGCCCTATTGGCGGTATCTTTGGCGGTGAATATCTGGCCGCCGAACTCGGTATCGATAACCTCGTCTGTTCAGATGTCGGCGGCACCTCGTTTGATGTCGGCCTCATTACTGAAGGGCACTACCCGACCCGATGGGATCAAAGCCTCGCGCAATTCATGGTGAATATCCCGATGACCGCAATGGATACAATCGGATCCGGAACCGGTTCATATGTCCGCGTCGACCGCGCGTCCGACCGTATCGAAGTCGGCCCAGATTCCGCGGGATACAAAGTCGGGGTCTCGAATCAAGATGCTGATGTCGAGACCGTTACCGTCACTGACTGCACGCTCGCCCTTGGATATCTCAATCCCGATAGTTTCCTCGGCGGTGATATTCCAATCGATCGAGACGTAGCTATTGAGGCGATCGAGACCCAGATCGCGGACCCCCTCGGTGAAGACACCTATGAGACGGCCCGCGGCGTTCTAGATATCGTCGAACGCAATATGTCGAATGAACTCCGCGGACTCATCCTCGGCTTGGGATACTCACCGGAGAATTACACGTTATTGAGCTACGGGGGCGGCGGCCCCCTCCATGCTGCAGGATACAGCCGCAACCTCTCGTTTAAAGATGTCCTCATCCCGCAGTGGGCCGCAGCATTCTCCGCGTTCGGCTGTGCCTGCGCTGACTCCGCGTATCGATTCGACCAATCCCTCGATGAAATCTTACAGCCTGATTTTTCCAATGCCACAATGGTCGCCCACTCCATCACGGAGACCCTTATAGCGCTCAGAGACCGGGCAGAATCAGCGTTCCAACGAGATGGCATCGATCCCGCGTCCGTCGAGTTTCAACCATCACTCCGCATCCAATACCTCGGGATGCTTGACGATCTTGAGATCGATATTTCCGAAATGTGGGATAGTGAAGACGGCGTGGACGCCGCAGACATCGAACCCATCATCCAACGCTATGAGTCCACGTTCGATCAAGTCTTCCAGCGCGCCGCGAAATCGCCAGAAAACGGCTATCAAATCACGATGGGGATCGGCGTGGGAGTCGCCCCATCGGCAAAGCCATCAATGCCGCAGGAAGCCAGCCAGGGTGACACCCCGCCAGAAGACGCCCACAAGGGCACTCGTGATATCTATTGGGACGACGAGTGGGCGACAGCAGATCTCTGGCAAATGCGGGCACTTCAGCCGGGTAATCTGATCATCGGGCCTGCGGTGATTGAAGCGCCAGCGACGACGATCTTGGTTCCACCCGGGTATGAAGCACCGCTTGATGAGAACCGTATCTACCATCTCCAGGAGCGACGAAACCAATGAGCATTGAAAATGACAAAGTGAGCAACGAAAAGGTGACAGTTACCGAGAATCGGAGTACCGGCGGTGAGATCGGCTGGAATGGCCAGACGCTGCAGAAGATGCTCTCCGACACCGAACAGTTAACCGACGAAACCGGCCAGTATCGGGGCATAGAGCACCTTGAGTTAAAAGAGGAAAACCGCTTTGAGTACGAGCGGCTGTATTCTCGACTCCGCGGCGCACTCGTTTCGGCTCGGGAAACTGCCTTACACGTCAGCGCGTCACCGATCGTGCGAGAAATCGGTGAATTGTGTTTCCAGATTTATACCCCTGAAGGCGACTCGATTGCCGTCTCAACCGGAATCATCGTCCACGTACATACGGGGAGCTTGGCGATCAAGTGGATGATCGAGGAAGATTATGAACACGACCGCGGGATAGAACCAGGCGATGTCTTCTGCAACAACGATAACGATCTCGGAAATGTCCACACGACCGACGTCCATACCATCGTCCCTATCTTCCACGACGGTGAACTGGTCGCGTGGGCTGACGGTGTCACCCACGAGCCCGACATCGGGGGCGCATCTGCCGGCCACACGTCGATCGTCCATACATCCCGCTTCGAAGATGGGATCTATGCCACCTGCGAGAAAATCGGGGAAGACGACGAACTCTACCAAGACTGGAAGATCCGTGGTGAACGGTCGACACGAACCCCGATGTATTGGGATCTTGATGAAAAATGTCGGCTTGCCGGCTGCCATATGATCCGAGAGGCAGTCCATGAAATCATCCAGGATGTGGGTGCCGACACGTTCAAACAGTTCATTCGAGAGGCCGTGGAGGAAGGCCGTCGAACACTGGAATCGAGGGTCCAAGAACGACTCTTCCCTGGGACCTACCGAAACACCGCTTTCGCCGCATTACCATTCGCCGAAGAAGGCTGGAAGCCGGAACAACAAAAGGATGTCCTCAATCACCTCCCGGTTGAGATGGATGTCCGCGCAGACGGAACGTTGTCGCTCGATATGGAAGGGGCCTCCCCTCAAGGGAACCACTCGTTCAATGCAGCCGAGGGTTCGATGACGGGCGGCCTCTGGGTGTCACTCACCCAGTGCCTCCTCCATGACGGGAAAGTAAATGACGGCTCCCATTACGCGATGGAGACCCATTTCCCCTCCGGCAGCGTCACCAATCCCGACGATCCGCAGTTGTCGTTCCATGCCCCGTGGGGGACGATTATGCCGGCATTCCAAGCTGTCTGGCAGAACGTATCTCAGGGGTTCTTTACCCGCGGATATCGAGAAGAAGTGGTAACCGGATATTCGGAAACATCAGATTCAGTTCAGGGCGGCGGAACACTCATGGAGAGCATGGCATCCATGATACCGGACGAGATCGGTGAGTATTTCCCGGTCAGTCCATTCGACGTCTCCTGTCAAGGCCTTGGCGCGTCAGCGGTCCGCGACGGACTTGACTGGGGGTATGCCATGTGGAACCCCGAATCCGACATGGGTGACATTGAGGAATGGGAGCTGACCCAATGGGGCACACAGTATCTGTCGCGCCAAATTAAGACTGATAGTGCCGGACATGGCAAGTATCGTGGCGGCTCCGGGTGGGAAGGCGTCCTGACAGTGATGGGCACCGACGACTGTAGCCTCTATAAAGCAGCGCAACCGGACGTCACGTTCTCCATCGCCGGCATGGCCGGCGGCTATCCTGGGTCAACGAAGTATGCAGTCCGCGCCCACGACACCGATCTTGCCACTCGAGCGGCGGCCGGTGAGCCATATCCGGTTGGCGATACACCACCGGGCACCTTTGAAGAACACATTGAAGGAGACATCACCAGGACATACCGCGGGAATTATTTCCCCAAACAGTTCGACAACCACGACCTCATGCACTTTCAGATGGGTGGCGGTCCCGGCTGGGGCGATCCACTCGAGCGACCCATCCAGAAGGTCATCGACGATGTGGAAGATGAAATCTTCTCCCCTGAGACCGTCGAAAAAGTATACGGCGTCGTCGGTGAGTTCGATGCGACCGACCGAACCTTCAATCTTGATAACACAGCGACCGAGGCGGCTCGAGACCAAATCCGCGAAGAACGAAAACAAGAAAGCACCCCATTCGATGAATTCTACGAGACTGAACGGGACCGGGTCCAGGCCGGCGATGTCTCAGAGCCAGTCACGGAGATGTACAACGAAGTTTTTGACATCTCGGAGACGTTCGAACGGGACTTCAATGCATTTTGGGACATTGAACGGAGTGGATTCTAATGACAATCGAAACCGACAAACAGCAAATAGCGAAACTAATTGATGGTGACCTTCCCTGGGATGAGTTACGGAATGATGTACTCCCCGATCCAAAAGATCCCGAGCGGTTTGCCGTAACGCGGGAAATACTTCAATCGCGTGTCGAGTGGGACAATCCCATTCTTGTCCCGATTAACGACCATCTGTATGCGGTCGGATCTGACAATGGTCGTATCATCAAATGCGACTGTGGCCACGAATTCTGTAGTATCGAGGACAATTGGAAGGAAAACGCTCGTATTCGTGTCCGTGAAACTGAATCTGAACACCGTGAAATTTATCCGAAATATCAGACACCGCATCCGGATTGGTCGTTCCAACTCCGTGAGTGGTTCTGTCCCGGCTGCTATGCCCAACTGGACGTCGATGCAGTCCCAGCGGGCTATCCGGTGTTCCAGACCTTTGAGCCGGATATCGATGTGTTCTACGAGGAATGGCTGGATCGAAAAGCACCGGACAAAAACTAATTAGTCATCCCAGGCGGTGGCATTCTCTTCGATGACGTCAACTGACTCGTCGGCGATGAGGAATTCGTTGACGGCGCAGTTTCCTTGATGTGTGGTGTTCAACGCGTCTCGGAGACTCAGTCCCTTGACGTATCCCGTGAGGATGTGGAGTGGTCCGCCATGGGTAACGACGAGGACCGTTTCATCGGTAGGTTGCGTGATGAGATCATTGAACCGCCCAGTTACCCGGTCGGCCACATCGCGGAGCGATTCACCACTTTCCGGGACAGATAGTGCGGCTTCACGAGCTGACTCACCCAACCCAAATTCAGGGAAGCGCTCTTCGATATCGGTGTATGTCAATCCTTGATACACGCCAAGATGGCGTTCTCGCCAACACCGTTCATATGTGACATCGAGGTCGCCGAGGGAGTCACGAACCTGCTCAACCGTTTGTCGTGTTCTGAGTAAATCCGAGGCAACGATGCGGTCAACCGTGTAGGCGTCGGCGAGCCACTCGCCTAGGGCTGCCGCCTGCTTTCGCCCGGTTTGGTTTAACGGGATCGGCGCCCATCCTTGCATTCGGCCGTTACGATTCCAGTCCGTCTCGCCGTGGCGAGCGGCGATAACACGCGGCATACTCACCTCATACCCGATGGAAGACATTTAGCCTTCCCCCGTTTGGCCATGGGAGAGCCGGGTGTCGTCAAACTGGTTGGACAACGAATTCACAGTTGGGACATTCGACGAATGTCCGTGTCGGGTCATTACCGGATTGGTATTCCATGAGCAAACGGCCGCCCGCCACACTGGCTCGACAGTGCGGACAAGTGCCGATCGACCAGGTTTGACTCCCGGGAGTATCATTGCTCATATCTCGTGACTGATCGGAGCCCACATTGGTATCTGCAATCTACTACCTCTCGATTGACTACTCTGGTGGACAACCCACCCCGACATGTGTCCCCCGTAGATTGACCCGTTCTGACATGGGTACAGGGCCAATGTCTACGACTGTTAGTAGCGCGCTAACCAGCCTGAAATATCGGATTCCGCCTGATATATCGAGCGGGTCATCTCCCGACCCATCTGAGAACTAACAGCGTCGATTCGAAAAGCCCGATCATTGTGGCAGCGACCAGGATTGGAGCCATTCCGGTTGGGTCAGGACTGAAGAGGAATGCGATACCGAGGAACGCACCCCAGAAATAGAGTCGTTTGTTCGCAAGCCATGCACGCGTTGTCAGCCCCATCATGATGGCGAGCATGACGAACAGGGGGATTTGGAAGACCGCAGCAAACAGACCCAACATCAGGACGATTAGATCAAATGTTTCCGTGAGGCCGAAGGCAACGCTGTCAACAGAATCGACAGAATAGGTCAGGAAGTACGTGAAAATTGCGGGGAGGATAAGGACGTATGCGAAGAGCACGCCAACAGCTGCGAGGACGAGACTTGCGGGCACTGATGCAAGATAATAGCGGCGTTCATGTGCATAGAGGCCGGGCCGCATGAACAAATACGTCTCATACACGAACACCGGGAGTGCAATGACGAAGCCACCGAGCGTTGCGACCTTCAGCCGTGCCAGGACTAACCCCAGCGGGTGATACACTCGGGGTCTCGCGATATCCCCACCGGGGAGGACAGAATACCAGAGGAAATTGATGATGTAGTCGCCGAACGGGAAAATTACACCGGAGACCACGGCCATGACGACAAGGACAATGCCTAATCGATAGACCATCTCCTCGATATGGTCAGCGAGCGGCATCTCTTCGTCGCTCTCGGGCCCTTCTCCGACGAGTCCCTCATCGACATCATAGCCCGAGTTTTCGACCTCGGCCATACTGACGCGTCCGTTTTCGCTATTTGTAAGCCTTCTCGTCATCCGCTGGCGGCGACGACGGAAAAGGTTGATAGTTGCGAGCAGACTACCTGCTGGCGTGTCCAGTGCCGTTGATGACGACGTGGCTCGGACGGTCGCCGAGGGCCGTGACCACCTTGGATCATTCCTTCGAGCAGGCCAAAAACATCTTCAGAAGGTGTTCTTGGTCTTCGTCGTCGGGTTCATTGGGACGTTCACGATTCTCCGGCTGTACATCTGGGATATTCTCCGACGAGACCTGAATGCCCACCCTGACATCGTCGTTGTCGCTATCACGCCGTTCGAAGTTATCCTGTTACAGGCAAAAATCGGCCTCGTTGTTGGTATCCTTGTCTCCCTCCCGGCGCTGGCATATTTCGCTCGGGATTCACTGAAACGCCGTGGCCGGTGGCCTCAATCAGTGCCCCGCTGGAAAATAGCGGGGTTTGCCGCCATTGCAGTGCTTCTCTTTCTCGGTGGCATTGCCTATTCGTACCAGTTGTTTTTCCCGCTAATGTTTGCGTTCCTGGCTGGGAATGCCGTCGGCGCTGGCTTTCAGCCGACGTATTCGATTTCAATGTGGGCCCAATTCATTCTTCTTCTCTCGATGTCATTCGGGCTGGCGGCACAACTCCCCCTCGTTATGAGTTCGTTGGCGTACAGTGGGGTTGTCGCGTATGAAACATTCCGTGATAAGTGGAAATACGCCGTTATCGGTATCTTCGTTTTTGGTGCCTTGTTCTCCCCACCCGACCCATTTACGCAAATCATGTGGGCCATTCCGCTTGTCACGTTATATGGCGCGTCACTCTACGTCACGAAAATCGTCGTTACCACGAAACGGTCCAGTGAGTCGATCGATTTACAATCGACATTCCGTGCTCATTGGCTTAGTCTCGTGGCCCTGTTCCTTCTCGGCGTTGGCCTTGTGTATGTATTTTATCTCCAAGGCGGTGTGGAACTCATCAACGACAGCTTGGCGACCGTTGGGTCACGATATCGGTTCCTCCCCGCTGGCGAGGCGTTTGGTCTTCCCAGCGACGTCTACGTCGGTGTCGCAGGCGGCCTGTCTGGCCTCATGTTCGCGGTCCTTGGCTTTGCATACTTTGTCTATGCCGGGCTGGAGCCCCCGGACGCCGACCAGTACGCTGTCCCGGGTGGCAGCCAGGGCGATCCCGCAGACATCGACCTTTCGGAACTTGACGAAGCTGGCATTCGGGCAGCCCCTGCCCCCGCCTTCGCCCGCCTCGACGAGGCCGACGCGGTCGACCTTGCCAGCCAAGCAATGGACGACGGCGACCCCGACCGTGCACAAGTAATCCTCGACAGATACGACGACATCAACCCTCTCGATGCCGACGTCTCACCGAGCGACCACGACCGGCCACGTGCTGATGAAACCGCCGCCACTGACGATGCGACGGCCGACATCGACACGGAGTCACCGGATGCGCAAGTGGGGAATACATCCGAGCAAGACGGTAATCTGGTCACGCGCCGTGGTGCCGGGATGCTCAATGCGTTTAGTGAAGACGAGATCGATGAGGATGACATCGGTGGATACGCCTACGATATTCAATTCGTGGTAGAAAGTCTCACGTCGAAATCATTCCGCCTAGTCGCTGTGTTTATGGGTGTGATGGCTGCCGCTTTCTTTGTCCTCTATCAAGGCGGTATTGCCCGTCTCCATGATCAATTCGTTAGCCGCATGCCCGATGCATTCGCTGCTGAAGAAGTCTCAATCGTGACACTTCACCCGGTCGAAGCCCTCATTTTCATGATTAAAGTCTCGGTCATTTTTGGTGCAGCCGCGACGCTCCCGTTGATATTGTATTATGCATGGCCGGCGTTGAAAGAGCGGGGCTTCGCTCGGGGTGATCGCCGCGTGCTCCTCGTTTGGGGCGGGAGCTTACTGGCGGCGATGGTGCTTGGCAGTATTATTGGCTTTGTCTATATTGCGCCAGCGGTGATTTCCTGGCTCGCGGCAGATGTGCTCAGAGCTGAGATGATCATCGCCTACCGTGTCAACAATTATGGGTGGTTGGTGTTTTTCCTCACCGTTGGAATTGGGATCCTCGCGATGGTCCCCGTCTCGATGCTTTTGTTCCATGCAGGGAATATTGTCCCGTATCGAATCATGCGGGCTCGGTGGCGGGAATTCACGATAGCGGTCCTCGCCGTGGGCGCACTCTTATCACCGCGTGGCGTCTTTACGATGTTTCTCCTTGGAATCCCCGTGGTAGCCGCATACGGCGTTGGACTTGGGCTTCTGTGGGTGATTACTCTCGGTGGGCGACGGACCCATGACCCGGCTGAACCGGCGGACTGATGGCCCAGATTCGTCGAGTTCGACACCACACCGACTGGAAGGAATTATATTAGTTGAAGATGACCTGAGGAATACTATGAGAACACTCAGGAGTGAGTCTGGTAGTCACCCGTCACCACAGCCACGTTTCAACGAAAATCGGCGAGGAATCCAGTATGCCAAAGATTAGTGTCGAAATCCCACAGGAACTCCTTGAGGACCTCGACGACCACGTAGGCAATGACGGAAAATTCGTCAATCGAAGCGAGGCTGTCCGGGCCTCAATCCGGAAAACCCTCGATGTCCTCGATGAGATAGACGAACGACATGGTCGCCTCGATGCGGATGCAGACCAGTAAGACCAACGTCAGCCAGGCAGCGATACCCATCGGTGCCGTTTTCCTGGCTGCAATATTCGTCGCGTCATTGGTCACCGCCCAACTCACCGCCGCGAAAGTCTTGGCCGTCCAACTCCCAATCGTCATCCCAGTCGCTGGCTCCGAACTGACATTGCCCGGCGCAGCAGTCGCAATCGCCGTCATGTTTCTTGCCTCCGATTGCTATACAGAACTCTACGGCAAACGAGCGGCACAAATCCTCGTGAACGTTGCATTCACCATGAATTTCCTCGTGCTGGTACTCGTCTGGAGTACCATACTGGCTCCCCCAGCCGCATCAAGTATCGATCCAGACGCGTTCGCAACGGTCCTCGGTGCCTCGACGAACATCGTCGCCGGGAGCCTCGTAGCATACCTCATCAGTCAAAACTACGATGTTATCGTCTTCCAAAAACTCCGAGACTATACCAACGGAGACCACCTCTGGTTTCGTAATATCGTCTCAACGGGGACGAGTCAGGCTATCGATACCGTAATCTTCGTCGGTATTGCTTTCTGGATCATTCCACACACAGTCGGCATCGGTCCCCAACTCCCCGCCACCGTTGTCGCCTCCCTCATTGTCGGCCAATACCTCCTCAAACTCCTCATCGCGATCCTCGACACCCCAGTGGTCTACCTCATCACCACAGCCATCCACCGCTCCGAGACACCTCCGCAGCCCACCAGATAACGCCTGTCACTCCAGGCTATCAGAATACTTTTGCCAGCCGATTGCCACTCACTGTTCATGCATCCCCTCCAATTCGCACTCCCAGGCGGCCCAGAACTACTCATCATCCTCCTGACTTTCCTGTTGTTGGGCCTCCCGATCCTCTTGGTCGTACTCCTGTTAGTGGTTCGAAATAGCGGCGATACCGACTCCACCCCCGATCGTGCCTCCGACCGCATCGCCGATATTGAACAACGTGTCGAAGACCTCGAATCGAAGGTGAACAACGACGACAGCTAATCGAGCCGGTCGGCAAACCCGAACCGCGGTTTGACGTCGGTCACTTCCACGTCAACCGTGTCACCCTGGTCGGCATTTGACACAAATATCGTATACCCATCTACTTTGGCAACGCCATCCCCTTCGCTACCTACCCCCTCGATGTCAACAGTGAGCCGATCACCCACCGTGACCGGGGCAGTCAATCGACCTTTCGCGACGAGAAACAACTCCGATGACGAATCCCGCGAGGCATCCGGATGAATCGTCCGGACATACTCGAATTCTCGATCAATGTCCTCACGGAGCTCGCCCGTATCCGGTCCTTCGAATACCTTCGTGACGAAATCACCGCCCGGCGCTAACAGCTCTCTCGCTGTGGTGAACGCCAGCCGCGCTAAATGAACCGATCGAGCATGGTCAAGCGAGTACTCACCAGTCATATTTGGTGCCATATCGGAGATGACGACATCGGCCTCGCCTACTTCTTCAATCACCGTCTCTCGGAGAGACGCATCAGTGATGTCACCACGGAGCGTGTCCACGCCGTCGATCGGCTCAATCCGTTGACGGTCAATACCGACAACGGTGCCAGCGTCACCCGTCTTCTCCGCGGCTACCTGAAGCCAGCCGCCCGGGGCAGCGCCAAGATCAACGACTGTATCACCTGGCTGAATCAAATCAGCCGCGTCATCGAGTTGCTTGAGTTTATAGGCCGCCCGCGACCGGTATCCCTCCTGCTTGGCACGATTATAATACTCATCTCGCCGCGTCATAACTATCGATATCCATCACCGTCAGCCGATACGATCCTCGTTTCGAGCAGGGATCTCAAGTGATTCATATCAGAGATGCGCGGTGGAGACCCAAATGGATGACGCCACAACCCCGCTGGAACCCATCAGTTGGCTGCCATCCCACCCGATCCTGTCGCCGCTCTTGGATCGACTCGATTTCTATCCCCGTGATCATGCTCCTCGTCCAGTCAGTGTGATGCATACCGGGTGAGGGATTCCAGTTCCTGTTCATTTATCTCTGTGAATGCCTCTCGGGCAATCGTTCGCTTGTGGACTTCATCCGGGCCATCGCCGATGCGGAAAAATCGGAGGCTTTCATAGAAATCAGCAAGAGGAAGATCGCGAGATATCCCCGCACCCCCACAGATTTGGACTGCTGTATCAACGATATCTTGGATCGCATTGGCAGTGAAATTCTTCGCCATCGCGACTTCAATACGGGCTTGCTCACCGGCTGCCACCAATCGGACAGCGTGCCGTGTTATCGTCCGAGCCGCATGAAGCTGTGTTTCAGCGTCCGCAATCGCATGTCGAATCGCCTGTTTATCCGCCAACGTCGACTCGAACGCCTCTCGTTGTGCTGCGTACGACTGAGCCACTGACAGCGATCGTTCAGCCATGCCACAGAACCGCAGACAATGGGTGAGGCGGGCAGGACCGAGTCGCTGTTGCGCGACGGTGAATCCGGTATTCTCACCGCCGACAAGATTTGCGTCAGGCACCCGAACGCCATCATACCGGATTTCAGCATGCCCGATTTCGAGCAGGTCTCCGCCCATCGCCGGGATGTCCCGGATGATCTCAATGCCGTCGGTATCGGCGGGGACTAAGAACAGCGAGCAACCCTGATAGGGATGTGCGTCCGGATCGGTTCGGGCCATCACGAGGAAGACATCTGCCGACTGTCCTTGACTGGTCCACCATTTGTGGCCATCAATCACCCAGGTGTCACCGTCTTTCTCTGCAGTTGTCTTCAGCATTTTCGGGTCTGATCCAGCACCAGGCATCGGCTCTGTCATTGAGAACGCTGATACAGCATCTCCATCAACCAGCGGCTGCAACCACTCGTTTTTCTGCCGCTCAGTTCCGGCGCGTTCGAGAATATGCATATTGCCTTCGTCTGGGGCATCGACCCGCATGGCGGGCGGCCCGAGGAGCGATCGTCCTGCTTCTTCATAGACACCCACCACATCCTGGAAATCGAGACCCATCCCGCCGTAGGTTTCATCGATCTGTGGACAGTACACCTCGTATTCTCTGGCTTGTTCACGAAGCTGGTCGATGACCGCATCAGTCACCGGTTCCCCACCTGGCTGCTCACGCTCAACCGGCAGTACCACCTCGTCCATAAACGCCCGTGCTCGGTCACCCACTTCCGCAGCCTGTTCAGTCCCCCAATAGGTGAAATCCATACTGGACACCCACGGCCTCTTGTGTTAAAATATGACCCGGCGAGGGGTGCCATCCACCACCGTCTGAACGCACGTATCGGTGCCTCGCAGTCTTTATACCTCGTGGCGTTCGCAACTCCGGTCGATGAACGAGGATCTGGGTGACCTGATCGATCGGGAGGCATTGACATCATTTTTACAGGCAGAACTGGGGGACGCCGCCGACCTCACCATTGAACGCCATCCTGCGGGCCACTCCAATGAAACTCTCTTTCTCACGTGGGGAAATCGAGACCTCGTGCTTCGCCGCCCACCCGTGGGAGCCACCGCCGAATCAGCCCACGATGTGCTCCGTGAAGCCCGGTTTATGGACGCGCTTGCAGACACAGCCGTTCCGGTCCCGTCGGTTGTCACGACCAGTGACGATCACAATATCTTGGGTTGTGATTTTGTCCTCATGGACCGGTTGGCCGGCGACGTGATACGCACCGATGAACCGCCTCGGTTTGCAACACCCGCCAATCGCCAGGCGATTGCGGATGAACTCATCGAGACACTCACCACGATTCATACGGTTGAGTACGAGGCTGTGGGTCTCGGCGACATCGGTCGGCCTGATGGATATCTTGCCAGACAAGTCGAAACATGGCGAACACAACTGGAGGAGTGGCTCCTCCCCATGACCGAGCATGACCGGCCAGTGCCTGACGCCGCCGCAGTCGGGTCCTGGCTCGCATCAAATGTGCCTGAAGAGACCGCTCACCGACTCGTACATGGGGATTACAAGCTTGACAATGTCATGTTTGGCCCGGGTACACCGCCGGGGCTTATCGGGGTATTCGATTGGGAGATGGCCACGCTTGGTGACCCACTCGCTGACTTAGCGTGGATGTTGTTATTCTGGCGGGAGGCCGATGACCCTGACATGGCCGTGCCGGCTGAATTCACGCCGCGGGTTACTGAAAAAGCAGGCTACCCGGATCGATCTGCATTGATTGCCCGCTATGAGGACGAGATGGATGTAGATTTTCACCATCGTCGATTCTACTATGGATTAGCGGCCTACAAGATTGCAGCTGCCTGTGAAGCGATGTATTTCCGGTATCGGACCGGTGAAGCTGATGACTCGTTGTACCCATATCTGGAGGAAGGTGTTCCGGCGATGATGGCCCGAGCAAAACGAATCATCGACGACGAAACACCACTCCTCTAACGCTCACATCACTCGATTTTTGTTAACCGGGAGCGAACAGATTGTGGGGTGGACACCTAGAAATATTACCTATGGTCTCGTTCCTCTGGACTATGCATGTTATCGGCGTTGACCGGGTGATGATTGCGGTCCCAGACATCGATTCAACTGCTGCTCAATTCAATGAGTTACTCGGGATTGAGTTCAGTGATTTGATGGAACCAACGACAAGTACTGACCATGGCTCCCAACCCGTCTCGAACGTTGTCAGTCCCACTGGCGTTGAGTTGGTCGCTCCACGGAGTGAAAACAACGAGGTTGCCAGATTCCTCGAAGAACATGGGCCTGGTTTGTACGCGTTGTCAATCCGCGTTGCGGATTTAGACGAAGCGAAGGATGAACTTGCCGACAAGGGCATCCACCCCGTCGGCCGGTTCGCACACGGCGATTTCGATGAAGCTTTTTACCATCCTGAAAACTTCGGTGGGGCAATGGTTATCCTCGCTGAATATGAGGCACCACATCCGGCCATCACGGCCGCAGCCGGCGGCCTGGAATAACCGTCAAAACAACGGCTCGACGTGCTGACCGAGTGTTTCCGTAAAGCGATCGGTGAGTTCAGCTACCGTCCACGTTCCGTCGGAGGCGTATACCGTCGCTTGCGGGAGTGGCGCTGGATCGACAAGGTCGAGCCGATCACCACCGACCCGGAGTGTTTGCCCGGTCAGGTCACACTCTGTACTTGCGAGGAAAGAAACGACTGCAGCGACCGGGTCCGGCGCCGGAAGGTCCAACGGTAATGTTTCAGTGAGCCGCGTGTCAGCAACCGGCCAGACGGCATTCACCCGGACATCGTACCGCGACAACTCCTCAGCAGCAGTCCGCGTTAACCCCAGGATGCCAGCCTTCGCCATCGCGTAGTTCCCCAATCCAAACGCCGAATTCGGTTCTAGGAATGCACCAGCCGCAATATCTGAAGACGCATTCACAATCGCTCGGTCTCGTTCCACCCCATTTTTCTGTTCGTCTCGCCACCGACGAGCTGCAGCGCGCGTTACCCCAAACATCCCTTTCAGATGGACGCGAATCACCTCATCAAATTCTGCTTCAGTCATACTTACCAGCGAACTTTCTCGCAGAATCCCGGCGTTATTGTACACAACATCAAGCCGGTCAAACGCATCATATGCGGTGTCAACAACCGCTTCAGCGCCGTCTATCGACCCGATATCACTGTAGTTCGCGACAGCCCTCCCGCCATTTTCTTCAATACTTGCTACTACCGTATCAGCCGGCCGCTCTGATTCACCCGCTCCCGTCTTGTCTCCGCCAATATCGTTCACAACCACGTTTGCGCCCAACCGAGCCATTTCCTCCGCTGTTGCCCGACCGATCCCGCGACCGCCACCTGTGACAATCACCGTTCGGTCATCAAACGAAACCATGCCACACTACCAGACCACAGCCCTATTAAAAGACGGGGAGCCAGCGATCCAGCTTCTCACTGAATTGTCCAGTCACCTTCGATAATATCACGAGCCCGTTCCGCCTGCGCCGGGACACCCTCTCCCATCGCTCGATACATCTCGTCATCGACTCCACCACGGAGATACCGTGCATAGAACATCTCACCTAACGCAGCCATTTTAAACGCCGCTAACCCGAGGTAGAACCGGCGGTTTGTGAATGACTGGCCAGACTGTGTCTCATATCGATCGACGATCCAGTCTCTTGGAGGATATTCGTGATGCCGGAGGAACGGCGGTGCGAACCGTTCGGCGACCACGCGATCTGACTCGACATCATCGGCATCTGGCCAGAAATGCAGCATGTATCCCAAATCTGCAAGCGGATCTCCGAGCGTACTCATCTCCCAGTCAAAGACCGCGATAATCTCCGGCGGAAGCTCCGTGTCGAACATGACATTGTCCAGTTTATAATCGCCATGCACAAGACTGTGTGACGATTCGGCGGGAACGTTCGCTGCAAGCCATGATCCGACCTCGTACAATTCGGGGACTTCCCGTTTTTCACTCGTCGTTTCTTGCGCCCACAAACATGCCTCCTGAAACCGTTGGACTTGCCGTTCGAGGTATCCCACCGGCTGTCCAAGCTCCCCGAGCCCGATTGCCTCATAATCCACTGCATGGATTGCCGCGAGGGTATCGATAAACTGTGTAGCGAGCTGCTTTCGAGCCGCCGCAGTCGAAAACCATTCAGGTTCCTCTGTCTGGATAACATCGCCCTTGATGCGATCCATGACATAAAACTCATCTCCCAGAACCGACGTGTCCTGGCAGGCACAGATTGTCGGTGCGACCGGGACAGCGGTATCTTGGAGGGCATCAATGATTCGATACTCCCGAAGGACATCGTGGGCGGTATCTGCGGTTTCATCGGGTGGCGGCCGTCGGACTACCAATTCCCGGTCGCCACAGCGAACAAAGAGTGTCTCATTCGAATACCCCCCACCCTCGCCCTCGGTCGTCAACTCGCCTGTAGTGTCAATATACTCGGCGAGAAACGATGAAAGCGCGTCCGTGTCCAAAGCAGGCATAGCAGCCACCGGCACGCCCACCGAAAAATAGTTTCGCCTCACCGTAGAGGCCAATCCAGCTAATCGAGGGCTGTGAAGGTGGTGATGGCTACTCCAGGGGGACTTGGGTCATGTTCTCTAAAAACCCCCGTCCCTTGATGACGCCGTCTTTCATTTGGCGGGCCGGTGAGCGATTCATCACCGATCGGAACTCCCGGTCTTCGTCGACCCACTTGACGGGCGTTGTCGCGAAGGGGTCAACAGCCAACGATGTTTGCCCACTATTCCACGCTAGGTCGAGGGAAATACTGGGTGCGTCGCCGTCTGAGATCCACTGGAGCGTAGTATCCACCCCAAATGGGGGTGTGACATCCATGGTGGCTTCCGTCAGCGGGTGCACTTGCTCTCCATCAAACCAAAAGCCGTTCAAGATGACGGGATCGCCTCCGGGTGGCCACGCAGAGAGATGGTTAAACGCGGTTCCATCTTCGAAACTCCCCGATATCCAGAGCCATTCGCCCTCGGTCCAATCACGAACACCCCAAGAGTGATCCCGTTCACCTGGCCCATCAAAGTCGCGTGAATCATTGGCTATGACGGCAGTTCCTTCCACATAAGTTGTCAATTCATATCTGTCGGACCCGGGGCCTGAAAAATCGTCTTTGCCCTTTGAATACAGGAATGGTTCATGGCGGCCACGGCTGGTGAAGGAGACATCAACGCCGACCGTGGTACCTTCTGTGTTGGCCACCTCTGCAGGTGTTTCGCTCTGCAGCATCTTTCCGTTGAATTCAACGGTCCAGGTTCGTCCCACGTCAATGGGTGTCATTGCGAAGTGCCAGTCTGGATGGTGAATGGATAATCCGTGCACCTGGTCGAGCGGGATAGATGCATCATGGACTGAGTATATTGCGTCATTTTCAATGAGGAAGCCAAACAGGTCCGCTTCACCCCGATTGGGGTAGAATCCAATCCGGAAATGTCCCTGAAGATCCTCCCCAACGAAATCCAAGTAATGACTTTCATTCCAAAACTCTGCATCCGTAGGAATATGGAAGAATTCGTCTTTAGGATCCATGCCCGCTGTCACAAAGCGAAATGGGTTAACAGTATGTATCGATTCTTCACGTCTCTAAAAACCAAATTCGAATGAGTCACGAGGACGGGGGACGGTAGATCGGTGACCTGTGAACTTGGCTATGGCTGGCAATTCCTGCCAGTTTTTAACCCCGGCGACCGAGTGACTGTACGACGAATGGTTGTCGGAGATATCGCAACCGGGACGGATGTATTGGTCATCGGCGGTGGACCCGGGGGGTACGCTGCCGCAATTCGAGCGGGTCAACTTGATCTTGACGTCACGCTCGTCGAGAAAGGAGCGTATGGTGGGACCTGCTTGAATAAAGGATGTATCCCGTCGAAGGCGTTCGTTCATGCTACAGATATTGCCCACCACGCCCGTGGTGCAGAACATATGGGAGTCCATGCCGACCCGGCTGTCGATATCCAAGGATTGGTTGAGTGGAAGGACGGCGTTGTGGATCAATTAACGGGGGGCGTGGAAAAGCTCTGTAAGGCGAACGGTGTCAACCTCGTCCCGGGGAGAGCTGAATTCGGTGATGAGACGACAGCTCGAATCGCCCATGGTGGCGAGGGGCAAGGCAGCGAATCCATTGAATTCGAGCATGCTATCATTGCGACTGGCAGTCGGCCCGTTTCGCTCCCCGAGTTCGAATTCGATACCGACCGAATCCTCAATTCAGCTGATATCCTGGCGCTTACGGAAGTTCCAGACTCAGTGCTCGTGATTGGCGCCGGCTACATTGGAATGGAACTCTCAACAGTTTTGGCAAAGCTGGGTGTCGAGGTCACGGTACTTGAGATGTTGGATGATGTCCTGCCTGGCTATGAGGACGATGTGTGTCGGATCGTCCAGGAACGCGCTGAAACACTAGGGATAGATTTCAATTTCGGGGAGGCAGCCCAAGATTGGGAAGCAACAGGAAACGGGGTTTATGTTACGACTGAAACCGAGGATGAAGAAATTGGCGAATATTCCGCCGATAAGATACTCGTTGCCGTTGGCCGAACCCCCGTCACTGACACCCTCGGTTTGGACGCAATCGATCTTGAACCCCCTGAGGATGGTTTCCTAGAAACAGATCACGAGGCTCGTACAGCAGTTGATCATATCTTCGCGGTCGGTGATGTCGCTGGCGAACCGATGCTCGCACACAAAGCATACAAGGAAGGCCACGTGGCCGCCGAGGTGATTGCTGGCGAACCAGCGGCAATGGATTACCAAGCCATCCCGGCGGCAGTATTCACCGATCCTGAGATCGGTACCGTCGGGATGACCGAATCAGACGCCGAAGCGGACGGATTCGACCCGATCATCGGTGAAATGCCGCTTCGTGCATCTGGTCGAGCGTTAACCCTTGATGAGACGGACGGATTCATTCGGATTGTTGCTGACGCAGATACAGAGTTCATTCTCGGCGGCCAAATCGTTGCACCGAATGCATCCGAATTGATCGCTGAAATCGGGCTGGCAATCGAGATGGGCGCTCAATTAGAAGATGTCGCTGCAACAATCCACACCCATCCAACACTTTCTGAAGCCGTCGCTGAAGCGACAGCAAATGCACGCGGACACGCCACCCACACTTTGAACCGTTGACAGCCTCCTCTCCTGGGTGACGTGCACTGCTTTCGATTCAACGCGTTCCGTCCGATCTCCGTCCAGACGGAAACGCCCTGATTCTTGTCAGCAGTGGGGAAACCCACGGGCTTTTGCCATCCCGCTGTTTATCGGGGTGCAATGAAAGCCCTGACGCTCGGTCCGGAAGGCACGTATTCCCACCGTGCGACGAAATCAATCGCCGATGAGATTGACTTTGTCGAATCCGTGACCGGCATCATTGAAGGCGTTGCAACTGGGGACTACGAGCGGGGTGTCATTCCAATCGAGAATAGTATTGAGGGATCCGTTACTGAATCGCTTGACGCCTTGGCAGACCGAGACATCGCTATCGTTCGGGAAATCGTTACCCCGATCCAACACGCCTTACTCGCCCAAACAACCGAATTCAATTTGATCGTAAGCCATCCTCAGGCCCTAGCTCAGTGTCGGGATTATCTCGCAGAAGAATATCCGGACGTCTCGACCGAGGCTGTAGCATCCACCGCCCGTGGTGTTGAGCGCGCCAAAGAAGAGGGGACTGTGGCGGCCATCGGGCACCCGGAGACGGCCGGCGATGCCTTGCAAGTCCTCGCCACCGACATCCAAGACAGCACCTCGAACGCCACACGGTTCGTCGTGCTTGCACCGGAATCAGAGCGTGAAGATGTTGGTGGTAAGAGCACCCTCATTGTGTATCCTAATACGAATTATCCAGGCCTTCTACTTGAGATGCTGGAGCCATTCGCCGAACGGGATATTAATCTCTCACGGGTTGAATCCCGTCCGAGTGGCGAACGACTCGGGGACTATATTTTCCACTTTGATTTTACGGCAGGGATGTACGAGGACCGGTCCACGGAGGCCGTAGAGGAACTCCGCAATATCGCATCAAACGGCTGGGTTCGCGTGCTCGGTTCCTACGATACTGAACACGTCTTGTAACGTTCATTTCCGCCGAAAACAACGACATTCCCTCAGAGTTAAATTCCCCGGATGCTACAAAATCCAGCCATGGTTTCCCTTGACATCACTGGGTAGCGAAGACCACAATTTGTCCCTGATCCTGTTTAATGCGAATAGGTAGGCATTACTCATTCATTGGGTGAATAACAATCTGGGTACTGCGATAGAGTGCCTGCATGAGAGTTATCGCGACACTGGTCATTGTGGTGGCTATCGTGGGAGCTTCCATTGGCCTCATTGGTGTCGTGGGCATGATGGGCGATATACCCTGGACAGAAAACACTGGTCAAGACAGCCTGATAAATGGCGATCAGGCCACATTGACGCAGTTTAACAAACTGTCGTTCACCCAGCCTGGTGATGACTCAGATGGAGACGATGACTCAGAAAGTGATGATGACGATGAGGGGGATGACGATGATGAAGAGGACGAGGATGATGATGACGATGAGGGGGATGACGATGAGGGGGATGACGATGATGATGACGATGATGACTTTAGTGGAGACGGTGATGATTCACGAGGCGGTGTTCCAAGAGATGATGGAGCGGGTGATAATCAAGAGACTGAGTCAGATCAGCCTCCTGGGGCTCGATATGAGACGGATTGGCGGCGAGGCGGTGGAGACGACGGCCAGCCCGAGTCCGGAACGAGGACACCAGCGACCCCGGCGTCGCCAGCGTCGGCCTTTGAAATTATTGATACTACACTTGAGACTCGAGAAATCGTTGCTGGCGGATCGGTTACGGTTCAAGCCACTGTCCGGAATAGTGGCGGTCAGTCGGGCATAGTCGATATTGATTTGCTCATCAATGGGGACACGATTGCTGTTGAGCCAGTTGAGGTGCCAGCGGGAGCGACTGAAACTGTTAGTTTTCGGCTTCAATTCCCTGGGCCTGGGGAGTATGAAGTGGCCGTCCAGGAGACGGACGTCGGGACAGTTTCAGTGAGCGATCCTGGTGATGGGTCAGTCGATGATGACCGTCCGCACGTCGTGAATGCGACGTTGCCGGCAGATTGGGCTCGTACTGGATTCACAACGACGGTGGATGTTGTCGTTGAGAATCCGACCGATGAATCTGTCACGCCGGTGTTGACCGTGACTGTTGATGGGGAGTCAGTTGAACGGACTGCTGTGAATCTTGACGCGGGCGAGTCTCGGGAGGCTACTATTTCGTTTGACGCCACAGCGGGTACGGTGGCTGTTAATGGGGTGGAGGCTGGTGAATTAGCAGTTGGCGATGGGGCAGGGGACCGGCCTGATGACACCTCTGATGGCGTGGGTGCTGGATTTGGACCTGAGTTGGTGGTGGCCCTATTCCTTTTGGCCGTATCGTGGGTTGCCGTGTTGAGGAATCGGCTTGGCCGGCGGTGATTTACAGACAGTCCGTCGATCGGTCTCTCACGGTGGTGTGGTTACTGGTCATTCAGGTTTCAGTCCCTCGGTTTGCACGCGCATGATGGATTCGCCGTCAGGGAGGTTGGGGGCGTCAACGAGTTTGACGATGCGTTTGTTCTGTTTGGATTTCTTCAGATAGATGC
>CAZSSY010000020.1:0-41340 GCA_964609565.1 uncultured Natronomonas sp.
TATGGGTGAGAAGCGGTCGAACCACACGGTGTACAACGTCAACTATCACTTCGTGTGGTGTCCGAAGTACCGTCACGCCATCCTCGAACCAATCGAAGACTCTCTGGAAGCAAGTTTCCGCGACGTATGCATCGAGTACGGCTCCGAGATACTGTCGCTCCACATCTCGCCCGACCACGAACACCTGTTCCTATCAGCCCACCCGAAGCTCGCACCGAGCGAGATTGTGCGAACAGTCAAGAGCATCACAGCGCGGGAGATGTGGGAACAGCACGACCCGTTCTTGAAGGAGTATCTGTAGGCGGTGGGTTCTGGGAGGAATCGTACTACGTTGGGACGGCAGGCGACGTTTCGACAGACACGATTGAGCAGTATATCGAGCGAACGGAACACGTTTAGCGGAGCGTACGGCCTTCACCCTCGGGGTCAAGCCCCGAGGCACTCGGCCTGCTCAGCCTGTAGATGTACGCGGAAACTGATTTCCTCCTCGCCCTCATCAAGGACGAAGACTGGCTCGGAGACGCCGCCGAGACGGTGTATCGGGAGAACCACGACGATCTGTGGACCTCGCAGTTCACACTCGTCGAGCTGCTACTGGTCGCATACCGGGAGAACCGGGATACGGTGCGGGTCGTCACGAACGCCGCTACGCTCGTGGAGGTACGTGGCGATGTCGATACGGTCGTTGCGGCCGCAGTCTACGTCGAGGACCACGGACTCACCCCCTTCGACGCACTCTATCTCGTCGAGTCCGATGGCGATACTATCGTCTCCAGTGACGACGCGTATGAGGGCTTTTTGCCTCGTCTTGACCTACAGTCAGTCAGCGAGGAATGACTCTCCGCAACCACTAAACGCGGGTCGCACCTTGCTCCAGGCATGACGGACTGGACGGAGCGATACCGTCCGTCGACCCTCTCTGAGGTCCGCGGCAACAACAAGGCTCGCGATGCTCTTGAGGCGTGGGCGGAATCTTGGCCAGATCACGGTGAAGCGGTGATTCTCCATGGCTCGCCAGGCGTCGGGAAAACCTCTGCTGCCCATGCGCTCGCGAACGATATGGGGTGGCCCGTCGTTGAGTTAAACGCGTCTGATGCGCGGACTGCCGACGACATCGAGCGGTTCGCCGGCCGCGCCGCCGCGAACACGACGTTGGGTGGTGACCGACAGCTCATCATTCTTGATGAGGCGGACAACCTCCATCAGCACAAAGACCGTGGTGGTGCCGCCGCCATGACGCGACTCGTCAAAGATGCCACTCAACCGATCATTCTCATCGCGAACAACTACTATGAGATGTCCTCCGGTCTCCGGTCGGCGTGTCAAGACATCGAATTCCGGGACATTTCGACGCGGTCGATCGTCCCGGTACTCCGTGATATCTGTCGGCAAGAAGACGTAACATTCGACGAGGACATCCTCACCGAGATTGCCGACCGGAACCGCGGCGATCTGCGCGGGGCGATCAAAGACCTCCAAACTCGAGCTCGTGGCGGTGAAATCCAGGATGCCGGCAGTGAGGGCGCGCGGGACCAGACGGAAGATATTTTTTCGTTTCTCGATGCCGTACTCAAAGAATCCTCGGCTGAAGACGCCCTCCAGGATGCCTATGCGACGGATGAAACCCCGGATGACCTTCTCAAATGGATTGAGGATAAAGTCTCGAAAGTGTATGCGGGCAGTGAATTGGCCGATGCGTACACGCATCTTGCCGACGCTGATGTCTGGCTCGGCCGGGTCCGTGCCACGCAAAATTATAGTTATTGGCGGTATGCCACAGACAATATCGCCGCTGGTGTCGCCTCGGTTCGACGAGAAGACCGCGGCGGGTGGACCCGATACGGCGGGGCACCCTACCGGTCTGCACGGAACGCGACACGCGATTACGTCGTCGCCAAGATCGCGGAGACAGCCGGTGTCTCGACCGCAACGGCGCGCCGGGACATCTTGCCATTCCTCGCGGCCATGACCCATCATTGTCACAACCGTGAGTTAACGGTCCAGATGACCGCTCGCTACGACCTTGATGCCGAACATGTCGCCTTCATCACGGGATCGGGGAAATCGACGAACAAAGTCCAAGATATCGTTGAGTCGGCCGGTGATCGCCGAACGGCATCTGCTGTCGCCCACTCAGACGGTGCCTTTGCCCCCGCGACAGCAGTCGACGACGCGGCGGCGACGAGCGACGACCAACCCCCCGACGCCACAGGTAACGACGAACCGTACGACGCTGATGCGTCGGAACGGCACAGCGACACAGACACAAGCGAGGATGCAGACAGTGACCGGGAGGACGATGGCTCCCAATCGCCGGCCGAGCGGGCGGAGACGGCCGAGTCCGATGACCAACAATCCGGACTCTCAGACTTCTCATAACACCAGGCGACAGCGCCACGATCAACACGAGACTTAGAAGGGGTGACGTCGGGGTGGTTATTTTCGCGTTTGGCTGGTGGTGACTCCGGGGATGGCGAGGGTGGATTCGAGGCGGCCCATTGCGAGGGCAGTCGTGAGGACCAACGCGAGGTACAACAGGCCGACGATGATGTAGATGTCGGTCACGCGGAAGGACGCGGATGCAATGTCTTGGGCGCGACGGAAGAGTTCCGGGACAGTGATGAAGGCTGCCAGTGAGGAATATTTGATGAGGTAGACGAATTCATTCGTCCACCCGGGGATGGCGTATCGGAGGCCTTGCGGGAGGATGACGTGCCGGATTGATTGAAGGCTTGAGAGACCGACAGCGCGGGCAGCCAGCATCTGGCCGGCGTCGACCGATTGGAGGGCAGACCGGATGTATTCGGCTTGATAGGCCGATGAGTTGATCGTGAACCCGATAATCGCAACGAAGACGGCTGGCTGTGGGATGCCGGGCTGGCCGACAATCCCGATCGCGTCGATATAACTGGCGAGTGAGAGCCCAAAGTACAGGAAGAACAGTTGGGCGAGAAGCGGGGTGCCGCGGATGAGTTCTGTATAGGTCAACGCAAGGCCGCGCGTGATTCGACCGCCATACACCCGCATTACCGCGAGGGGGACGGCGATGATGAAACCAAAGAGCATCGAGAGGATGGTCAGATACACCGTGATGAATGCGCCGGCTGCGAGCGCTGGTTCAACGGTCGTGGCGAAGGCAGCGAGGTCGACGAGCCATGCCACCCAGTCAATAAACGTGCCCACCGGGCCCAGCTGGCTTCCAACTGCGGCGAGGTCGGACGCTGCCACCTCGAGCGGTTCAGCGGGCAGCAACGGCTCGCGGGCCCGAACGGCCTGCTCCGATTGAATGAGTGCGGGCTGGCCCGCCATCGTCGCCAGCCAGTCGACCAGCGTATTGTGGTACGCCCAGCGGAGCCCCAACCACGCCCAAAACAGGATGCCGACCCCGCCGATAATGAGGCGGCGTCGTCCGGGGAGGTCACCGATTGCCGATCCACGCGTTTCTGTGTCTTCGGCGACTGTCATTGGTTCAGGTCGGTCAATTCACCCAGGAATTCACGTGTCCGGGCCTCACGAGGCTGTTCGAAAAGCTCCTCTGGGGGGCCACGTTCGACAATCCGGCCGTTATCAAGGAACAGCAAGGTGGATGCGGCCGATCGAGCAAACCCCATTTCGTGGGTGACACACAGCATCGTCATCCCGCGGTCGGCTAGATCCCGCATGACATCCAGGACTTCACCGATAAGTTCCGGGTCGAGTGCACTCGTCGGTTCATCGAACAACATGAGTTCTGGATCCATGGCGAGTGCCCGCGCGATCCCCACGCGCTGCTGTTGGCCACCCGACAACTCCGCCGGATACGATGCCGCTTGCGACGCCAGGCCGACCCGATCGAGGTACTCCTCCGCCCGCTGTGTCGCCTCCGCCTCTGAGAGCCCGAGGACTTCCTGGAGGCCTAACGTGGCATTCCCGAGTGCGGTCCGATGCGCAAAGAGATTGAACGTCTGAAACACCATCCCAACGCGTCGCCGCAACTCGTTTTCATCCATCTCATGGATGTTCGTTCCGTCGAGATAGATCGCGCCGTCATCGATCTCTGTGAGGCGATTAATACACCGCAGCAGCGTGGATTTTCCCGAGCCACTCGGCCCGATGATGACATCGACGTCTTGCCGGTCCATCTCGAAACTCACGTCATGTAACACGTCTTCGTCCCCATACGCTTTCGAGACATTCTCCATGCGGAGCAGCGTCATTCATTGCCTCCCGGGATTGCGGCCTGTGTCTCCACGTAATCAAGGACTCGATTCGTCGTAAACGTGAGGATGAAATAGATGAGGCTGATTGTCACCAATGCCTCCATCACCGCTGTATCCCGGCCAGGCTGCAGATAGAGCCGTTCAGCCCGTGTCAACAGTTCAGCCAACCCGATCGCAAACGCAATACTCGTATCTTTCAAAACAATCGTAAATTCATTCTGGAACCCCGGGACGGACCGGCGAACTGCCTGCGGGAATACAACGTACCGGATGGCTTGCGTCGTCGACAGCCCCACCGAGCGGGCCGCCTCCATTTGCCCTTCACTAATCGATTCGATCGCCCCGCGGAAGACCTGCGACTGGTACGCGCCGCTCCGGAACCCGAGCGCCAGCGTCGCGGCAATGAACGCTTTTCCACGTATATCGATGATCGGGAACGTTCCCACCTGTGGGATCGGAAGCCCAAAGTAAAACAGCACGATGAGCACCACGATCGGTGTCCCCCGAAGGATGACACCCAGCGTGGTCACCGTGTCTCGAAGCCAACCGCTGCCATACACTTCAATGGCACCGGCGGGGAATCCGGCGAGAAACCCAAGGATGAGGCTCGTCGCTGTCAGGACGATGGTGACTGTCACCCCCAACAGGAGGAACCGCCAATTCGCGGCGATGAATTGCCAGTCGCCTGCCTGCAGCGGGCCGATATCCATCGCGTGTTACTCGAAATATTCACTCACGAGGTCATCATACGTACCACCGTCGCGGACCTCCGTGAGTGCTGTATTGACATCCTCAAGCCGGTCGTCATCCTGCCGCATCCCGAGACCATACTCTTCCCCGGTCTCGATTGTGAATGCGACGGTGACATCCCGACTATCGGCGAAGTTATCCGCCACGGGGACATCGATCACAATCGCGTCAACGTTCGTATTCTCCAGATCCTGGACCGCGAGCGTGTAATTATCGTACTGGCGATAATCCGCTTCGGCAACAATTCCTTCCTCGATCAAGCGTTCGATTTCGTCTGCCCCCGTCGTTCCCGCTTGTGCCCCCACGCGGCGGCCTTCGAGGTCTGATTCGTCACTCGGCATAAACTCCCCGCTTTCACTCACAAGGACCGATTGATTCGCTTCATAATAGGGGTCCGAGAACGCAATCTGTTCTTGGCGATCCTCCGTGATGGTCATCGCCGCCGCAATCAAATCAATATCCCCCTCAGTCAACGACGGGATCAACGAATCGAATTCGATGTCGACCCAATCACCCACCTCATAGCCAGCCTGGTCAAGCACTGCCTCGGTCAAATCAACATCGAACCCGACGAGTTCCCCGTTTTCCGTGTATTCGAACGGTGGAAAGCCGGAATTCGTCCCGGGCACAACCACATCGGCCTCTCCATTCCCGTTCCCGAGACAGCCAGCGACGCCAGTCACACCTACGGCACCGACTGTCGCGAGGTACGCGCGACGGTCCAGGCTGAACTTACGATCCATATCAGGGTCGTCGGGTGAAACCGGTTTCAACGTTTCGCCCCCGAATTGACAAACCCCGCATCGAACCCCACAATTGATACCCGTTTGTCCATCCCCACACCAGGTATTCAGACAAACTCGGAGCCGTTAATAGCCGTCTGCTTGTGCATCCACGACCGCGACACCCGCGAGATTCACAATGTCCTTCACCTCATCTCCCCGCTGTAACACGTGGACGGGCTTGTCCATCCCAACGAGCATCGGCCCGATCGCCTCCGCCCCGCCCAGGCGTTGTAACAGTTTGTATGCAATGTTACTTGCCTCGAGATTCGGGAAGATTAGGACATTCGCCGGGTCATCCAGCTCTGAAAAATTATACGTGCCCTCAAGCATCTCTTCGACCACCGCGGTATCGGCCTGCATCTCCCCGTCGACGGGGAAGTCCACAGCCGGATCATCCTGGAGCCGGCGAGCAGCTTCCCGAGGCTTCCGTGTTCCCTCATTGCGGACACTCCCGAAATCAGAATATGAGAGCAATGCCGCACGCGGCTCAATGTTAAACCGACGCGCCAGATGGGCTGTCTGCCGGGTGACCTCCGCCAACACATCCTCGTCAGGCGCCTGATTCACCGTCGCATCCGCAATGAACACCACGTTGTTCTTAAACGTCAACAAGTAGACCCCGGCGGCATACTCCGCTTCGGGATCCGTCCCAACCACCTGCAACGGCGGCCGTAGCGCTGACGGATAATGATGCATCAACCCGGTCAACATCGCGTCAGCATCACCCATCTCCACCATCACACTCCCCAAGAAATTCCCATCTTCGATGAGTTCATCGGCCTCCCGCCGCGTCACCCCTTTTCGCTGCCGCAGCTCATACAATCGCTCCGCATACGGGTCCAGATTCCCCTCTTCCGGATCCACGATCTCCGGTTCGAAATTCAGGCCCAACCGTTCCGCGTGCGCCCAAATCTCTTCACGATCACCGATCAAGACCGGTTCGGCAATCCCCTGATCGACCAACTGATATGCCGCCCGCACCATCTTCTCATCATCTCCCTCAGCCAGCACGAGGCGTTTCGGGTCATTCTTCGCTTTATTCAACACCACCCGCATCATCTCACGCGACTTCCCAAGCCGCGCTTCCAACCGCTCGACATACTTCTCAAGATCTAGTTCCCGCCGGGCCGCATCACTCTCCATGGCGGCCCGCGCAACTGCCGGCGCCACCTCAAACAACACCCGGGGATCCAGCGGTTTCGGGATAATATACTCCGGGCCGAACTGTAACGGCTGATCGCCATACGCTTTCACCACTGCATCCGGGACATCTTGCCGCGCTAACTCAGCCAATGCCTCAGCAGCGGCGACCTTCATGTCTTCGTTGATCTCCATCGCCCGGACATCCAACGCCCCACGGAAGATAAACGGGAACCCCAACACGTTATTCACTTGATTCGGGTAATCGGACCGGCCGGTCGCCATTATCACCGTATCATCCCGCGCTTGTTTCGCATCCTCATACGGGATTTCAGGATTCGGATTCGCCATCGCGAAAATAATCGGGTCAGCTGCCATCGACCGCACCATCTCCTCATCCACGAGTCCCCCGATCGATAACCCAACAAAGACGTCAGCGCCCTCCATCGCATCAGCCAACCCGCCTTCGGGGACATCTTGGGCAAACTCTTGTTTGAACTCATTGACGTCGCCAGCGTCCGCCCGCGACGTCGTGATGATCCCCGAGGAATCACACATGGTGATGTTATCCCGGCTCGCGCCAAGCGAGACGTAAAACCGTGCAGTCGCAATCGCTGACGCCCCCGCCCCAGAGAACACAATATCGAGGTCATCGAGCGCTTTCCCCGAAATCTCGGCGGCATTCAACAACGCCGCCCCCGAGATAATCGCCGTCCCATGTTGGTCATCATGAAACACCGGGATCGCGATCTCCTCACGCAACGTCTCTTCAATCTCGAAACATTCCGGCGCCTTGATATCCTCCAAGTTAATCCCACCGAACGTCGGCTCCATCGCCGACACCGACGTGATAATCTCCTCCGGTGTCGCCTGATCCAACTCAATATCGAACACATCAATATCAGCAAACCGTTTAAACAATACTCCCTTCCCCTCCATCACGGGTTTCGATGCCTGCGCACCAATATCCCCCAACCCTAAGACAGCGCTCCCGTTGGACACAACGCCGACCAGGTTGCCTTTCGTCGTATACGTAAACGCCTCTTCGGGATCCGCAGCGATCTCGTTACACGGCGCCGCCACCCCCGGCGAATACGCCAGCGACAAATCTCGTTGCGTATTCGTCGGTTTCGTCGTTGAAATCTCGATCTTCCCCGGCGGTTCCCGCCGATGATACTCGAGTGAATCCTCATCCAGGCTCATACCTCTATCCCGTCCAGCGGCCCCAAAAAGCTACCCAAGACGGTCCCCACCCACAACAACTAGCATGCCACCCATCCTCGGACACCCTCTACACTTCCGACACCATGCGCCCGGGTGTGGGCCCGATACCCGTCTCATACTACTTTGGACCCAACTTATTTCTCGTTTGTTCGCGGCATTCGGATATGGAATATTTCGTGACTGGCGCAACCGGCCTCATCGGGACGCATGTCACCAGACAGCTGATTGATGCGGGCCACGACGTTATCGGATTGACCAGATCGCGGGATAACGCCGCACACCTGCCGGACGATACCACAATCGTCGAGGGTGACATCACAGAGAAAGCTAGCATTCGAGACGCGATGGCTGGCGTTGATGGCGTCTTCCACATCGCCGCGTGGTTTTACGTCGGCCCCGGGCCACAGGAAGTCCAGAAAGCCGAACAAATCAATATCGACGGGACACGGAACGTCCTGGAGTTAATCGATGAGCTCGATATCCCGAAAGGTGTCTATACGAGTACCGTCGGGGTGTATCCCGCTACCAGCGGAGAGATTCTCGATGAATCGATCGACCCGCCGTGTCCCACGTTCTCAGTCTATCACCGGACAAAATGGGAAGCTCACTACAACGTCGCCGAACCATTCATTGCGGATGGGCTGCCACTTGTGGTCGTTCTCCCGAGCGGAGTCTATGGCCCCCACGACAAACTCTATGGCTCGATCCGCGGGATGGTGCGCGATTACCTCACTGGCGACCTCCCCGTGATTCCCCGGGAATTAACGGTTTCATTCGACCACGCGGCGGATATCGCTGATGCCCACATTCGTGCGATGGAAGACGGTCGTATCGGTGAGAAATACATCATCGCCAGCGACGCCCACCCGGTCGCCGATGTCTTAGCGTGTGCCGAAGACCTCACCGGCATCCCCGCCCCGCCCACCATTCCTGACGCTGTGTTTGGCTGGCTCGCCACCATCATGCGGCCCGTCACCCGTATCGTGTCTCCGCCGGCGAGCCTCGAACCCGAACTCCTCGCATTCCTCGCCGGCCGCCAATACCACGTAGATAACTCGAAAGCCACCCGGGAACTCGGCATCGACCACCGCCCCCTCGAAGCCGGCCTCCGGACGTATCTCGCCTGGGAAATCGAACAACTCGGGAACGAACTCGACATCGACCACCCACCCCCACCGTAACCCGAGACACCCCACCCCCATCACCACACTCGCCGACAGGTCATTGAAACAGTCCCCTCTCCGACGACCGACATGGTGGTTCTCCCAGTGGAGTGACGCCCAGCCTGCACCGATAGACAGGTGTAATGGATGGTTCAGCGGTGGACAGTGACCTCTATATCGACCGGTGTATCTCTCGTGGTCACCGCTAATTCATGGAATTCATCATTGCGTTCGTCAATCTGGAGGGTAAACTGCTCGCTGGCGGGCCCCGTCACAGACTCCTCCACCAAGATCGTGTCACTGTGCGAGAGGACAATGGTGCCAGTGCCCGAATCGCGGACATCCATCGAGATACTGACTTCATCGTCGACGAGAAAATCCAGACGGACATCGAATGACTCGTCGGCCGCGACACGGGTCTGGAAGAACGTAATTTCCTCACGCTCCGTCCCCTCCCCACAGCCAGCCACCGCAACCAGCCCAGCCACACCACCGAGTACCCGGCGACGACACACCCCTTCCATATCACGACTCACTCCTACATCCCAACTTAAAGTACCGAAATCTCAAACAGCCCTCTAACCGCCAGTCCCTCTTCAACTCACTCTCCAAGCAGCCAATACTTCCAGTATCACATGGTAACGGCCCCGGGACCGATTTCGACACAAATGCCGGGTTTGTAGCCACGCCCCGACTGCAATCCACCCGGTCTCACGACTGCTATGGAGGCAACATACGAGCGTGCACGCTCGTGGGTAATTCGGTGTATTCCGCGGGGTATATACTCGCGTATCTCCGAGATGGGGATATGGATGTCCGTCGACTGCTCGTGGTGACCACGATCGCGACGGCAGTCACTGCGCTCGTCGGCGTGCTGACCGCGACCACCGGAGCAGGCTTGACGTGTGAGGCCCGATGGCCGCTTTGTGATGGCGCGGTCTTCGGGCTGTTCCCGGCGACGTTCATGTCGTTTATCGAATGGTCCCACCGCCTCGTCGCGATGCTCACCGGATTCCTCATCATCGCATCAACACTCACCATCTGGCATGGCAACTATCCACGCCGCATCAAATTCGCCATGCTGGCCGCTGTGGTCCTCACCCCCATCCAGGTTATCTTCGGTGCCTTCACCGTCTTGGTCAATCAGTTCGTCTTCGGGTACTCCATCCTGGTTCTCATCCTCCATTTTGTGTTCGCCGCGGCTATCCTCACCTTCCTTATCGCCGCCACAGCCTGGGCGTACGCTGCCGAGACAGCTGTCTCCCCGTCAGCGATCCGGCAGTCCGCCACCGTCTCGCTCGCCGGCATCCCCATCCTCGTCGTCTTAACGCCCCGATTTGTAGTCGCATTCGGTGAAATCACCCAGTTCCTCTACTACGGGATTGGCTTCGCCACGTTCGCCACGCTCTGTCTCACCGCGTTGTGGGCCCGAGAACTCGCCGCATCCCGGATCGCCGGTACCGCCGGGATAGCGGCAGTCCTCATCTTCACCACACTCATTATCGCCAGACAAGCCCTCGGTGATTCCGGACAATTCCTCATCCTCATGTTACCACTCGCCGCTCTCATCGCCGCCATCGCGACCCGTATCCGCACCCGCAGCCTCCACGAACCTGTCCAGCCCACCCAGCACCCAAGCGGGTAACGCCAGGTGGCAAACGAGACCGACTATCGGGGTCGCTGGGTAGTTTTATCCGAGAGCCACCCGACACTTACGGTATGAGCGAGCTCCTATCAGACGATGAAATCTCTGCACAGCTCCCCGCCAACTGGGACCGTGACGGCGACGAAATCGTCCGGACCTACGAATTCGATTCATACCTCGAGGGCGTTGGATTCGCCGCGGGCGCCGGCGGCCTCGCCGAAGAGGCCTTTCACCACCCCGAAATCACGATCGGGTGGCAAGAAGTTGAAGTCCGATTAACGACCCACGACGCCGGCGGCATCACAGCCAACGACATCGATTTGGCAGAACGACTCAACGACTTAACGGACTAACCATGCCAGAGGCGGGCGACACCGGGACGGCTGAATATGTCTTCGCAGTTGACATCCAGCTGTCGCCTGCCGATCCCGATGTCCGACTTGAGCCGACCAGTATCGAAACAACCCTTTTCAAACGGGCCGACACCCCCGGGACCGAGGGCTGGTTGTTCTTTCGAGATAACCTCTGGCGCGGCGACGTCAACGAGCCAGACCACCTCCGGGCGCTCGCCGAAGAAACACTCGATGTCCCTGTGCGATCCATCGAATTCCGGGAATTCCGGACCGACGAGGCCTACTACGAGGCATTCCGAACCGAGATCGCCGACAACCTCGAGTTGTTCAACGCAGAGAACGCAGCCGATGTTGTCACCAAATACCTCGGCTCCCGCATCCACGTCCGCGAGCTATAACGTACCGCTCCCCCTGCCAGCTCCACGTGGAGTCGAGCGGCCAGCAGACACCGAAAGGAGAACTCCTATGGTTCCTCGTTGCTGCTTCGCTGTTTCGTCTCCGTTCACAGCTGGTTTCGTGGCCGACATCGCTCGATGGTGGTGAGCGGTGTTGCCAGCTGGTGGGCGGCGGTGGTTCTCGTGGAGCTATCGTGGTGTTTTCGGTGGGTTTTGTGGTGTGAGGAACCCGGAAAGCACTTACTTATCAATGTCCTAGTCTGGGGCCCATGCCGGATTCGTCGTCCGAGTACGAGAAGTGGGTATTCGACCTTGATGGGACGCTCATCGATGTCGAGCCCGCGTATATTCACGATGTCTTCGATCGGGTCGGTGATCGACTCGGCTATACATTCTCTGACAGGCAGGCTGAGGCCGTGTGGTATGGTCTCGGCGGCTATCGGCGCGACCACCTTGGTGACTGTGGAGTCGATACCGATGCGTTCTGGACAGCCTTCCATGAAGAAGAGGACCCCGAGGCCCGTGCAGACGCGAGCTTCCTATATGATGATGCGACTGATGTCGGGACGATTGACCACCCAACCGTGCTCGTCACTCACTGCCAGCAATACCTCACCGATCCTATCCTTGAGTATCTCGATATCCAGGATTGGTTTGATGCGGTCGTTTGTTGTACTGAAGATACCGGGTGGAAACCCGATTCTGCACCCGTCCAGATGGCACTCAATGCTGCCGGAGCCAACGGCGGACCAGGCATTCTTGTCGGCGACGGCCCGCACGATATCGGAGCGGCCTGGAACGCTGGCCTCGACGGTGCACACGTCGAACGCCACGGCCACGACCGACGCGGCATGTGCGTCGTCGGCGACCACCGCGTCGAAACAGTCGCCGAACTCCTCAACTAACCCCATCTATCCGCGACGTCCCGATTCCCCGATTGCTGACTCATTGGGGTTGGACGCCAGGGGTTCTTGTGAGAATGTCTTCGTGAGTGGTGAGGGCGTCTTTGAGGTGTTCAACGCCGAGTTTCTCAACTCGATCGCGACGGGCGAGGACGGTCACGGTTTCCGTGCCACATTCGATAAACTCCATGTCCAGGGCTGCCGCTGTCACGCGAAGTCCCAGCGCGACATCACCCTTGCCTTCACGGACTTTCCGCGCTGGCGATTCGTGTGCTCGCAAGCCATATGTATAGCCATCAATCGCCGCCTGTACCTGGTTTGCATCGGCGTGGTCCTCGTGTTGGTCGGCGAACGCGTCGAGTGCCGCATCGAGTGTCGCTCGCAGCCCGGAGTCAGGAGTGCGATTGATAAATCTCACGTCACTCTCGATGAGACTACCGAGCCCGGTGATGTCGGCCGGGTTGCCGTCCGGTACAATCAGGCCCCATTCTCGCTGCCAGCCGCCCAGGTCGACGGCGTCGGCCGCTCCCGACGGGTCGCCGGTGATCACCGCGATATCGACGACGCCGTCTCGGAGTCGCCGCCGGCCCTGTGGACTCCCGCCAGCCAGATATCGAGCGCGGGGAACGTGGTCGAGCAGTTGGGAGACAACCGGGTCATCTTCGCCCGCACCCACCAGTTGCGGCGGGCGGACATCCGGAGAGAACAACTGGACATCGACGTGTTCGCCCGCGGCGAGGTACGCAATATCGGGTGGTATCGCCACGACGCCATCGGCGTCGACGAGACTCGTCGTCGCGCCACTTCCTTTATCGACCGGATAGACGAGCGTGGTCCCGTCGCCATCATCAACGAGGCCCACTGGGAGATACCGGAGGCGGCCTTCGCGATATCGCTCTTCGACAGCCATCGTCCCCGAGACCGTCGCGGTCTCGGGAGCGGGCACGCCAGCTGCCTCCCGGAGCGCGGGTGCGACGAACGTCCGAAAGATCGTGAGCGCGGAGACGGGATACCCAGGAAGCCCGATATAGGCACTTTCCGCGATACGGCCGACGAGCATCGGTTTCCCTGGCTTCACCGCGACGCCATGTAACAGGAGATCGCCTGTCTCTTCGACAACCCGATAAATGACATCCACAGCTGACGCCGACGTCGATCCAGATGACAACACGAGTTCACACTCTGCTGCAGCCTCTCGAAGCACCGATTCCATCGCATCGGCGTCGTCACCCGTATGGGGATACAAGCGGGCTTGCCCGCCGGCCGCTTCGACCGCAGCCGCCGTCGTATAACTATTGACATCGTATATCTCGCCGGCCGCACTGTCCAGGGAGTCACCGGGTCGCACTAGTTCATCACCGGTCGAGATGATGCCCACCGTCGGCACCCCATGGACGGGTACCGATTCCACGCCGAGGGCCGACAACACCCCGATCTCACGGGGCGTAATCACTGTGCCTGGGCCCATTACGCGTTCACCGGCGGCCACATCCGCTCCCGCAGCCATCACCCCATCTCCGGGCGCGACAGCCGTCCGAACGAACACCGTCTCCGCAGCCGACTCGACCTCGCTTGGGGTGTCTGTCCGTTCAACCATGACCACTGCGTCGGCGCCTGGTGGTATCACGGCTCCCGTAGAAATTTCCGCACACGTCCCGGGCTCGACGGTCACCGCCGGGTCCACGCCAGTATGGATATCGCCAACAACGTCAAGCGTTGCTGGATTCGCTTCATCCGCCCCGAATGTATCCTCGGCGCGGACGGCATATCCGTCGACGCTCGCTCGATCGAACCCCGGGACATCCAGTCCGGCATCGATTCGTTCAGCGAGGACTCGGCCACGCGCGTCTTGAAGTGGAACCTCTTCATTCGGTGCATGGAGATCAAGTTCCCCGATGATGGCACGGGCTTCCGCCGGCTCGGCAAGATCGCGGAATTCTTTTCTACCCATTGTACTCCCATTGTTCGACGGTCACTGTTTCACCAGTCGGTATGCCTTCTCGTGGCTCCGGGACGACCACCCAGCCATCGGCAAGCCCGACACTCGAGAGCACACCGGCTCCGCTCGCCCGCGTGGGCGTCGCGTCCACGTCATCATCCGTCTCCGTGAGTTGCACTCGGACGAACGTCCGTACCCCGGGCTCACTCTGAATTTTCCGTGCCAAGGTCGCGGATTGACGCGGGAGCGGTTCGAGCGGCCGGTGTTCGAGGTGGGCGAGTAACGGCCGGAGAAATTGGACCGCGTTCACAATGGCTGCGACGGGATACCCGGGGAGCATCACGATACAGGTTTCGTTCACCCGGCCGAGTGCGATCGGATGCCCGGGCTTGAGGGCGACACCATGGACGAATACCTCACCGAGTGAATCCACGACCGTGGGGATGAGATCACGGTCACCAACCGAGGAGCCACCGGTCGTGACAATCACGTCACGCGTGAGGTCTCGTTGGATCGCGGCCCGGAGCGCGGATTCGTCGTCCGTCACGATATTCCGGCGTGTCACGTCGGCCCCCCACCGCTCGGCCAGATGCGACACGGTGAGTCGATTCGTCTCAATGACCTCCCCCGGATCTGGATCCGTTTGGACCAGTTCTTCCCCCGTCGGGATGACCGCCACTTCCGGACGGGCGAATACATCGACGGTATCGATACCCGACGCCTTCAGGAGCCCCAGGTCAGACGGCCTGAGTTGATGGCCCGCGTCATACAGCGACTGTCCGGCTTCCACATCCTCCCCGATAGGCGCGACGTTATCGCCCACTGCGACAGACTCGAACACCTCAATAGCGCGGGATTCAGAACCGGTATCGGCCGGCGATGCATCCGACTGAGATCCATCAGATCTAGGCCGGGATTCTGTGTTCTCGATCATCACCACGGCATCCGAACCAGCCGGCAGTTCACTCCCAGTATGCACTCGGACAGCCCGCTCTGCGCCGGGCGCTTCAGCGGCCTCAAGCACGACCGGCGTCCGCGTCGATGCCTCAAAGGTATCTTCGGCGCGAACCGCCCATCCGTCCATCGCGGCGCGCCGATAATGCGGGACGTCACGGCTGGCAGCCAGTGATTCTGCGACCGTTCGACCGTCCGCTGCTGACAGCGGAATCTGCTCGGTTCGCTCGAGCGGTGGTGCAGCACACAGGCGGTCGCGAGCCGCTGCTACCCGGGTCCGTTCCTTGAAACCCGACTCACGCACATCGTCCATATCCCTGGGGATGCGGCGCGAGGGGAAAAAGGGTCCGTCGGCCGGGAGTTCTCTCACTCAGGCGCGACGATAACGCGGTCGTCGCTGACAACGAAAAACGGGCTGCGGTCTGCAAGCGCGGCCGCAAACCCGGTTGGCGTTTGGACCTCCAGGCGGGTTGTCGCGTCCGTCGGGATGATGTGTGACTCCCCTGGCTCCAGTGCCACCACATCGACGACGACCGAGTCGCCGTGGCTGGCGACGTGGACGGTCACGGATTTCGACCCGGCATTATGCACTACTGGTTCAGACAGATCAGTTGGTGCCTCGAGACGGGTTTCTGCCATCATATCAACTCGGTTGTATGACACGTAAGGCCTATGGGTCATATCGAGATGTGAACTGCGACAATCGGGGTCCGGGGGCTTTAACGCGCGCGCGAATTTATCTTGCGTCATGCAACTGCGCGAGGCGCTTGGGGAACTCCCTGAAACCGTTTTTGCAGACTTATTGGAAAGCGACGACGCCTACCTCCTCGTGATTGATCTCCCCGGCGCGACCGCGGACACCGTCGATGTCTCCATCGATGATGACCGCTTACTGATTGACGCACGCCGCGCCAAGGCCGTCCCAGACACGTATCGCTATGTCACCGAGGAACGCGCCCTCACACTCGACGCCGAACTCCCGCTCCCGCCGGACGCGACCGGTGCCGACGCCACCGGCGCCATCGACCGCGGCGTCCTCACACTCGAACTCCCGAAATCCACCGACAATAGCGGCGATCACATCCCGGTCACCTAAAACGAGCATACCGGCCAAGGCCTTATCTTATGACTCACACGGTTCTACTATACGAGGCTGACTGCCGCCGCCTCACACGCCAGCCAGCTGTCAGTGAGGGGGCTGTCCAGTGACGCTTCGATCCTACCGGCGGTTTCTCGTCGTCGCCTACCAGTTCCTCCCGCTTCTTATCGCCTACGCACGGGACCGAAATCGATTCATTCTCTTCGGAGGCAGCCGCCAAGTCTCTCCGAAGGCACGACGGAAACGCGCCCGGTCCCTCCTCGATTCACTGGTCACCCTGGGACCCACCTTCGTCAAACTCGGGCAACTCCTCTCAACCCGGCCCGACATCCTCCCGCCGGAATACATCGACGAGTTCGAACGCCTCCAAGATGACGTGCCACCAGCTGATTGGTCCGACGCTCGCACCATCCTCGAGGCCGACCTCGGCGATGTCGAGGCCACGTTCGACACATTCGATACCACGGCGATCAGCGGTGCCAGCCTCGGTCAAGTCTATACCGCTGAGTATGACGGCGAACAAGTCGCCGTGAAGATCCGGCGGCCAGGTGTCGAACAACTCGTCACCGTCGACCTTCGCGTCATCCGATGGTCACTCCCCATCTTGCTCCGGTTCGTCGACGACACCCGCTCGTTTTCACTGGAAACACTCGCTGATGAATTCGAGAAGACCATTCGGCAAGAAATGGACTACGAGCGTGAACGCCGCATGCTCGAAGAAATCGGGGCGAACCTCGCTGACAATCCCAACGTCCGCGTCCCCCACTCGCTCCCTGACCTCTCCACGCAACGCGTCCTCACCATGGAGTATGTCGGCGGGACGAAGATATCCGCATTGTCGGATCTGGATGCACTCGGCATCGACCGCACCGACCTCGCTCGGACACTGCAACGCGTCTACCTCGAGATGATTATCGATGATGGCATCTTCCATGCCGATCCTCATCCCGGGAACCTCGCCGTGCAGGCAGACGGCACCGTCGTGTTCTATGATTTCGGGATGTCCGGCCACGTTGACCCGTTTGTCCAGGAGAAAATCATTGATTTCTACGTCGCTATCGCTCGCCAAGACACCGATGCCATCCTCGATACCCTCATCGAGATGGGGACACTCTCACCGCAGGCAGACCGCGAGGTGATGTCGAACGTTATGGAACTCGCCATCGCCGACGCCCGAGGCGAAGCGATCGAACAGTACCGCGTCCAACAGATTATCCACCAAGTCGAGGACACGATCTATGAGTTCCCCTTACGATTACCGCCGAATCTCGCTCTTGTCCTCCGGGTCGCCACCGTCGTCGAAGGCGTCTGCGTCACGCTCGACCCGGAGTTCGACTTCATCGCCGTCGCCACTGATTATCTCCGAGATCAAGGCTATCTCGAGGCGAGCGCACGCGAATACATCGAAGACCGCGCCGACGATGTCCAAGCGCTCGGCGAGTCACTCGTCCGCGTCCCCCCAAAACTCGAAGACACCCTCGACCGCGCAGCCCGCGGTGATCTCACCGTCCAATGGACGCTCGCCGACGACGAACACGCCCTCGACCGCCTCGCCAAACGATTCACATTGGCGGTCCTCCTGGCCGCCCTCACGCTCTCCACCGCAGTTCTCTATGCCTTCACATCACCGACAGCAACCGCCGTCGCCGCCATCATCGCCCTCCCTGTCGCCATCCTCCTGTGGCGGTCATTCCGCCGCCGACGTGGCATCCGCGCCCGCCCCCAATTCACCAGGCAAAACCTCCGGGAACGACGTAACACCAACGCATTCGACGAGACCGCATCCCAACGCAACGACACTGAGTAACCACGGCTGGACGGCGCGTTTTTGACTGTCCCGCACGAGGAGGGCCGTATGGACGTCACGCCGTTCGCCCTCGAACGCTGGTTCGCCGACGCTGAACCTGACGCCGACATCATGCTCGCGGAAAGCGGCGTCCGCTCTCTCGCCGCCGACCGGTTCGACACCACACCGGAGACACTTGGCTACGTCATCCCAACGGCCGGTGATCCTGCATTCAGGGACACCATCGGCCGTCATCATGACCGCAGCACCGACGAGACAGTGTTTACCTGCGGGACCCAAGAAGCCAACTTTCTGGCCTTTCTCGCACTCGTCGAGACACACGCCGTTGTCGTGACGCCAACCTACGGCGCCCTGACCGCCCTTCCAGCAACCCTCGCGGAGGTCACGGAGGTACCACTACACCAGTCCGATTGGACACTGGATCCAGCCGCAGTTGCCGACGCCATCCGCCCAGAGACAGACATCGTCGTCATCAACAACCCGAATAATCCGACCGGCCGGTACCACGACGAGGCAACCATGCACGCGATCTATGAGGCCTGTGCTGCCAATGGCGCCTATCTGCTCTGCGATGAAGTCTATCGGTTCCTCGCGTCCGACCCCATGCCACCAGCCGCGAGCTATGGTCGCTACGGCATCTCGACAGCCGGAGTCTCGAAAGCATTCGGGCTTGCCGGCCTCAGGTTCGGCTGGCTGTGTGGCCCGCCAGCCGTCGTTGCCGCAGCCACCAACTGGAAAGACTACACCACCATCTCACCGCCCCGGATCGGCCAACACATCGCCCGCCAGGCCTACAATCAGCGGGACACCATTCTCGCCGAAAACCGTGACCTCGCCACACAGCACCGCGAGATTGTCGCCGACTTCCTCCACGACCACGGGCTTGCCTGGTCGGATCCAGACGTCGGCGTGAACGCCTTCGTCGATATCCCACCGGGATTTGCTGACGGTGAGTCATTCTGTCAATCGGTACTTCAGGAAGAATCCATTGTACTCGCGCCCGGCGAGGCATTCGGCCATCCGCAGCAGTTCCGCATCGGCTTCGGCCTCACCCGCGACCGGCTCAATGAGGGGTTGAACCGGCTCGACGCGTTCCTCACCCGGCATCAGTGACCAGCAACACCACCGCGCGACCAGCCACCAGTCGCACACCAGTCAAGGCAGCGACCAATCGAGTCCAGCGGTGGATAGTTATTCGGAGGGGGTAATGTCGGTGACAGTACCGACTCCTTTGGATCGGCCTTCTCGGAACACGAACCGTTGGCCTTCTTCGACGAGATACGGTTGGAACTTGAATCGAATCGTTGCCGACCCGGTATCACCAGGGAGCAACTGGCCATCTTGCGGATGGATTGATGCCGTTTCACTCACCGTCTCGAGGTGGACAACTGGCTCGTAGCCATCGTCGATCCGCGTTGGATGGTTTAACACCATGACGTCAGCTTCGAACTCACGGACTGGCGTCGGCTCGGCATCCCGTGGGAGAAGCACCATTCCGCGTTCGAGGTCCGGCTCGCTAATCCCCTTCAATGCAATCCCGACGATGCGGCCAGCCGGCGCCTCGTTCACCCGGTGATAATGCATTTCTATCGATCGAACCTCTACTTTCTGGAACGATCCATCTGTCAACGGGCCGACAAGGAGTTCGTCGCCGGTCTCGACCGCCCCCGACCGGACCGTCCCGGACGCAACCGCACCGACCCCCGTCACATTATACGTCCGGTCGATATACATCGAGAACGCGCCTTCCCTCCGCCCCGTTTTCGGCAGATGCTCAAAGAACTCATCCAGCACCGGCAGGCCCTCCATCGTCACTGCACTTGTCGACACCACCGGGACCACCTGTTCATTGATTTCATCAATGGCTGCCTCAACACCGTGTCGATGCACCGTTAACGGCGTTCGATCGGCATTCCGCAACAGCCGCTCGACGGCCCGTTCAACCTCACGGACCCGGTCACTCGACACCATATCCGTTTTCGTGATGGCGACAATCGTCGGCAGTTCCGTCGCCAATAGAATCCCGAGATGTTCACGCGTCGTTTTCGTCGGGCCATCATCAGCCGCCACGACAAGCAACCCATAATCCAGTTTCTGGCCGACAATCCCGCGGATCGTTGTCCGCAGCCACGGTTCATGTCCAACCGTATCGACGAACGACACTAACCGGTCGGCCTCTTCGACGACCCGCGCCCGATCTGCCTTACGGTGCGGGTTATCCATCCGAACGGGCGCCCCATCTGTGAACCCGTACACCCCATATGACAGGTCCGCCGACAGTCCTCGCTCCATTTCATGGGGTTGCACATCAAGGAACCCTCGCGTCCCGCCTTGCCCATCGTCCGGATCTCCCGTCACAAGCGACCCAACGAGCGTCGATTTGCCATGATCGACGTGGCCCGCCGTTCCCACCACAATATGGTCATCATCAGCATCAAGGACAGCGCCTTCCTTCACCGTCGCCACACCAACAAGGCCACGATCGCCCTCACCGCTGCCCGCATGGACACTACCATCGTCCGCAGCCGTCTCACCAGCCGCGGATTGCTCCGGGCTGGACGACGTTTCCGCCGACGGCTGGCCATCAGGGCTATTCACGCCCCACGTCTGGACATCATCAATATGTGCACCCGCTTCGTCGGCAATCAACGACAGAACATCCATCGACTCGGAAAATGCGTCAGTCGAAATCCCCGCGATCCCTCCATCGTCGGTGACACCAACGACGTACGTTGCTTCCCCATCACCCGAAATAATACGGTGACGCAACTGCGCAACTAACGACTCCAATCGACCATCAGCCAAATGCACGGCTTTCGTCAGCCGTTCTTTGAACTCAATATTCCCCCCTTCTCGTTCGCCGTGTTCAAGGGCCTGTTGCAGCACGGCCCGGTCGGCGCTCATCTTGGACAGCTATAGCGACCACACCGATTTAAGGCTTCCCCGACGCTCTGACCACAATCCCACGGTCTGTACCGGGACGACCACCCCACACTCCCGATACCTCCATCCACCTCCCAACCATAGCCGCTGTCTTCCCCACCGCGATTATCGAGCGGGGTCTTGCTGGTCGTCTTCAGCCTGAATGAGGTCGAGCGCTGCAAGAAACCCGTCAGCAAACGCTGCATCAAGCTCAACATCACACGCCGCTTTGGCAGCCGTGTCAGCATTCGCCACTGCATACGACTGTCCAACGACCTCGAAGACCGCCGCATCATTTTCCGAATCACCAACGGCGACAAAACGCTCCGGATCAACGGAGAGCAACTCAGCCGCCTGCCGGAGGCCTGTTCCCTTATCCCGATCTCGTGATTTCACATGATAGGCATACCCGGTGTCAACGACTTCCAATCCATGCTCACTGGCAATCCGGTCAAGCGGCCCCCGGGGTTGATCTCTGGCAACGGCGACTTCGGTTTCCCGCCATCGATTCACCGGATCAACCGCACCCCAGCCCAGGTCGTAGCCAGCCTCACGGTACGCCGTGGCGACAGCGTCAGCCGCAGCCCGGTCGCCATTGTACACTACCTCGTCCGCAGCCTCACTATACACGACACCGCCATTCTCAGCGATGACATGCAAGGGGAGGCCGATGAATTCACAGAGCCCAACCGGATAGGGGAACGCTTTCCCGGTGGCAACAACCACCGGCGCATCCCAGGCACGGAGCGGGTCGAACACGCGTGGATCGACCGATTTATCCGGCCGAGTCAAGGTCCCGTCGATATCAACAACCAGTGGTGGCATCCCCATACGTGACGTGTGGTTTCCCGGAGGTATCAAGCCCCAGCCTTCCATACCGACAGCTATGACGGTGACACACGCGGTCGGTGACATTCATACCGTTGATCCCCAGTTGCTCGGCACGCCCGGCGCCGTCTCGCTGTACATTATTGCCGCCGACACCCCGGCCATCGTCGATACGGGATCGGCGAACTCTCTCCCCCATATCCTCGATGCACTCGACACCCTCGATGTGGAGCGAGCAGCCGTCGAGCATGTCTTCGTCACGCACGTCCATCTCGACCATGCCGGCGGTGCAGGCCATCTTTTCGAAGAACTCCCGAACGCCACCTTCTATGTCCACGAACAGGGCTTCCCCTACCTCACTGATCATGACTACCTGGAGCGCCTCCAGCGGAGTGTCGACCGCGCGATGGGTGCCGAAAACGCCTACGGTGAACCACGCCTGCTCCCGGACGACCGGACACATATCGTCACCGACGGCGAAACCATCGCACTCGGCGACCGAACCCTCGACGTCATTGATGCACCCGGGCACGCTCCGCATCATTTTGCCGTGTTTGACCGGCTCACCGAAGCCCTGTTTTCCATCGATGCTGCCGGCATGTACCTCAACGGTGAACTCCGACCCACAACGCCACCGCCAGGCTTCGATCTTGAAACGAATCTCGCCACGATCGATCGACTCAGATCATACACGCCAGCCATCAATCTCTACGGTCACTTTGGCCCGGGTGGAGACGATGCCGTGGCGGAACTCGATCAGTACAAGTCACTGCTCCCCGAGTGGGTCGATGTCATCGACGCTCGTCGACGCGACCACGGTGATGACCCCTCGGGTATTGCCGCCTCACTCCCCGAGCGATGGCAGAGCCCAACAGTGCACCGCGACATCGCCGGCATCCTCCAGTATCTCGAGACACCGTAGCCAGATCCGGGCGAGTTCCGACAGCACGTGCCGCCCGAACCCCGGACAGCTGTCAGTATCTGCGGACCTGATTATCCGGCTCTCGGAGGGAGGGGGGGGGGGTGGCTGCTACCGTTGGAGGGTTTCGTACGCCTCGGTCGCTTTACGGAATTCTTCTTCGTCCCCGCCCCGATCTGGATGGACATCTTTGACCCGTTCGCGGTAGGCTCGCTGGATTTCATCAGGATCGGCACCGCTCGGTACCCCGAGATATCGAGAGGCTTCGCGTGGACTCATCCCCGGTGCCTGTCGTCTGCCAGCTGCCTGGTTTTCCTCGTCGGTATACGTCCACCGCCCACCAGCACCCCTCGGCCCCTGGTCACCGTGCCGCCGGGAACCTTGGCCAGCCCCACCCCGTGGCTTCGATCGACGACGGGCCGCTCGCCCGCGTCGCATGACTCGTGCAGCAAGCCGTCCGGAGGATTGATACCAGAAAATGAATGCGGCGATCCCGAGCGGGAGAGCCACCACGAGTACGACCGGTTCACCAAACCAGATACCGACGCCCACAACCGTCGCTGTCAAGACGGCGAAGACACCGGCGAGCCCGGAGACGAACCGATCTGTCTGCACGGTCACCCTAGCGGCACCAAGCCACGTAAGCCTCCGGGATTTATCCACCTGGCCGTCCAATATCCCCTATGAGTGTCGAGGGCCTCTGCTCCATCTGTGAAGCCAGCACCGCTGACTTCAGCTGCGACCGCTGCGGTCGACTCGTCTGCGACACCCATTATTCCTCATCGACCGGGTTTTGTACCGAATGCCACGCCGAGACCGGACGACCAGCCAATCCAGACACCGACGAGAACCGGCCGGATGGCGTCGACGAATACCAGTTTTAACCCGTTCAGAAAGCGCCTCGTGCCCGGCGTCACGCAGCCCCGGGATGGCTGCGAGGATCGAAGATTGGCGGGGCGGTCACGCGGTCTGTGTGTCTGGTTGCTCGATGTCGACGCGGTGCCCATCGGTAATTTCGACCTCAATGCGCGTGGGGACCGCGGTGAACGATTCATAATGGTCGCCGCCGGGGTCGAGTTCAATCTGAGAGGTGATAAGGTCGGCCTGCCGGAGCGCGTGAAGCCGTCGATAGACGGTTGGGAGCGAATACCCCGTTGTTTCTGCAAGCTCCTGTGCACTCATCGACTCCGTGGCGAGAGTATACCAACAGTGCCGGGTCTTGGGATCACCTAAGGTATCGAGGATCTGATCATGTGGTTCGTCGGCTGGCCCGGAGCGTAATCGATCAATTGTATCGCGGAGCTCGTCAGTATCGACCGGTTTCACGAGGTATTCATCGAACCCCATCTCGATGACGTCGGCATCAGGCTCAACCCCCGTTAGCATCACGACATCACAGTCGTAGCCCGCGTCACGGATCGATTCAAGCACTTGTTTCCCAGCCATATCCGGCATACGGCGGTCAAGAAAGACGACATCTACCGTGTCATCTATCGTCTCAAGTGTTGCCTTGCCATCATACGCTGACATCGTGTTGTACCAGTCGGCAAGTCGAGCTGCGTGACCGTCGGCGAGTGCTGGTTCGTCATCGACGAACAGCACAGTTTCATCCTTACCCATGTGATTCCCTCACCCACCGCCGGGATAGATACTTACGCGTTTCCCAAATAGATAGTAGTTACGGCGTCTCGTCCCGGACTTACGTTCATCGGGGTGGAGGGCCGATAGTGAGACGACGATACACCGCATGCGATCCTGGAACGGACCGCGGTCAACGGGGACGGCTGGTACGCCCAACCAAGAGAGCGACCGGTCGAAGCATGGAAAAAGATTTCGAGACACTCCTGCCGGCTAACCGCCAGCATCGACCATTAGCGCCAGGATATGCGCGTCGATGGTCGATAGTTCACGTGCCATGAGGCTCCCGGAACTCATTGAGTCGCATCTGTAAGTCCTTCGCCGCCGCCCCGACCGCCCGGAAATATTCCGCTTCCGACGCGGCCCCTTCACCAGCAAAAATAACGCCACGCGACGAATTCACGACCCCGACGCCGTCAGCAAGGCCATACTCAACTGCCGCTTCCGCATTGCCGCCCTGCGCCCCGACTCCCGGAACCAGAAACGGAAGATCAACCACCTCCCGGACCGCCGCCAATTCCGCAGGTGCCGTGGCCCCAACAACGAGCCCGATATTCCCATGGATGTCCCACTCACCACAGCGCTGCGCGACGAATTCATACAGCGGTTTCTCAGCGCCAACTTCGAGCGATTGGAAATCAGCACCCCCGGTATTTGATGTTCGACACAAGACGAACACTCCTTTCTCCTCACGCTCGAAAAATGGGGTCAAGGCATCTCGACCAAGATATGGATTCACCGTCACCGCATCGACTCCCAGGCCATCGTCATCGAGCACCCGCGCATACTGTCGAGCTGTATGCCCGATATCACCTCGTTTCGCGTCCAAGACCACCGGGACATCCTTCCCGTGGGCATACGCCACCGTTTCACGGAGCGCCCGCCAGCCATCGGTATCCTCGTAGAACGCGGCATTCGGTTTATAACACGCAGCATGTTCATGCGTGGCGTCAATCACTCGCCGGTTAAACGCCCACCGGGGCAGATCAGCCTGGATGAACCCCGGGAGACGGTCTCGATCGGGATCTAACCCCACTGAGACCACGCTATCCGCCGCTTGAATACGGGCGTCAAGCCGATCAAAGAAGCTCATCACCGGCCGGTGGCAGCCAGCAGGCAAAAATACTCCCGTTCACTCACGAAGCACTCACCCCGATTTCCCGCCAGAACAGTCATGTCCCATTCAACTCGACGGTAATCTGTCCTTGAGCCGTGCGGCCCGACGATATATCTATACATGATGCCGCTATAACATCTACTGTGAGCAACGCGGTCGCCTTCGACCTCGACGACACGCTCGCGGTGACAGGCCAACCGCGGGACGCGCTCCTCGAACAGGCGGCCGAACGAGCCGATGTCCCGCTTACTTTCGACCGGGACGATTATCTCGATGCCCACCGAGAACACAGCGGCACCGCCAGCCGCCGCCCCGTGTTTGAGGCACTCGTCCCCGAAGATGCCGGCGCCATCACCAAAGCATACCGCGAAGCCATCGGCGACGCCATGGAACCGGCTGCCGGTGCAGCCGAGATGCTTGACAGCCTCCAGCACCGCTACCAACTCGGTCTCTTAACGGACGGCCCCGAAGACACACAACGCGATAAACTCGACCGACTCGGCTGGACAGAGACATTCGACGCCGTCGTCATCACCGGGCCGCTCGACGCACCGAAGCCCGATCCATCCGCGTTCATGACGCTGTGTAAGGCCCTTGGGACCGAGCCAAGCGACACTGTCTATATCGGTGATGATCCCCACCGAGACATCGAAGGCGCCCGGACCGCCGGGCTGGCTGCTATCCAAGTCGTCTACGGTGACGGGCCCTCACCGCACCCGGCGGCCACAGCCGCCGTTCCCCGGACTGAACTCGCCACGCTACCCCGCGTCCTCGAGGATCTCATCAGCAACGGCACGAAACACCCGTAGCGCGGCCTTCACCTCCCCGCCATTCCCCACTACCACGACGTCTCCCACCGACGGCTGCGCAGCCGCTGGCTCCGAGCCACTCGAAAGTCCATAGCGATCTGCCGCCGCCAGTGCCGTGCTCCCACCGCGAGTGAATACAACCTGGACGTGTTCTGGATAAATATAGACCGCTGCGAACCGGCTGGCCGTCGACGGCTCACGATCCGCTTGACCGTCGAATGTGACCGCAAATGCATACGCCCCAGTCTCGGTTGGCTCCACGTCGGGATCAGCATCGGTCACCGCTACCAGGCCGAGATTCCCCCGCTGGTGGCCGTGGATTTCTGACGCAAGCAACTGCCCGATCCGTTTGCCATCCGTGATCTCATCGATAACCATGCCACTAGAAGTCGGCGAGGGCCGCATCCGCATACTCTTGGACATCCATTCCTTCGCTGTGCGCATACAGGACGACCGCTGCATCAATCGAAATCTGGAGGTCAGCCTGGAGGCTATTCACCGCGGCGACCGCCGCCTGCTTGTCATACCCCGCATCAACAACCACATCCAACACCCGCTCAAACGTGGTTCGTTCTTGGAGGATGACCTCATCCGGCTCAAACTCATCTGGAATCGTGACCGCCTGCGGGTCAAACGTGAGCACTAATCGGTCATCATCCCGCTCCAGCAAGCCCTCACTCGCAGCGACATCAAGGAGGCGTTTCGCCTGATCTGGAGAAAACCAGTCCCGATCAAGCGAGAGCGCAACAACGAACGCACTCTCGCCCATGTCCCGGCTTCCGTGCTGCCGGAATGGGGCGGCAACGGCCCTCCGGAGGCTCATACCAAAGCGGTCATTCGCTGTCAAGAAATAGCCGTCGGTCCCACGACACCTACCAGCCAATCAGACAGCCCACCGGGTCAGTACGACGAAACCATACTCCGCCATGCGTCACCCCTCACCGTCACCCACGGGAGGCCTGACGGCGTGCAACGTGGTGAGCGACTCACATAGAATTGGATCGGGCCGGAACCAGGCGTTCACACTCACCGGCTATAGCGACCTATGAGCCTGATCCGGGCCGAATTCCTCTCCACTCTCGAACACGAAACCAAACACGACGGGAAAAACGGAGGGCACCCTCTGGATTGATGGTGGGGGGCCATACGTAACCGATTTTTGGAAAAACCTGCTGTGTCATCGTGAACCAAAGGGGGGTCGTGGGGAGCGGATGCTCCGTCACGGGTCGCTGTTGTATATCTCTGGTTCTTCCTCCCCTTCGACGTTGAGGAGTGCCAACGATCCCTTCCGGAGCGTCCGCGTGAGGGAGTGGTCGACCAACTTGATCGGGCCGGGAACCGGCGTGTCGATTTCGGCGGCCGTCACCGTCCCGGGCGCGACAGGGACCGTCTCGACGTACCGGTCAGGCTCTGAGACGAGATCACCGTCCCGGTATAACGTCTCCCAGACGTTCCCGATGGCGTGCCATGAACTGATCAGGTTCGGACCGCCGTTCGCCAGATAGATTCTGACCCGATCATTCTTCTCGAGCTCGATCGGCCCATACTTGTCGGGCGTAAAGGCGTTCGGCTCGCCGTTGAACGTCACATACGTCGGGTTCTCCGCTTTGACGGCGTCGAAGTCGAACTCGTGGTGCCCGGCTTGCCCGGCCTTCCCCGTCGTGTATAACTCGTTTTGACCGAAGTAGAGTTCACGATCGACCTCCGGGAGTCCCTCTTCGGGCTCGACGAGGATCGCGCCGTACATCCCGGCACTGATGTGGTGATCCATGTTCGGGATCGCACAGTGATAGATGTGGACGCCGGGGTATTCGAGGGAGAACTCGATCTCGGCAGTTTCACCCGTCGCGATCGACGTGTGTTCTGCCCCGCCACCGGGACCGAAGACGGCGTGGAAGTCGATATTATGGGGATAGGAACTCTCGATTTGGTTTTCGAGAGTCAGATGAATGGTATCACCCCGACGGACACGGACCATCGGCCCGGGGATCTGGCCGTCGAACGTCATGTACCTGAAGGTCACGCCTGGATCGATCTCGGCGATGACTTCTTCGCACGTCATCGAGATCTCATGGCGCCGTGGCTCGTCCCAGTCGACCGGCGGTGGGACGTCCGTCGGATCGGCGGCGATGCGATCCACGTCAATATCCTTCGCGGCTGCTAACTCGGGGGGTCCCGACGACGCTCCCGGCTCGGTATTCGATGCCGGTTGCGGCTGGCTGCCAATGACACAGCCCGCGAGGCCACCGACTGTTGCCACGCCTGTGGCCTGCACAAACCGTCGTCGAGAGATGGTAGTTGTCTTCATGGTGTTCTCACGGGTGAATATACGCGTGAAACCACCCTAAAACACGGAGCAGAGTCCCACAAAGTGAGACACCGTCGAAACAACCGCATGAGCACCGCGTGACGGCCGGAAAGCATGCATCCAATCCCTTTTAGCCCGCAGCCATTGACGGGCCTGTATGGACAGCCTCAATCGGATGGCGGTCGAACTGCTTGATGAGGCCATCGATTTCGCCGATGAACTCGCCATTGAGGTCCACACACTCGAGAATGGAGCAACCATCATCGATTTTGGTGTCGATGTCGTCGGCGGCATTGAAGCCGGCCTGTTTTTAGCCGAGATCCAGACGGGCGGACTGGCCACTCTTCAACTCACCGTGACAGAGATCGGTGAGGCTCCGTTGACGCACGTTGAGTTGGCGACAGATCACCCCGCACTCGCGTTGCTCTGTAGTCAGAAAGCCGGGTGGGAACTCTCCAGTGACGGGTTTGAAGGCCTGGGGAGCGGCCCGGCGCGGGCACTTGTCGCCGAAGAAGAGGAATTCACTCGAACCGGCTACAGCGAATCAGGTGACTTTGCGGTCCTCGCTATCGAAGGGGAAACGCTCCCGGATGCCGCCGTCGCCGAACACGTCGCCACGATGGCCGGTGTCGCCACCTCAAGCGTCTATCTCCCAACATTCGCGACCGCAAGCATCACCGGAAGTGTCAACGTCGCCGCACGGGCAGCCGAACTCGCCGCCTTCCGCCTGGCCGAACTCGGGTATGATCCCCGTGATATCCTATCAGCCGTCGGCACCGCACCAGTCGCCCCCATCGCAGCCGACGACGCAACCGCCATCGCCCGCGTCAACGACGCCCTCGCCTACGGCGGCCAAGTCCACCTCACCGTCGACGCCCCATTCGATCACTTCGACTCAGTGCCCTCAACAGCGGCCAGCGACTACGGCCGGCCATTCTCGGACGTCTTCGACGCACACGAATGGGATTTCTATGACATGCCGGTCGACCTGTTCGCGCCCGCTCAAGTCACCATTGATGTCGTCGGCGGAGACACCCACGTCGTCGGCACTCGCAACGACGACCTACTCATCGAGTCCTTCGAGTTATAATCCGGACGGTCCTGGGTGCAGGCCACCACCCGATTACATGGCGGGGTGGGTGGACTCATCTCGGTGTGAGGCGCGATCTGGGCGATTGACAGTGTCGCTATCGGTGCGGCTGTCCCTGTGGCCGTCGTAGTTCTTTATGGTGTGGTTCGTCAATGTGGTGGTGTGAAGTTCAAGGTCCTGCCGGAGCCACCTCATGATATCGCGGCGGTCACTTCCATTCATCGGGGCGTCCCGCTTGTCCCGGACTCGGAGGTGTCATGTTGTGCCCGTTTACTGCAGCGGACCGATATTGCCCGCCAGGACGACGCCAAAGAATGGTTGACGTTCCTTCGTGCGCTCGAGCTGGTTGAGAAGGAGGCCGGCCAGTATCAACGCCGGCAAACGCCGGTCGACGCCGCCACCCTCCAGGAGCCGTTTCTCGATAACATCTATCTCGCCGCGGAGGCACTTGCGGTCGTTGAGGCAGCTGAGACTCCGCTGCCCGCGACAGATGTGTTCACCCGGCTCTCCGATAGTCTCCCGACGTGGGACCAACACCGGTATCACGACCCGGAATCCGTCTGGCGCGACCGCGTTCGACGCATCCTCGAGTGGGAAGTCATCTTAGGGTTACTCGATCGAACCGCCGACGGCTATCAACCCTCCGCAAGTGACCCAGAGACACCCTGATCGGTCTGGCGGGACCGGTGCCTTCCAAACTGTTTATAGGATACCGATTGGAAGCCGTTAGTATGCCGAAAGAGCAGACAGAGGTCCGGGAGCTCCAGGAAGGGAACTACGTGATGATCGATGAGGTCCCCTCCAAGATCACCTCGTATAGTACCTCAAAGCCTGGGAAACACGGGAGCGCCAAAGCCCGTGTAGAAGGCACTGGTGTCTTTGACGGGCAAAAGCGGAACTTTACCCAGCCGGTCGACGCGAAAATCTGGGTGCCGATCATCGATCGGAAACAAGGCCAAGTTGTCTCGGTCTCTGGCAGCGATATGCAGGTCATGGATCTGGAAACGTACGACACCATCACAATGCGGATTCCCGAAGATCTGGACCCGACGCCGGATGACGAAATCGAGTATCTGGAATTTGAAAGCCAGCGAAAGGTCATTTAACCCGTCGCGATGGCAGGATTCCCCGGCACTGCCGACTCGACAGATGATGCCGGATACGTGCTGGTGGGCGCGCCACTTGATGTCTCAAGTTCCTTTCGGCCTGGGGCGCGGTTTGGCCCTGACCAGATTCGGCATTTCGCTACACCATCCGCTGGGTTTGACCACCAGACAGACCAAGAGCTTTCGACGCTGCTCGCCGACGCCGGCGATATCGAGGCTTGGACCGACGTCCCTGACTATCTCGGCTTTGTAGAAGGGGTTCTCACCGATCATCACGCCGCCGCCCGCCTCCCGGTTCTCGTCGGCGGCGAACACACCGTGACGGTCGCCGGACTCCGCGCCGCAACCCCCGATATCTACGTATGTCTTGACGCCCACCTCGATCTCCACACCGAATACGCTGGCGACCCCTACTCCCATGCGACTGTCACCCACCACGCCCTTGAGGTCGCCGATCGCGCCATCATCGTGGGCGCCCGCACGGGCAGTGCAGACGAATGGGCGAGAGCCGACGCAGACAACGTAACCGTCGTGCCACCAGCAGACATTTCGACGTGGACCCCGTCGGTGTCCGGTGACATTTATCTCAGCGTCGACATCGACGTCGCCGATCCCGGCTACGCCCCAGCAAGCACCACGCCGGAACCCTTTGGCCTCACCCCTCGTGAGATCAAGACGGTCATCAAATCGATAGCTCCCCACGCCGTAGGCTTCGACCTCGTCGAGGTCACCGACCGCGACCACGGACAAACCGCCTCACTCGCGGCCGGCATCATCCGCGAATTCGTCTATACGCACGCTACCACCTCCACTGATCCCGCGTAGACGACAGTCAACGACCCCCCGGGAGGCCATCCTGTCGCGCCCGACCGATACAAGAGATTGGGGGTCTACTCCTTGGGCATGCAGCTCGCCGAGTTCCGCGACCGGTTGAATGACACGCTCACCCACGACGCGTATACGGGGGCCGATGCCAGCGTCAATGGGCTCCAAGTGGGCCGGACTGATACGCCGCATTCTGTAGACCATGCGGCATTCGCAGTGGATGGGGTCGCGGCCACAATCCAGACAGCAGCCACAGCCGACGCGGATGTTCTTGTCGTCCACCATGGCATCATTTGGGATGGCGTCTCCCGCGTCGTCGACACGACATACGACCGCATCGCCGCGCTCATTGACAACGATGTGGCGTTGTACGTGTCCCATCTCCCCCTTGATGGGCACGACGAGTACGGGAATGCGGCCCGTCTCGCCAAATTCCTTGAATGTGACATCATCGACACGTTCGGCGAGTACCACGACGTGACCGTCGGGCAACAAGTCCGTGCGTCAGAGCCACTCGATATCGCGAGTCTCCGCGACCAGCTGGACACGCTGGACACCGCCGACCGACCTGTCCACGTCCTGGATTTCGGTCCCGACACCATCGAAGATATCGCGATCGTGACGGGCGCCGGGACCGATTGGATCCACGACGCAGCCGCCATCGGGATGGATGCCCTCATCACCGGCGAAGGCAAACAACAAGCCTACCATGACGCCCGCGAAGCCGGGATCAATGTCTTCCTCGCCGGCCATTACGCCACCGAAACATTCGGCGTCAAAGCCCTCCAAGACCTCGTCAACTCTTGGGGGCTGACGACCACCTTCATCGACCACCCCACCGGCCTCTAGAACCCAGCATTGCTGGCACCGTCACCCACTCCGGAGCAGCCTCTCGATGTGCGAATTGCACTCGAGGCGACTGACCGATCAGGATCCCGAATCGTCACCCCATCGAGGAGTCAACCACAGTGCCGTCGATGGCATCTGCTGCAGCAGTTGTTGCTGCCCACCAGAATACCTCAGCCAGCTCATCCAATGCCTGCGTGCTTCGATTCGGCTGTGCTGGCCCGTCCGGTATCTGGGTATCGATGATCCCTACCGGGTGTGACAGCTCGAGGGCGGCCTGGCGGGCAACCGCAATCACCGTTGCTGCCGACACCGCAACTACACCACTGCAATCGTCGGGCGCTTGATGCCCGACGTTGGCCCCGACGAGTATGCGACCGTCGGACGCGAGATGCGGGAGTGCTTCCCGAATAATGGTATATACACCCCGGGCCGTCTGCTGCATCGTATCATCGAATGCGGCATACGAATCCTCAAAAAGCGGTGTCTCTTCGCCCGTTGTTTTGTCGTCGATGATTGAATCAGTCACACCCACATAGGTGATTCCGGTCGATTCACCGGCCCGAGCGGCCATTTCCATGAGTCGCTCCACATCGAATTCATCACGGACATCGGCCCGGACGCTCGACACGTCACCGTCGTCTGATTCGATCGTAGCAGCTACATCGTGTACGGCTGCTGCATCCTGATCACCGAGCACGACAGATACGTCTTCAGCCGCGAAGCGTCGAGCAACAATCCGTCCGACATCACTGGCCGCATCCATCACGACTGCCGTCGGCATACCCACTGATAGGGTGAGCCACCAAACGAGCGTTTCCCTTCCCCACCGGCGAGCATCTGTATCTCCACCGATACCGCGCGGTACCCGACCCCGGCCTTGCCTCCGGTCCGCCGGATACCCACACGTATGTGGTCATGAGCGTCTCAGCCAGAGGAATTCCTGTATGTCGTTGTCAGCAGCGCCAGGAGCGAATGCCAGCAGTCGGCGGTGCGGTCAGTTACCGATTTGGTTGTCGTATTCCGTCGGTGAGAGCAAGGATTCATAGCCGCCATCGTCGCCAGAGAGGGTGACATCGAGCATCCATCCCTCGCCGTAGGGGTCTTCATTGACGAGTTCTGGTGCGTCAAACAAGGCTTCGTTAATTGCTGTGACTTCTCCAGAGACTGGGGAATAGAGATCGGAGACCGCTTTAATCGATTCAATCACCCCGAATTCAGCGTCCTGTTCGACCGAGTCACCAACCGCAGGGAGTTCTACGAACACGACATCACCGAGTTCATCCTGGGCAAAATCCGTAATGCCAACACGGACCGTGTCGTCGGTCCGACGCGCCCATTCGTGTGATTCCAGGAACCGACAATCCTCGGGTACTTCGAAGCTCATACGTGACGTATCAGGGGTAGGGATTGTAGTGGTATCGCTCATCCCCCGCTTCCGCCGACGGCAATAGATGGCTCTCGGCCCCGAGGCCATGGTGAAACCTACTCGGGCATGGGGTCGGTTCGGGATCGGGCGGCCGACGACCGTTAAGCGTCTCGTTCATAGAACGGGAGCGTGGTGACACGGGCCTGTTTGGCGTCGTCGCGAATGATGACCGCGAGATTCGTGCCGGGGTCGGTATACTCAACCGGAACGTATCCGAGGCCTATCGCGTATTCGAGGGTGGGGCTCATCGTTCCACTCGTGACCGTCCCGATCACGCGCCCATCATCGACGATCTCATAGCCGTGGCGAGGAATGCCGCGTTCTCGGAGGCGGACGCCGATGAGTTTCTCGGTGACACCTTCTTCAGCCACCTGTTCGAGCGCGTCTCGCCCCACGAATTCCGTGTCAAGCTTCACCACGAACCCTATTCCGGCCTCGTAGGGCGTCCGGGGGTTGTCCTCCGGGTGGAAATCCTGTCCAGATAACAGAAATCCAGCTTCGAGCCGGAGGGTGTCACGAGCACCGAGGCCACAGGGTTGACAGTCCAACGCCGACCAGACTCGCTCTGTATCGGCGGTATCGCAGAGAATCTCGACGCCGTCTTCGCCTGTATACCCCGTTCGGGCAACGAGACACTCGACTCCGGCGACATCTCGCGTGGCAATCGAGAACCGCGAAATCTTCCCGGGGGCGGTGCAATGTTCACTCAACATCCCCATTGCGTCCGGGCCCTGTACCGCAATCATTCCATACGCGTCGGTTGCGTTTGTCACGTCGACATCGAGATCCCACTCGGCGGCGTGACTCCTCACACGGTCGTACAGTTCAGCATCGTGTCCGGCATTCGGGATGAAAAGATACGACGCGGTACTCGATGCAGGTAACCGATACACCACGGTATCATCCACGATTACGCCTTCCCTCGTCGTGAACGTGGAGTATTGGGCTTCACCGGCATCGAGCGCACCGACATCGTTCGACGTGAGGCGGTTTAACACCGTGGCTGCGTCAGGACCAGCGACTTCGATTTGCCCCATATGTGAGACATCGAATTTCCCGGCCGTACTCCGAACGGCCGTGTGTTCCTGGCGGATTGAGTCAAACTCGACGGGCATTTCCCAGCCACCGAACTCGGTGAGTTTTGCGTCAGCCTCAGCGTGGACTGTCCCAAGCGGCGGCGATCGAAGCGACATACGTGTCCCCTCAACGGCAATCGAGTAAGTAGTTCGGTTCCACCCACCCCATCATCCCCGCGTTCCCTCGGGGGTCCACGCGTCGTGAGAGACGGCGATGACTAAGGGGTGTTTATGGGGACGGACGTTGCCACATTTATCATCCCGCCCGGAATCACCCGGTCGCCGCCGGACCCGCGACCCACCGAACGGGTAGACACCGCGAAGGATCAGCACGCCCATCAAGCCGAGTCAGTCAGCTATGAACCGTCGAACGCTCCGCGCAATCACGATCGTCACCGCCGCCACAATCCCGTGGATGATCGTCTGGTTGACGACCCACATGCTCCCGCGTCTCGGTATCGCTGTCCCCTCGCTCGAACCGGCATTATCGACCGGCGGTATCGTCATCGTCAGTGGGATCTCTATCCTTGGGGCGTCCTTCCTCCTCGCGTGGGCGGCAGAAACCGCTGAAAAAGATGTCCCACGAGCGTTCGCTATCGCCGTCCTCGCTGTCTTAGCCGTCGCGCCGGAGTATGCAGTCGACGCGCTGTACGCATGGACAGCCGGACAATTTGTCGGGACGCCTCGTGGCACCGAGGCAGCAAATCTCGCTGTCGCCAATATGACCGGCGCCAACCGCATCCTCATCGGGATTGGGTGGGCCGGCATCGCGCTTTTCACTATCTATCGGGCCCGCTTTACCACCGATCCAGCGGTCGTCTCTCGTGATAATCCGCTTACCACCGCCGTCTCCCTTGATCGCGATATCGGGCTCGAAATCGTGTTTTTGCTCACTGCGACACTGTGGGCATTTCTCGTTCCCTTCAATGGCGGGATTGACATCATCGATATGATCATCCTCGTTGGGATCTACGTCACGTACATCGCCATTGTCCTTCGAGGCGATGTCGATCCGGACCTCGATCATGTCGGCGTGCCTGCCGTCCTCCAAACCCTCCCGAAACGATACCGGATCACCACCGTCATCTTCTTGTTCAGTTATTCGGGATTGGTGATTTTTGTCGCGGTGGAACCCTTTGCACACGGCCTCGAAGACCTCGGCCAAGCCGTTGGCATCCCGGCGTTTTTCATGATACAATGGATCGCCCCCTTGGCATCCGAAGCCCCCGAACTCATCGTGGTCATCTACCTCGTCACCAAAGCCCGCTCGACGGCCGGTTTCAATGCTCTTATTTCATCCAAACTCAACCAATGGACGCTCCTCATTGGAACACTCGTCGTCGTCTACTCAATCGCCCTCGGGACGTATGCCGCCCTCCCGTTCGACGCCAAACAGGCCGCCGAAATCTGGCTGACAGCCGCCCAATCCTTCTTCGCCATCAGCCTGCTCCTGGACTTCGAAATCAACGTCGGTGAAGCACTCACCCTCTTGGTGTTATTCATCTCCCAAGTCGGGATTGAATTCCTCATCATCCGTGACCTCGTCAACTTCCCTCTCTCCAGTTACGAATTCCTCCTCGTGTATACAGCAGTGTATGTCCTCCTCGGCGGCGTGCTCTTCATCCATCGACACCGCGCTGTCCGCCGGCTCCTCCGACGGACATTCGGCACCATAAAAAGCGCCTTCACCACCGAAACCCCACCGGACACTGAAACCCAGTAACCCCGGACACTCACTCCGAGTCCTCCCGGTCGATCCGAGAGCTGTCCGGCTTTCGGGACCAACAGCGATTTGCCACCGCCGACCGGAGGCCGAATATGGGACTGTTGAACCGGCTCCGTGGAGGCGGCGGTCGAGTCGGTGTCTTCATCGATGGCCCGAATGTTTTCCGCGAGGAATTCGATGTCGATCTCGACGAGATCCGGACGGTAGCAGCTGAGGAGGGGACCGTGGCTTTGTCCCAGGTCTATATCGATGAAAACGCTGGTGGCGGATTGATTCAAGCGGCGGAAGCCCGCGGGTTTGCCGTCGTCACCACCAGTGGGGATGTTGACGTGAAACTCGCGGTTGATGCCGTCGAAGCCGCGGTCGCCGGCCACATTGACACGATCATCATCGTGTCACGCGACACTGACTTCAAGCCCGTTCTTGAGATCGCGGCCCGACGTGGGCTTCGAACGGTCGCCGTCGCGCCAGGCCGCCATGGCCGCTCAGACGCCCTCCGAAATGCAGCCCATCGCGAAATCACCCTCGAATAACATGGTGGGACTTCCGTCCTCATCGCGCTCGGCCGAGTTGGCTGTGTCTTCGTCTGGTCGGGCTCGACAGGCCTGGAGCGAGCAGCCGACCGCCTCAGCCGGCACTACGCCGTTCCACGCAATTTTCAGGGCGTAATTCGGGCTGGCTCGAACCGGACTGGCGATCACGAACCGAGTCGCGGTTGGCCGCCTCGCTCGTTGTGGCGGGGTTGTTGGGTGGTTGCTCTTCGAGAGCTTCGGCGTCACTACCGGCCTGTGAACGGCGAACGGACGGCTTTTCACGCCACGTATCCACGTGCACCTATGTACGATGGACCGATTCTGGATAATCACCTTCACCTGGACCCGGTGAACGGCCGCGGCGCGGAGGCGGCCGCCACGTTCGCTGACGCTGGCGGCACTCATTTGAACGTCTTGAATAAACCATCGTGGATGCTGGTCGGTGACGTCGACGATGCGGCGGGGTTTCGTGAAACATTCGAGGTGACCCTTGAGGTTACCGAGACGGCCGACCGCCACCTCACTGGCCAAGCCCGACCCGTCCTCGGCGTTCATCCAGCACTTATCTCGAAGTTGACAGACCGTGGGTATGAGCCGGATGAGGCTGCTGTCCTGATGAAAACCGGGATCGATGTCGCCGCCGAGTACGTCGCTGACGGCCCGGCATTAGCCATCAAATCCGGGCGGCCCCACTACGACGTGACAGACGACGTGTGGGCAGCATCGAATTCCGTCATGCGGTATGCCTTCGCACGTGCGGCGGAAGTTGGCTGTGCCGTCCAACTTCATACCGAAGGCGGCGACATGTTCCAAGACCTCATTGAATGGGCAGAAGCAGAGGGCCTCCCGCCCGAACATGCCGTCAAGCATTACGCCAACGGGTCAATCGAGGGACCAATCCCCAGTGTTATCGCCAACAAGGAAGAACTCCGGCGTGCCTGTGACGGCGACAGGCCGTTCTTCATGGAAACCGATTTCCTGGACGACCCCGACCGACCCGGCGCCGTCCTCGGACCGAAAACCGTTCCAAAACGAACCCGCTGGCTCGCCGACCACGGCTACGACGAATCATTACATCGCGCCCACGTGGAAACCCCCGCACGCGTCTACGGCATCGACACCACCACCTCGCTGTAACACCCACGGGCCACCCCACCGGAGTCCCACAGCCACATTCATCCCAACAGCCACAACGTATTTTTCAGTAGGCTGGGTCGCCTCACCTATGTCCATGAGCGACATTGTTGACCGAGACACTGTGGCTGCGGCCGCCATCGCCGGCGCCGCCGCCTGGATCCTCGGGTATACATTTACCTACATCCTGGTCGGGACCGACGTCAGCGAATCGGGACTCAATCGTGTCCTCACCGCGTTCGACGGTGACCCGGCGACATACGAACTTGTCGGCTGGATCTTCTATAATGCCCATGGCATCGATATCGTGTATACCGGTCTCGGCGGTGCGTTCCTACCGGCGACATACATCGGGGGGTCAGATGGCGCAACCGTCATCCTGTATGCGCTCCCGCTTGCCCTCCTCGTCGCCGCCGGGCTCGCCGTCGGCCGCCTCTTCGGGATCACAGCGTTACGCGATGGGGCCGTTGCTGGTGGCTTCGTGGCCGTCGGCTACCTCCTGTTCACTGTCGCCGGCGTGCTCTCCTTCGAAGTCTCAACCGCCGGAACGACCGGCCGTCCAGCCGTCCTCCCGGCCATTGTCATCGCCGGCCTCCTCTATCCCATCATCTTCGGTGCCGCCGGCGGCATGCTCGCCGCCACCACCAACACTACCCCCGGCCAAACCACTCCCGAGACATCGAGATAGCGCCGCGACCTCTATCGGTCGTCTGTATCGGTGGATCGCGATGTTTGGAGTCGTTTCGCGGCGAGCGTGAACGCACCCAGACAGATGAGATACAGCTGCCATCCTTGCACAGCAATGGGGAACCGACGGTCAACGGGGCCTGGCTGTGGGTCAGACGACGGCTGGACCGGACTCGCAACATGCGTCGTCGCAGTGGTCCCACCTTGCCCGACATCCACAGCCTGCTGACCGCTGTCGGGATCGCCCGTGATTTCAACAAAGGTTTGGACGAACCCGTCGGTCGTCGACAAATACACGTCACCGTCAAGGTGGAAGAATCGGTCAACAAGCGGGTACAGGACATTGATGCCATCAAGATGCGCCCAGTCGAACGCCAGATGTGCAAAGATATGCACGAACAACGCCACCCAGGCAAGCTGAATGCCCCGCCTCCCGATTCGGTCTCGCAGCCACGACGGTTCCCGGTGTGTCTCCCAGACGAGCACAAGGCCAACCACCGCTGGCAAGATGAGATTATGTAACAGCGCCCGGTGGGCACCATCAAGCAGGTAGCCGGCGGCCGTATCGGTCTCCGGGATGAGGAGAACGCCGAGGATCACAACGAGCGCTCGCCGGTCATAATACGCACCGAGTAACCCGGCAGCGATCGTGAATCCGACAGCGGCGTGGACAACCGTTGACGGCATCAGTCGGTGGCCTCCGGGTGTATCGGTTTTGCCGCCGCCGCGGCGGCCTCCGTCGCGACCAATACCAGCTGCCACCCGGCATCCACAAGGCCGATCCGCCACCCGGACCCGTCACCCTCGCCCTCTGGCGTCAACCACGTCGAAACCTGATGCGTCTCCGTTGTCCCGGGGGAGGCAACAGCCAGCCACCCATCACTAACTGAGACATATGTTTGAATGAAACCTTCTTGCGTCGAAAACACTAACCGACCCACGACCGCATAATAGCGGTCCGACAGCGGGTAGAACACAGCCACACTCTCGATGTTAAACAGGTCGGGCCCGATTCCGGCGACCGCGTACACCGCAATCGCGACCCACGTCACCCGCACCCCATACCAGCCAAACCGGTCATACAGCCATGACACGTCGCGATACTTGGTGTCATACAGCACGACTACCGCTGCAGCGAGGGGAATGACCACAGAGTGAAACCACGCATTTGTCGCCCCCGGTATCATGACTCCGAGTACAACATCAACGTCCGGGAACGCAGCGACGCCAGCGACGATTCCCAGCGATCGTCTATCGAATGCTGCCCCAAGTAACGCAACACCAAGGAGAACGCCCACGGCGACATTCACGAGCGTCGGCGGCATTATCCCTTCCCGGGGCCCCTGGAGGCATAAACTCGCTGGACACCACTCCCACCGATACCCCTTGTTCATCGTGACGACAACACAACTGTTCTCCGACACATATCCCCGAGCCAGACATCTCCTTCGTTTCACACGGGAGCCCGGACCTACGGCGGAGCGGCAATCTAGTGAGGTGTAGGCTTATGCCACCCGGCCTGCATCGTCTCTTCATGCGGGACCCGCAGGCGGAACTCGCCGAGCGGATCGCTGGAGAAGTAGCGTTGTCGGATGACCCAGGCGCGACTCTCCGAAAATGGCGCGAGGAGTTCGATGTCGCCCAGACGACGCTGGCTGAGGAATTAGATGTCTCAGCGAGCGTGATTTCCGATTATGAAAGTGGGCGGCGTGCCAACCCCGGGGTTCGTGTCGTCCACCGGTTCGTTGAGAGCTTACTCACTATCGATGACCGACGGGGCGGCGACCGCGTCCGCCAACACGCACGCGTTGTTTCCGCCGGCTTCGATCAAGACGTTGTGTATGACCTCCGGGAATACGCCGCAACCGTGCCTTTAACCCGCTTTTATCGTGCTATTGATGCCGACAAGATCGTGTCCGGACAAGCAGACACGATCGCCGGCCACACCGTCATCAACAGTATTGAAGCTATCAAACGCCTCTCAAGTGAGGA
>CAZSSY010000021.1:0-39693 GCA_964609565.1 uncultured Natronomonas sp.
GTCTCAAGAAAGTAGGGACGGGCTGTCCCGAATCAACGCCTGCGGAGACTGCGCTTCCTGTGGGGACCACTTCGGTTCCTGCACAGCGCGTCGTGGAAACAGGAAGCCCCACCCTCAAGGAGCGAGCCGCGTCAGCGGCGAGCGAGTAGGGTGGGGAGAAAGTCACCAGATCGAGCCCGAGTTTTTATTATCGCTGGTGTTGGTGGAGGAGACGATGTCATTCGATGCAGATGTGGGGACGATTGAAGCCTTTCTTAGGTCTAATACGGCACTTCAACCGGTTGATGAGGTTACTGTGGCTCCTTTGGGTGATGGCAATGCAAATGAGACGCTTTTGTTGACCTGGGGAGAGACAGAGTATGTCGTCCGATTACCGCCACCTATTGATGTTGCTCCCTATTTGCTGAATGACCTGGCATGGGAGTATGCCGTCTTAGATGCACTTGACGGGTCGGCGGTGCCAACACCGTCCGTGGTGGTCATGTGTGAGGATCCGTCGATTCTCGGTGCAGAATTCTACGTGATGGAACGCGTTGCAGGTGACGTCATGACCGATACGGAACTGGCCCGGATCGACACTCGTGCGCACCGGCGTGCCGTCGCGCATGAAACAGTTGATGCGCTCGCCGCACTGCATACCGTTGACTACGAATCAGTCGGTCTCATGGATAACGATCGAGATACCAGGTCGTTAGCTGCTGAACTTGATCGGTTGAGTGCCCAACTGCAGTGGGCGATCGAGGAAACTGCCTCGGCACGACGTGATGCAGAGATGGTCCATGGAACGCTCCACGAGACGGAAGCGTGGCTGCGAGATAACCTACCGTCCGCCGATCATCGAACGTTTATCCATGGTGATTACAAGCTGGACAACCTCCTGTGGGCGCCTGATCTGCCAGTTGAATTAGGAGCGGTCCTTGATTGGGAGATGTCTCGGATCGGTGATCCACGGACTGATCTCGGATGGCTCCTTGCCTTCTGGTATGAAAAGCGAGACCCGAATCCGCTGACTGATCACATCCGTGAAACCTATGCAGACCATGCCTATGTGGATCTCCTGGAGTTGTTTGCCTTAGACTATTCTCGATTTATGGAACACGATCATTATCCAACTCGCCGTGCGTTAGTCGACCGGTATGAAGAGCACACCGGTATTGCGTTCACCGATAACCGGTTTTTCCGGACGCTCGGTGTGTACAAACTTGCGGCAATCCTCGAAAGTTTCTATCGATCATACTTAGAACATCCCGATCATGCGAAGGCTACATACCCTGCAATGGAGCTCCTCGTCCCGACATTAGCCGTTTCAGCAGACCGGCTTATTGCTGGCGACATCCCGCTGTGAATCCGTCGATCCAGCGATGCTACCGGTATCCATGACTTCCCGGAGTATCCATGTGATGACGCCAGCGCGTTATTGAATGTCGGATGAATTTGGGATGAAGTTCGAAAAACTCTCTTGTCCAGTTCGGTTGTCCCGATAGGTATGCGATTCAAACGTCGTACACTCCTAGGTACCGCAGCAACTGTCAGTATCGCCGGTTGTCTCGGTGGAGATAACGGTGACGGTGACGGTGACGATGACTCCGCAGAGACACCCACCGACGAAATGGATACCCCCACGGAGACCCCCACAGAGACGCCAACCGAGACACCGATGGATGGTGGTGATGCGGCGACGGTCCAGGTGCGTGAACACGATGAATACGGCGAGATCTTGGTCGGTCCAGATGAACTCACGTTGTATATGTTCGATCAAGATACGGAGGGTGAGATGGCGAGTTCCTGTTATGATGATTGTGCTGATGCGTGGCCGCCGTTAGTTGTTGATGAGATGCCAATGGCCGGTGATGGTGTTTCAGCGGAACTGGAAACATTTGAACGAGACAATGGCGATATGCAAGTCATGGCTGGCGGGTGGCCACTCTATTATTACATGCCGGATGAGTCACCAGGTGATGCAACCGGGCAAGGGGCAAACGATGTGTGGTGGGTCCTCGATCCGTCAGGAACTCCTATCCAGTAGACCGGGCACCTCTCTCGACCGCTCGTTGGAGCGCCGACCACCTCGCTGTGATCCAATCCATTGGATTACCGGCGAATACTGATGGCAAACGCAACTTAAGGAGCCTCAGACTCCTGGATATCCCCAATGGTACGAACGAAACGATCGTTCTGTCGGGCATGTGGCAAACGCCTTCTCGTTGGATATCTTTGTTCGGAGTGCGAAGATGTGACGTTTGCATCGCGATCGGAGATCGACTCCTGAACGGGCTGTCTTTGAGTTTCGTTGGCGGTCAGTTGGTGTCGATAGCCCTATTTATGGTGTGGTCGAGGGATGACTATGGCCGTATTCACTGACCCGGTCATTGTCTTTCTGGGGAGCCTCATTATTGGCGCGTTTGGCGTGTATGTCGGTGGCGTGGTGGTTACAGGAAAATCGGACTATGCAACAGCTCTTCTCACGGCACTCGTCGGGGCTATTGTCTGGTCACTGGCGAGTTATTTTTTGTGGGGTGTCCCCTACATTGGCCCGCTCTTGACGCTTGGGGCGTATCTCCTCGTCATCAAATGGCAGTATGGTGCCTCATGGCTCCAAAGCGGTGCAATTGCCGTCCTTGCCTGGGTTGTCGGGTTAGGCGTCCTTTCAGTACTCTCAACAGGCGGAATAGGATCACTGGAAGCGGTCGGTATCCCCCGATTCTAGTTGTGGATCAACCCTCCGGCTCGTATTAACCGGTCAAATACCACATTTACTTTCACTCCGCTCACCCAGCGCTTTTTCGCAATCACACCCACCTTTCACACCTAGAAACCTGTATGGCACGACATGGAACCGCCGACCTCCCACTCCATGGAGGGTCGGCCCCGCGATGGCTCTTCGACCGAATGGTCGATCTCGGCGGCGCCATCGCAGAATTAATCATCCAAGAACACGGCCGTCAGGCCTTTCTCCACCGATTATCAGACCCGTATTGGTTCCAAGCATTCGGATGCGTCCTGGGATTTGATTGGCATTCGTCCGGGGTCACAACCACAACAATGGGGGCACTAAAGGAAGCGCTTGATCCTACAGAGACCGGGCTCGTTGTCGTCGGCGGGAAGGGATCTACGTCACGGCAAACCCCGACAGAGATTACAGATACCGACCTCGACATCTCTACAGGAACCCGGTCATCACTCATAGAAGCCAGCAAGCTCAGCGCCCTCGTCGACAATGCGTGTGTTCAGGACAGTTACCAATTGTACCATCATACGATGGTGATTTCAGAAGATGGCGATTGGTGTGTCGTCCAACAAGGAATGAACGATTCTTATGCCCGACGATATCACTGGGTTTCAGATGATGTCTCGACCTTTGTCATTGATCCACAATCTGCGATCTGTTCTCAACACACCGCCCCCTCGGTTTTAGATCTCTCGGCGAACACATCAACCACTGTCCAAGATATCTCGGTTGACCTCGTTCAAGACAACCCTGTCCACCTCAAGGAATTCCTTCGGCCCCACTCGCAGAGTTCACTCTCAGCGTTCACCGACACCGCAAGCCCCACTCGCTCCCCGGCTGGCCGAAAACGGGGTGACAGAGAGACGCCTGACCTCCACATGCCAGCGCGCCACGCGCTCAGACGAAGTGACCTCACCGAACGAGCAATTGACCAACTTGATCGAGCCTACGAGCAGCAACCGACCGATTATGAAGAACTCATTTCGATAGAAGGCATCGGTCCAAAATCCCTCCGAGCCTTGGCGTTAATCGCTGAACTCGTGTACGACGCCGAGGCCTCTCGGGACGACCCCGCCAAGTACGCATACGCCCACGGCGGCAAAGACGGTACCCCCGTCCCTGTCGATCGACAACGATATGATACATCAATCAAAGAAGTCCGCCGCGCCTTGGAAGGTGCCGATGTTGATACCGACACTAAACAGTCCGCGTTAACCCGCCTCCATGAATTGACGGACACCACAGACCATACCACTAATGCGAACGACAAGCCATCTTCAACACGGGGGTGACATGATATGCGACTTGATGACTACATCGACAATCTCAAACCCGACGACGAGCACCGCCGCCGCCGGCTCGCTGAGGAAAAATCATACGAAGTCATGGATTACGTCGATGAGGTGGCAGACCGATTTAAATTCGCCACCCAGGATACCGATACTGTCTTCGGAAGCACATCACCCTCAATCTTCGTCGGCCGATCACACTATCCGAATGTCGCAACTGGGATCTTGACTCCTGTCGGAGCAGAAGAACAGGCAGCATCATTTGAGACGAGTTCTCGGTGGTATGCACAAAATCTCGATATTCATCACATCCTCCAACGACGCGCAGGCATGCTGAATTCCAACCGCCGAACCGATGTAGATGTCTATGATGCATGGGACGGCTTTCTGGGTGTCCAACGCGAAGTTGCAATTGCGGACCAACCCGTCGATGTAGAAATCGGTCTTTCCGATCAGCCGGATCTTGATCTCACAATGGACGACATCACGACGCCAACCGGTCCCCGCGCCCCCGCTGAAGAGGCGATGCTCACGGAGAATCCCCACGTCCCCCGGGTTGTTGACAAAGCTGTATCAGATGATGATTGGCGGGCGGAAGGCGCGATGGCGTTCCTGTATCGCCGCGGCTATGATGTCTATGAAATCAATTCCATCTTATCAGCCGGTGCCTTGGGCCAGGACACCAATCGTCGCTTGGTCCCGACTCGATGGTCGATAACAGCTGTAGACGATACGATCGGACAGTATCTTCGTGGTCAGATCCGCAATGCCGCCTCGATTGACAAGGTCCAGGTATGGGTCAATGAGTACGTTGGCAACCGATATTGGATTATCTTAGCCCCAGGCCAATGGGAATACGAATTCGTTGAGATGAAATCGCCTGGAAGTGTCTGGAACCCAGCGCCGGCCGGCGACGTCTGGATCGCCAGCGCTCGCGAAGATTATCAGGGCCGAAGCGACTACGTCGATGAAACGGCTGGTGCATATTACGCCGCCCGGGTCGGTGTCCTTGAGCACTTGGCAGACATCGATAGACAAGCAAAAGTCCTGATTCTCCGGGAAGTATCCGATGAATATTGGGCGCCGGTCGGCGTCTGGCAGATCCGGGAAAGCGTTCGGAATGCCTTTGATGGCGTCCACGGTGAGGCAGAAACACTTCGTGAGGCAGTTGACGCGATTCTCCCTGAACTCCCGGTTTCGCTCACCGCACTCCGCCGGAAATCTCTCTCCGTCTCTGGTCTACAATCGACACTCTCAGAGTTTACCACCAACGGATAGTCACTAGATATTCTATTGATACAGTGTGGACCCGTTCCGCTATGTGTGGTCGGAACGCGCATTTGCTGGATCGAGGGAGATTCGGAGATCGGTTGCGTATACCCCGGTTGGTGCTGCGACAAGCGGGTTAATGTTGAGTTCTTTGATTTGGGGGAAATCGATCATGAGTTGGGAGACGCGTTGGATCGTCTCGACGACGTGATCAATATTGGTTGGGTTTCGTCCGCGTGCACCTCGGAGCATTGGTGCTGCTTGGATTTCTTCGGTCATTGCGGTCGCTTCCTGTTTGCCGACGGGCGTGACTCGATACGCCACATCTTCGAAAAATTGCACGACGATCCCCCAACCCGAACATTAAGAGATGACCGAATTGAGGGTCACGGGTGGCACTGACGATCGTTTCAACGCTATTGTCGGCCTTGTTTAGATGCTGAACGACGCGGAGTGGAATCATACTACCTTCTTAATCAGGGAACTAAGCTGGCTGCATCAGCTGAGCAGGTGGGAGCCTTCTAGATTTCTTTCCGTTAGAAGTCAAAATTCAAGTCTGGGAATTTGCTTGGGTATCACGCGATATTCCCCCCTATATTCGGCTGTCATCTCAGAAGTAATAAGCTGGTACGGCTACCTCGCCGAACAAATCATGAGCTAGTCTCCATTCCCTCAGCATCGGTCCCATCACAGACCTCTGCCGCTTGTCCCTCAATGACCGCTGGCTCACCGTGGAGACGGAACGAAAACGTGTAGGAAGCACTTCCGCCGGAAGCGTGAACGGTTGCAATCTCAGCGGTTCTCTCCTCACTGTCGCAGTCTTCTACATCAGCACCGTTGGGGAACGCAAACGGAGCATACGTCGTCTCAAATGGTGCCGTTTCACCCGAGGACACAACGAGGTCAGTTCTAGAGGGGGAAAGAGGACGATTCTGTCCAATACCGATGACGCCTGGGCCGAAGTTTAATGACGACTGGTCGAATGACTCGGTCTGCGGATCAACCGTCGGATTCGGAACATCGCCGTAAATCCCGACGAATCGGACGAGGAGTGGGGCAACACCCTGATTTTCGATTTCGAACCGAGCACGGCCATCACGGAGTACCTTAACATCTTCCGTGTATGCGTGGACGATTTCCGGTATCCACTGACGGGTCCAACCGCCCGTTGTTTTGGCTTTTATTCGAAGTGATTTAGAGATGTACGTTTCCAATCGGTCCGGGAATACTACAGGAAACCGAATCGTTCCCGGTGGTTGCTTGATTGTCTCATAATCTTGGTCTGTAGACGAATTATAGAGAACGGCGCTCTGCACGTCGGCAGTATCCTGGAATTTAACGACGAGATCTGTTCCGTCGAATCGGTAACTCTCGAACACGTCAGAGGTCTCCGGTTGGTTGGCGGTGAATGGGAGTGATTCTACACAGCCAGTCGTCAGTAGAGTACCTCCAGCTATGAGAGATTGGAGGAAAGAACGACGGTTCATAGATGTGGTTGATTCCTTTATAATAAGTATCAATTGGTGCATTGATCCACCGGATCTAGATATCATCCTATGAGTGCATCTAACACTGTCTCACGGTTGGGGTTCACAGGGATACCGTCACCGGAAAACGATGAGAAATTCTCCATCATCGCACGGCCAACTGAGCCCTGTCGGTCGGAGGCTCCGATGACGGCAATCCGGTCAGGGGTAAATAGACTCGAAAGACTCATTCGTCTCAACACCGCTCCATCGATTCAACCAGTCTCTCAGCGTGTCGATACACCCCGTTCACGGCCCGTGTCAGCACACGAGGTTTCTCGGTCCAGCACACCTGGCTCGTAAACCTGATGTCTCCCGGCTCGGTACAGGCATTCTGTAAGGAAAGCGACAGATGGAAGGGACTGCTCGGCGATAGTTATAGTTAGGATGGTTGAGTGTTCCTGCTTGCGGGTATCGGGGAGTGAATGATTGTGCGGGTAGTAGTTGCAGGGACATTCGGCCCGCTTCATGATGGTCACAGAGCCTTACTGACGGAAGCGCTTCGACAAGGCGATGAAGGCGTAGTGGTTGGTCTGACTAGTGACTCATTTGCGAACAGTACGAGAGAGCGATCAGTACCGCCATTCGATGCTCGCAAGGACGTATTAGCGACAGAAATGGAGGCGCTTAACGAGTGGAATCGAACGATCGAAATCACGGAAATAAATGATAAATTTGGAATGGCAATTACTGATCCCACCCTTGATGCGGTCGTAGTCTCAACAGAGACAGTTGATGAAGTTGACTCGCTAAATGACAAACGAGAGAAACGCGGCCTCTCACCGCTTTCCCCCATCGTTGTTCCGCTTGTCGAAGCTGAAGACGGTGACCGGATTTCTTCAACCCGGATCGCTCACGGCGATATCACAGAACATGGAGAACGCACATAGCTCTCCGATCACGGCACCTTCAACAGTAGCCAGGGCCTGTAACTCACTGGGATTGGTCAGGACACTTTTGTCGATTTGGACGTGGGACTCTGATGACAGAGTCGGACAATGCATACATCTTCTCCCCTGGTTTAATCACGCAACTGGGAGGGAGCGGCTGAGGCGATTAAATGGCTTGTCGATGCTGTCCGGTGGGATATCCCATTCCTCGACGAGATATTGATGGGCTACCACGAGATCGGGTGTTACCGTGGCATCGAATGTGACATCTGATTTCACGGGTGGTGAAAGAAACATGTCCCGTACCTCAGCGAGTGCATCGATCTCAGTATCGTAATCCGTGGTTAGTTCTTCCACGGTGGTTCCTTTCCCGATTGCCTTCACCGCAGTTTTAGGTCCAACGCCATGGATTCCATTATTGTAGTCGGTTCCACAGAGTATTGCGACATCCACGAGTTGTTCTTGGGTGATATCGTGGCGGTCAAGTGTCGCGTCCAAATTCATCAGTTCAAGTGAGCCGCTGGTGGTCATCTGTCTGATCGTCTGCGGGGCACCGAATAACATTGCATCGTAATCCTCGGTCGCCACATAATCGACGACATCTGCTGTTGCCATCGCTGCTGCTTGTGCTTCAGCTTCGCCCGGTGCATCAACGATGGGGATATCGAGTAGTTCTAGAAATTGACGGCTGGTCTGTCGCATCGTCGGTGTGAGGCGCTGACTTTGTGCTCGTAATCGTCGAACCTCAGCGTCATCACCTGCCGCTTCCGCACTGGCAAGTTTTGTTTTGGCGGCCTCCGCCCGTTCTCGGCGCTTTTGTAATTCATTTGCTTTCAGGTCTGGTGGATCCCCGTCGAAGACAAAGACTGGCGTCAAATTATTCTCGTAAAACTTTGGCAGTCCGGTGGCGATCGCGAGCAGATTCGGAACTGCCGTTCCTCCCGCTGTCGTGTAGACTTCTGGCTCGTTGTATCGAACGACGATGGTGAGATATCGATAAAGCCAGTTGTTGAAATCAACGGCTATGACTGACCCGGCCAGATCCTCATAGGGGACTTCTTCGATAACAGCCAGGTCACGGAGATCAGACAGCCCCATCGCTCAATGCATAGCAGTACGGTCATTTGAGCTTTGCCCATCACTACAGCGGTGGGTATTGCCTCGAACGCTCTGAACCTCTCGGTGGCTCGTGGCTCGGCCGTATATCAGCCAGGGCGTGCACACCTGGTTAGAGTCCGATGACGTAGGACGTGTCGGCGATGGGTGTGGCACCCTTGTCAATGGCTTCTCTCACCGTGAGTTCGTCGGGAAGGAGGAAAAACAGGGTGTCATCGCGTTCCCAATGGGCAACCGACAGTCGAAGGATGTCCGCGTGTTCCGTGTATTTTTCTTTGATGACACAATAGGGCTCGAGTTCTTCTACGACCATGGGCTCGAAGTACTCTTCTTTGAGGAGGCTACAGACATCCTGGACTGCTTCTTCTGGGACTTCAAATCGATAGGATTCTTGATTATAATGTTGTTTGAGTGTATCGAATATATCTTCTCGCTCAAAATAATGCGAAAAGATGTATTCATCTCCGATATGGAAGACTGTAATCGGTTCGGCCTCAATATCAAACCGGGGCATGGTTACGTGGGTGTGACTACCTCGTCGCATTCGGGGCACTCTGCAAACCGCCCAATGCCATCCGTTGACTCATACTCGATGAGGAGCCGAGAAGCCTGGAGAACTGTCTCACAATGCGGACAAGTACCGATGGGTGAGTTTATAGCAGTCATGGCTGGCGTACCGCAGAGGTCTACACAGGAAACCTCGTACACTCCCTCCATCTCGCACAATGATTAAAGAAGCACGCCAAGCCCAGTGGAAGTGAAATCGAGTGGAAGACCGACCGTCGCCCTTGGAGGAATCAGGATTGCTCGTCGAGGGCGACTTTGAACACCATCCCGAGTGCGAGATGTTGTTGGGCAGCGGTCGCGATCATTTCTCCAGCGACTTCATAATCCGCAAGCGAGTATTCTTTGGTCCGGACAAGTTCCCGCTTTTCGACGACACCCTCATCGTTCAACTCGTGTAATGCAGGATACACTGTGCCAGGACTCAGAGAGGTATCGAACTCACTTGACAGATTTTGAATGAGTTGTTTCCCGTTCGATCCACCGGATCTAACCGCAATGAGGGCTATCAGAAGTTCCGGTAGCGACGTCTTCACCTGTGCTTCTTCGAATTCAAACGGCTGGTCACCAAATAGACGTCGTTTCACCGTTCTCACCATCTCCTCAACAACGGCATCATCCTCATCAACACCATCATCGAGTAATTCTGACCGGAGTTCTTCGACCGTAATGGATGACTCCGAATCAGAAGCCTCGCCCGGCGTCGGGGGATCGGTAGCTGCCATACCTGATTAATAGGGATATCAGTATAAAGACCGTCCACAGCATTGTCAGACACTGAAAAAAGCTGGGTCAAATCACCCACCGTCACCGGAATGTAACTCCGACTATCGACCGTATCCGAGACCGAATACCCGTGGTTCTCCCATGAGTTGCTCCGAACCCAGATGCGGTAGCCGTTGGATGGATATCGGTCGCAGACGCGTGAGACGGTGTGTTTCTCGGTGGTCACGTTGATCTGTCGCCGCAACCTGAATTGCGGGGGATGATCGAATGTCCAATGGCCTTGTCTCGGCTGCTGCCTGCGTTGCAATCTGGAGTGTTCTGCCATCGGACTGGATCACGATTGATCCGTGCGTCGCCGTCCAATACGCATCGATATTGTGGGCAGCAAAGCGGGCAAGAACCGGATTATGCGGGTGACCATACTGAGAGTCGTATGCGCTTGAGATCACGACAATCGATGGTGCAACCGTTTCAAGAAACACGTCGGATGAACTCGTGTTACTCCCATGGTGGCCGGCATAATAGACATCACTCTCGAGGCGAGTCCCGTACCTCTTGCTGAGTCGTTGTTCAACATCGACTTCAGCATCACCAGTCAAGAGGAATGAGGCGTTCCCGTGTGTGAGTTGCACTACAATACTGTTTTCATGCAAGTCGGACGATGGTGGTTCCTCCGGTGGATTATATACCGTTGCCTGGACGGTGTCGACGGGGAGCTCATCATCCTCTCGGACTTCATACAGTGGCACGTCGTGCCGCTCGATAGCATCGAGGTACCGTTCATACGTCCGGCTCGTATGGGTGGCCCCGGAATCATATACTGCCCCGATTCCGTTCTGGTTTGTCTCGAAATGATCAATAATCGCCGCATGACCGCCAATATGGTCGGCGTGAGCATGAGTTGCGATAAGATGATCGATTCGTGTGATATTGTGCGTCTCAAGGTAGGTAAGCACGGTTTCACCGTCATCACGCCAATCACCTGAATCAATGAGTATTGTCTCTCCATCTGGGCCAATGACTAGGTTCGCATCAGCTTGTCCCACGTTGATGCTGTGAACTGCAATCATCCCCTCCCCTTGGGATGAATTTCCCGTGACTGTCGGGCTGTACCCGGGCGTCAGCCCGTCAGGTGTTGTTTCATTGAGTGATGGCGGCTCGCTGAAGTCAAGGCCTGCACAGCCGCTTACTATAACGACCGTGATGAGGAGACAGACTAGAAGTGTTCGACGAACCATACAATCGGGTTATCCGTAATACTGCAAAGGATTATCGTCGGCCTAGGTCACCGTTCGAGGATGAGCGTCTCGTGTGAGACGTACAGGTGGTTTGAAGAAGATGAATTCGTTGTGGTCTTTAGGCGTTGGTGGCTCGCTGTCGTGTCTCGGTACCGCACTCCTGACATTCCGCCACTCGGTATGGTTGTCGAGAGTTCGGAGCATGTTCCGATTCCCGGTTTTCAACGAGGAAATCGATGGTTGCGACGTGTGATGTCTGCTCTCGGCAGGTGGGGCAGAATTCTAACACCTCCGCGCTGGAGGGATCAATGGGAGCGTCTGGGGTACGGCCACTACGGCTTGACATACGTTACCGTATACGGGGAGAATGTTGTAGTTGTTTCGCAGCGTCTGACGTAAAACTCAAATAGGGGGAAGCATCGAAACCACTACCGCTGCACTATTCTGTCATTTCGACCTCGGTGAACCGACATCCGTCTCTTTCACCGAACACCTGCCTAGAACCGCCTTGAAATGGTGGAGGTAAGACGACCGCATGATCGACCATACAGATGTCGATCTCCAGCCAATTATCTGCATTTCAGGCGGTACAACCCCGCCCTATAGTGCCGGGGAAGTCACCAGTGGTGTATCCGATCACTCCTTGTTGGCAGTCGTGATTAGGCGACATCTTCGAGTTTATCATCAAGTTCATATTCAGTACAGGAACGGAGTGCAAGAAGCGGGTCATCATTGCTGTCTTCATCTCGAGTCCGGACATAGAAGTTTACGGCTGGATCATGGTCGGCTTGGAGTTGAAGTCGTTCACCATCGGCGTCGACATGGAATTCTCGATGTCCTTGGTGGATCTGCGCCCCGACCACGTCAGCTGATTTTCGTTTGAGCGTCGGGGCAAGATATCCCAGCTCTTCGATTGCGCGGCAGTCCGTAAACTCGCTGTCGGTATCGACAGTAATGCAGACAATCTCCCAAGAGTGCATACCCGACCGCTTGGGCTCGGCGCCCATAGACCTATCCGTGTCGGTTTCTGCGAACGATAGTTATGCAAGTCCTGTCTCGAGGTTTTCAAGGAGTCTACCGACAAACAAGCCCAGGCGAGGCTGGAGATCACCAGCCACCACCGGCTCCTTGGGGAGCGACGCGAGTGCCTCTATGAATGGCGCATCGAATTCCATCCCATTGATAACATCAACGACATCAATCGTTAATCCTTCATCGGCTGTATCCAAATCTGGATACCGTTGTTTCTCCCACTCTGAATACGAGATCGTCCAAGCCGGCCCACCGACTGCCGTCAACACATCGTCTACCGGCCCGACAGTCAGTCGGCCCTCCGGCCGGTCAATATAGATGATGCCGTCATCGATCGCGGTCGGGTGTGCATGTCGCGGCATGGGTCGTGCCGGTCGATGTTTTTGCGCCATCCTAATGGGTGTTCGGTTTGTTTCGCTGGTTCAGACGTTCAGCCGCCGGTATGACCGGCGTCGTAGATTTTTCCTGCCGCCCGTGCCAACGCCGGGGTGATGGAGTACGCTGAGTTGGTGTCAGTCTATGAAGACCTCGAGGAGACCGCTGCAACACTTGAGAAAACAGAGATTTTGGCTGAACTCTTCGATACGGCTGATTCCGACCATCTTCCAATCGTGGTGAAGCTTGCTCGCGGGAACGTGTTTGCGAACTGGGAATCCAGTGACCTCGGTGTATCGACGGCTCTCACGCTGGATGCCATAGAGAAAGCAACAGGAGTTGATACTGACCAAATTGAAGAATGGTGGCGGGAAGAGGGCGATATCGGTGATGCAGCCGCACGTGCTGTCGCTGAGAAGGCCCAACAGACGCTGTTCTCGGAGCCGTTGACAGTGCGTGATGTCTACTCCACGCTTCATGCACTTGCCAGCTATGAAGGAAGTGGCAGCCAATCACGACGGGTTGACGAGATAGCGGGCCTGTTGACGTCGGCGACACCACCAGAGGCCCGGTACGTGGTGCGGACAATCACCGGAGCGATGCGGTTAGGCGTTGGTGAAGGCATTGTTCGAGATGCGATCGCATGGACATTTCTCGATGAATCTGAAGCGTCGATCCGGGCCGTCGAACGCGCATTTGAGGTGACGAACGATTATAGCATTGTTGCTGAGCGGGCCCGTCGCGGTGGAGAGGAGGCACTTGCCGGGTTGGAGATGGAACTGTTCCGTCCGATCAAGCCGATGCTCGCACAGAACGCCGACAGTTTAGCGGAGGCCATTGCAGACCTCGGAGACAGTGAGGGCACGCTGTTGTTCGAAACCAAGTATGATGGAATCCGGGCGAAACTCCACGGTGACGGCAATGACGTTCGGTTGTTCACACGCCGGTTGGAGGATGTCACTTCGCAGTTTCCAGATGTCATCGATGCTGTCACTGACGCAGTGTCCGCAGATTCGTTTATCATTGAGGGGGAACTCGTCGGCTATGAACCATCGACGGGTGATCCGGTCCCATTCCAGACGCTTTCTCAGCGCATAAAACGGAAATACGATGTTGAATCTATCGCAGATGAGATTCCCGTTACGCTCTATGTGTTTGATCTCGTGTATCTCGATGATGAATCCTTACTTGAATCGCCGCTCCGAGACCGGTTAGCTGGCTTGGAGACGGTGTTCGATGCTATCGAGAGAGATATTCAGCGGGCCGATCACGTCCAGACAGGCGACTTGCAGACCGCAGAGACATTCTATGAAGCGGCTGTTGCCAACGGCCATGAAGGAGTGATGGCGAAAAATCTTGATGCGCCATATCGCCCGGGTTCTCGAGTTGGGTATCAGTTGAAGGTGAAGTCCACAATGGAACCACTCGATCTTGTTGTTACTCGAGCAAAATGGAGTGAGGGCCGAAAGAGTGGCTATCTGGGCCGGCCGTACCTGGCGTGCCGTGACGAATCAGATGGATCGTTTTTGGAAGTCGGTCGAATGCATACCGGCTTCACCGATGAGCAACTTGAGACGTTCACGGATCTCGTTGAGCCGTTGATCCTTGAGATTGATGGTCGTGAGGCGGTTTTCCGGCCGGCGGTCGTTCTGGAAGTCGAATACGAAGAAATCCAGAAATCCCCGAAGTATGATTCTGGGTTCGCATTACGGTTCCCTCGACTTTCCCGTATTCGTCATGATCTCGAGCCGGCGGATGTTGATACGTTTGACACAATCGCTACATTATATGAGGAGCAGTAATCTTTGCTTCCCCTGGGCCTCGTAAATCGTCGTGGATCGCCACTGATAGCCATCGGCGGTGTCGTACACCGGGTGTAGTCGTCTGAATGCGACTCTCAAGTCTCGTTACAGGTAGGTCCCTCGATAGATTGAGATAGACCGAAAATTATTTTCTCGGGGTATACATTCCCTGGTTTTTGAGGTGGAATTATACATAAAGTATTCCTACCAAGCATTGAACGTGGTTTGCATGGTAGGTCGCCCCGACGACGGGATGGCGTGGGAAATCGTCCGGGCAGTTGCAGACACAAAAAACTGTAACCCGACTGATCTAGCCCCCCTCCATGACACCATTGATGTTGACGCCCTTGAAGCACTCTTCGAGCGGTCAGCTGACACTCAACCGACTGAAGGCCGCGTTGTCTTTACCTATGAAGGCTGTGAGATAACGGTGTCCGACGATGCGGATATCGAGGTTGTTGAGTCGTAACAGCCACTCATCGCAGATGCAATACCTGGCGGTTCGTAGATCGATATACCTCTCAAGGTTTCTACGACATCTCGAAGGAAATCCCACGAGTTCAGCGGTGGAATGGTGGCAGTATTTAAGCCGGTTCGAAGCCCCGGGCAATTACGCCCGGTTGACATGAACACTCGTTGAGCTGTCCGCCACAGTGTGGACAAATTTCGAACCCGCAGCCATCATGGTGATATTCGCCCACGACAACGCCGCATTTCGCACACCGGTTCGATGGAATCCAATCATCATACATCGGTTCTGAACCGTATGGAATCGGTTCAAGTTGGAGCGATGTTTTGTCGTTTGTTCCCTCTTTATCATTGAAAATTAATATTCGATCAATACAGGCTGTGCCGGCATCATCGTCGCAGAGGGAACACGGCATCGGTCGCTAGGTGACAGTCCTGTAGTAAATTCTTTCGCTTGATTACGGTGCTCGAAACCCTCCTATCGCCAGATATGTCGATTTCACCGGTGTTCTCGACCGCAAACTTTCTCTGATCACCTTTCCTCTATCTCTGTCGGTGGTAGCACAACCAGGTTTTGAGTGATTTCGGCGAGTGCAATCGCTCCCCGATTCTTTCATTTTATTCCGTTCTCTGCGTGCAGTTTCACTTTCACTGCCCTAGGCGGCCGTTTAAGCCGAACCTACCCAATGACGTTAGGTATGTCATCCATACATTATCAGCAACCGGGATCGAGCAAGGCAACCGAAACTAGTGGATTCGTTGATATCTCCAACATGACTGCCGCCGAGGTCCGCGAGTTTGTCCAATCAACCCCCCATCACGACACTGACATCCAGATCCAACGCCGCGGGACTCACACCTACCTCATTGCCAAATAACATCAGTCACCCTGCTACCCAATGAATCCCATCCTCTGAGTATGCCCTGGGATACCGGAGACTCGCTGAGACAGCCGATCACTTGAGTTCCTCATCGAGCCGTCACTTCTCCAGAAGATGAAATCCGTCGTACCGCCACTTGGTAGCCTCGCCGTATTCTCGCCCGATATACTTCCGCGTCAGACACTTCTCATTTGTTAATTTGGAAGCCCAGGATCCGGTCGAATTGTCGCCTCCGATCCGCTTATTCGTGCCGCATAACAGTGTGGACAGCATCGATCGCTCGGAGGCCCAAAGGCGAGTGCGTCAGTCAATCCAACACCACAGTCCTCGCACTCATATACATAGTGTCGAATCGGAGCCATACCAACGGTCAACATCGGAATAGCCAAACTGATTGTTGTCCACCTTCCGGAATTCCACGAAATTTATCCTGGAGAAGTGTTCTATGACACGTCAGCACCCAGCGTCCCTAACGCATTTGACTTTGCTAGGCGGAGATCCTGTAGCCGTTCTTGCGCGAGGTCGAGTTCCGCCTCATCGATAGCGTCCGGCTCTTCGAGAATTGCAGTAAAAATTTGGCGTACCGTCCGGAGCTGCGTGGAGAACCGATAGACGGCTTTCATTTCGTCATGACTCAACATCTCGGCTTTTGTCTCTGCCCCAGCGGGTAATGATATATCCATGGTCTCAATCGCTACATCACTGAATTCTTCACTATTTTGTTCTTCTGATAATTCATTGAGATGGCTCTGGAGGGATTCGATCTCGCAGGCTTGAATTTCCGCACTATAGGATTCTCGGAGTTCCTGCCGCCGCCGAGCGTGAAGCCGTCCTTGGACGACTATTGCCACAATCCCACCCAAAATAAAGCTCGTCACAGCGAGCCATCCCGCAATCCAGAATGCAATCATGATCGATGCTTCACCGCTTCCCCCTTACTCCCAGGCAGGGATGATTCCTTTAAATCCCTCAGCCCGATTTATATTCTCAGTACGGAGTGAACATTTAAATGATTCCACATGACGCCAGTATGCTCGTCTCTCCGACTCGAACAGGGAAACCATGCAATAATGCTCTTCGACCCTTGCTCTATCTCTCCCTCAAAACTCGTCTAGCGTCGATTGATTCGACTGCATCGCTCGCGCTGAAATACGTAACTCAGATTGTATATTCCGGGCAAGTGCACTCGCGAACCCATGGTGCGTGTACACTTTACGTGGATTGACAGCTCTCACGAGGTCCAGCAGCTCCCCGTAATCGCAATGATCAGATAAGGGAAACCCAATATCGAGCCCTGTTCGGTACCGGTAGCTTTCATCGACTGCCCATCCGGTAAACCCGGCCGTGAGCGCACCAGCTTCGTCGACAATAGCCTCAACAAAATCAAGGGACCTCGTCTGACTCGGGAGTACAAGCACATCATCTTCATGGAGAGTCGTATCACGATCATACAGTGCCACGTCAAATGAAACATCATACCAGTCTGCAACGACATGATTGATTTCATGTATCGTATCAGTCACATACACAGTTCCTCGATCCGCTCGTTTGACGAGCAACTCTAACTCTTGGGCCCGCCCCAGTGCATACCCAAACAACACCACTGGTCGTTCATTTGTCTCGTCTAACCACTCGACGATTCGTGCTTCTACTGTCTGTTGGTCAGGAAACTCATAGAGTGGCTTTCCATAGGTAGATTCAATAATAACCACGTCGGCATCAACAGGGCGAAATCCATCAAGATAAAATCGATCCCGTGTCGATACATCCCCTGTATATAGATAGCGAGTTTCACCGTCTTCAATGACGGCTGCTCGGGATCCGGCGACATGACCAGAAGGTAGTAGCGTGACAGCAGGATGCTCTTGTGGCGTCATACGTATCTCTCGACGGACACCGGCCAGGTCAGCAGTGACCTCTGAACATAGCACGCCTCCCGGCGACGTGGTCGGCAGATGGTCTCCATGAGCGTGACTAACTATATTGATATCCCCGGCCGGAACAGAGGCATCGGCACCGACCAGCTTGCCAGTCTCTAACTCAATTTCGATACCGTCACGAAGGCGGACTGCCACAATACGACGAGATACGCGGTCCCCAATAAAGTGCCCGTCGACACCCGGCAAGCTCTCCTGTCAGGCGGGACCCCCGCGGAGATTAATGGCCTTGGAGTTGGCGCCGGAGGAATTCCACTGTTCGCTCCCAGGCCAGCTGGGCCGCATCTGCATTGTGGCGAGCCGTAGCATCGGTCTCGAAAAACGACGGTTCAACGTTTTGATAAATGAATAGATCGTGGGCGACATCATACGTCTTGAACTCATCTCGGAGATCATTCACCCGGGATGGGGGAAGGGCTTGATCGAGTTGCGCATAATGACCAAGGATCGGTGCGTGTACACTGTTCCAATCAGCGTCCTCCCACCCATAGAAAAGCACGATTGCGCCACATTCGTCTCCGAAACGACTTCCGAGTCGACAGGCCCATTCTGCTCCATATCCGAATCCGATAACCCCGATGGCGCGACGACTGACCGTCTCGTGTTGGCGAAGAAACTCACCAACGTCTTCCAAACGACGCCCCGTCTGGTCGACATCAACCTCAGCTTTCAGTACACGTGATTCCTCAACCGACGTAGCCGTCTTTCCGTCGAAGAGATCCGGCGCAAGTGCAACGAATCCCTCCATTGAGAGCCGATGGCAGAACTGTTCGATGAAAGACGTATATCCCCTGCCCGAATGGAGGATGAGGACGCCTGGCCCCCGACCCAGCTCTGGGGTCACCAGATAGTCACGGGCAAGTGAGCTGTCATTTGGCATGGTAGCAACCCGACGGTAGCATGTCGGATACCTCCTGTACGTAGTTGGTTAGTAAATGTCCTCCGACCGATCGGACTACGGGGTAGTGCTGACGGAATCCATCTCCTCAGGGTTCGATGGTCTTCGAGGCCCATTCGCAGGCGGTGTGTGACTGTTCTGGCTGCATGCGGCCTGACGTGAGTCGCGGAGTTTTTCATCTACCGTGTCATGACCAGATACATGGTTACCGTTGGCGCGCATGTGTCAATTAGTGGAGGGTTCGATAAGGCCGTAGCTCGACAGGTTGAACTTGGTGGTACTGTTGGCCAAGTGTTTGTAGGGTCGCCCCGGGGGTGGTCTGTCAGAGACATCGATGCCGATGAGGGGACTGATTTTCAGCAAGCGGTGACGGCTGCGGATATGGGGCCGTGGATTGTGCATGGGACGTATCTCATCAATCTCGCTACGCCAAAAGACGATCTTGGGTCGAAATCAATCAACACACTCCAGGGAGAATTAGACGCCTGTGCGGCATTGGGAATTCCGTATTACGTGTTCCACCCGGGTGCACATACGGGCGCGGGTGTTGAGCAGGGTGTTGCAAATGTCGCTGATCGCCTGTCAAACCTCGATATTCCTACGGATGTCACCCTATTGTTGGAAAACACAGCCGGACAGGGGACCACGATTGGGGCGACGTTTGAGCAATTACATGAAATGGTCGCGCAATCGACGTATACGTATGATGAAATCGGGATCTGTCTGGATTCCTGCCATATGTTCGCAGCTGGGTTTGATTTCCGGACCGAGACCGGGATGGCAGATCTCGTTGCGACGGTTGATGAGCTGGTGGGAGTAGACCAGGTTGAATATCTCCATTTGAATGATTCGAAACATCCCTGTGGCTCTGAGAAGGATGAACACGAACATATCGGCGAGGGAGCGATTGGCGACAGCGGGTTTCGGACATTGTTGACCGATGATGCCTTCCGAGAGCTCCCGATGGTATTGGAGACACCAGACGATGAGAAAGGATACGCGTGGAATATCCAGAAAGTCAATGAATTGACGCAATAGAATCACAGAGCGAACTGGCTCTGCCCTGCCTTTCACCGGTTGTACCGACCGCAGACATCGAAATGACACGTCTCCGTCTCTATAGCCGGGACGTCTGGTGGCGACCAGTCAGGCCTTGCCTTTACGCGGAGGCCATCCGTTGTGGAGCTACGTCACGCAGTCGGATCACATGGTTCTCTCTATCGATGTCTCAGAGAAACGAAAATCGACTCGGGGGTGATCCGCGGATTCACGCTTCTATCGATTGGTGGATGGTGGTCTCGGTGTGGAGGAGTTCTTCGAGGTGAGTTTCACAGAGTTTCACGGCATCTTCGAGTGGGGCATGTTCAATGAGTCGTGGGCGGCCGTTGTCACGTTCGATGATGCAGTTGAGTTCCGGGAGTACGAATTGGCCATTGCCGTCACAAAATGCACACCCGTGGTCTTGGTGCCATGTTGGATCGTCCAAGAGTTGACCGAAGGTTTGGGTTTCGCAGTCGACACAGAATAAGCCGTGTTTGTGCTTGGTAAGCTGGTTGACGACGACGCGGTTGAGTACGTTTGTGTTACGACAGGTAATGCATTCCATGATTCGTTCCCACCGGTAGTCGCCCCGTTTTAGGATTGGATACTTGCGAGCAGGGGGTTATAATACTACCTCCTGAATTAGTCAATCCATACCATCAATTTGATTATACTTTCGAGTCTCTATCACTTGCTAAGATTTGTCCTTGTATCCCACCTTACATATCGAAATTCCGTGAATATCAATAACAAAATGTATATAATTATTGTCATATATAAATATGGCGGCATACTGCATACAAACACCTGCATTCGACCGGATTTACACATCGACACGAATAAAAGTATATTTATTATGATATACTATTGGAGCATCCAAGTACCTCTCCCCACGCCTGGCCGTCAGCTCCCCAGCCCTTCCATACTTACATACGACACTACACCCACTCGTTACTCCCATCCAGAATGAAACACGCCCAGCCGTCCCCTAGGTGTATGGTAAGATATACCATGATTCGTACCCACCATGTCAGTACGGAGCCAGGCCGACAATGACACCACCGGCACAGCAGGATATGATCCCACTCTTCGAGATTGAGGGTACATATTACTTCAAACACTACTTTGAGGACGACGATATCTTCAACCGCCTCACACAGTTCTACGACAACGACGAATACCGTTTCGAAGTCCCCGAAAATGATCTCGAGACAGTCGGCAACATCCTCCAAGACGGCAATAAAACACCTCGCTTGATCGACGATCCTGACGAATATGTCGTCGTCCGCCAGAAATACACCCGCCACCCGGATATTCTCTTCAAACAATCCGTACTCAAACGAGACACACCAGACAACAACCTCTTTTTGATGAAAGACAAAACGGCAGTCGAAGCCGCGATCACCAACGGTGCCACGGCACTCGCCGAAACAGACCTCTCTTTCGAACCATAACCTCCGCTATAGCCGTTCCAGAACCAGAGCCACACTCGTCCAGTGATTGCTCCACACCGAGACAAGAAGCAGTTCTACCGGAGCGTAGAGCACCACTACTCAATACCAATACACTATATTTCGTGTCGTCAACCATCGAACTGTCACTTTGGAGGTGATGTCCGGCAAAGTATCTGATCGCGGCCTGCTGGTCTGACCACGGGTTGAGATCACGCCATAGTGATGGTCTGGTCTGACCACGGGCTGTGTCGCGCGCGCAAATCCAGCCAAAACCAAGTACGTTATATTGTACCATGACCCACCCCAAAATAATCATATAATTGACATTGAACGCGTGACGAGACGCCAATTCGTATCCATAGTAAGCAGAGCTTCCGGTCTATCCTCTAGGTTACCTTACGGAAGACTTTATCATATTGCCTCGCATGGAACGTGACTACATGGAACAATAGCGAGGCGCGTGCCACGATGGCGACACCGGCCGGTCGCCCCGAAGGGCAAAACCCAATCCCCTACCGGAAATATATGGACGAAAATCAGAACTCACAATCGAAGTTGGACCTCGGCGGCGTAACTGCGGGCCAGTCGATCAGCGACCAAGCCGGCGGAGATGACGTCTCGAGTGATGAGCTATCGGCCGACGCAACGAGCGACCTATTCGACGACGCGTCAGGCTCGCACAATGAGACAAAGGAAGGAACCGGTCTGTTTGACGATCTCCTGAGCGGAACACCGATCTTTGATCAAAAGGAGGTCCTCCGCCCCTCCTATACCCCACAACAACTCCCGCATCGCCACGAACAGATTAACGACATTGCAACCATTCTCGTCTCGGCACTCCGAGGCGATACCCCATCAAACATTCTAGTCTATGGGAAAACTGGAACCGGCAAGACCGCGAGTGCCAGGTTCGTCAGCCAGGAACTCCAACAAACCTCCCAAGAGTATGCCGTCCCGTGCGAGGTCGAGTACATCAACTGCGAAGTGACAGACACCCAATACCGTGTCTTGGCCCAACTCGCAAACCAATTCATAGAGGACAACCTTGACCGCGTCGACACAGAACTGGACACACTCACCGACCTTGTCGAAACCGGCGCAATCGATGACCTCACCAGCCGTGGATACGACTCAATTACCGCCGCACAACAACGAATTAACTTCCTGGAAGACTACCGGGACACACAAGAACTCGTCCCAATGACCGGCTGGCCGACAGACCGAGTCTACACCGAATTTTTCGACGCTGTCGACTTCTATCAACGCGTCGTCGTCATCATGCTTGACGAAATCGATAAACTCGTCGAAAAATCCGGAGACGATACCCTCTATAACCTCTCGCGGATGAATTCTGATCTGCAGAATTCACGCGTCTCAATAATCGGGATCTCTAACGATTTGAAATTCACCGAATTCCTCGACCCCCGCGTCAAATCAAGCCTCGGCGAAGAAGAAATCGTCTTCCCACCATACGACGCCGAACAACTCACAGATATCCTCAAACAACGCTCAGCCATTGCGTTCAAAGACGGCGTCCTCGCGGAAGAAGTCATCCCGTTGTGCTCGGCATTCGCTGCCCAAGAACACGGCGACGCCCGCCGAGCACTCGACCTCCTCAGAACCGCTGGTGAACTCGCTGAACGAACCCAAAACGAACAAGTCCGCGAACATCACGTTCGAGAAGCCCAAGAAAAGATCGAACTCAACCGGATTGTGGAGGCAGTCAGAACACTCCCCCAACAATCGAAACTCATCCTTTTATCGATTATCAAACTCGAAGAAAGCGGCGAGGAGAACATCAACACAGGTGAAGTATTCAACGTCTACAAACGGATTTGCGATGATGTCGAAGCTGATGTACTCACCCAACGACGCGTCACTGACTTGATCAGCGAACTCGATATGCTCGGCATCGTCAACGCTGTTGTCGTCTCAAAAGGCCGCTATGGCCGGACCAAAGAAATCAGCCTCTCAGTCCCACTCGATGAAACAAAAGCCGTGTTAACATCCGATTCACGCCTCGCCGACTACGAAGAATCCTAACCAACGCATCCACTAACACCTCCACTTTCTCGCTACCAACTTTTGACCATCTATCCACCCTCCCGTCGAGCTGTACCCACACGCACTTTTCACCGATATCCGCGTTAGTACGCTGTAATCGCGGTCTCTGCAGTCTCCGCAAGATACCGACGGATTCGAGCCTGATCCCACCCGAGTGGCAAGAGGACACTTTCGGCAGCACGGACGAGAAGATCAGCGTAGAACTCCACGTCGTACTGGTCGAGATCTTCATGGGCAAGTCGGACGCGAGCGGCAGACTGTTTGGTATCGTCGACGACGACATATCGAACGTCTTCACCGGGGGCAACCTCGAATGCTTGGCTATCAGCTCGCTCAAGCGCAGCGACGTGCCGCGTGTATTGGCTATATTCTTCAGCAGTCTTCGAAACCCGCCGCCGAATTAACAGTGAATCAGGATCGATTGTCCCTGATCGGAGCCGGGCAAGATGCACCTGCAGTCGATCACAGACCGGTTCTGGCGCTCGATATTCATCGAGCGCTTCCAACCATTCCTGCTGGCAAGCGTCGATGAACGCCGGTGTACTCCGTTGTCTGAGCTCGATACCACGCTTCTTGAAGGTATCCTCACCCGTGATCTTCCCGAAGTAGCGGTTCAGTGCACCCGCCTCACTTTCTCGACGCGGAGCGAACGCGATCCAGTCATAGGCTGTCTCATACTCGAGCGCAATACCGACTTCGTCCGTTACTTCTTGAGCAACCGTCTCAAGCGGTGTTTGATCGGCGTTTGACCGAGCCTTGACCCAGAGGCTATCAACAATGCCGTGGATGACTTCCCACCCGTGTTGCTCCAAGGCGGCTTTTGCATCCATGAGAATTTCACGTGCAAACGCATTAATAGCTTCATGACATTCGATTCGCCCGAACTTCGCGTTGCTGAACCCTTGATATCCGAAACACGAGACAAGAATCCACTTCAGTGCGCTTGAGCGGCCTTGGAGTTCTTCGATTGACGACGTCTTACTGTCTGCCTCAATCAGGCGTTTATATCTATCGCGGTCATCGATGATCGGTTTCAGGACATCTCGAATATACCCTGGATCGTCACAGATACTGTAGCCAAGCCCGGGGACATCCTCACGGTCCGCGTGACAGGCACACCGAATAGTGTCCGGGCTCACATTCCGGGTCACCATAATGTTGGGATACAACGATGAGAAATCCAACTCATGGACATCTTCATGGAGTCCGACTACTGGTGAGAAGATGACGCCGCCGCGGTCGGCCTCGTCAAGTGTCGCCATCGACTTGAACTGCTCGTGACGCCACGAGTTCCATGGCACCAAAACACCGCGGTCAATCGCCACCCGAATTTGGATTGAGGTGAGAACGTTCCCGATACTCGCCCACGCCGTCTCCTGTAACGGCTTCCCGGAGCGCTCAACGAGATCAAGCAGCCCGCTGAGATTCGTCTGCCGCCAAAAGAACGAGTTCGACACATCGATGATGGCTCGTCCTGGGACGTTGTATCGCGCCGGTGAATGCCCAACTCGCCCGTAACTTTCGAACGTCGACGCGTGCGCCAGCTGCTGGAACCCCGGGAGCCGACCGAGTTCGAAACTCGTGTGGTCGTGACTCAGTGCTGTGCGATAACACAATGGGATCAGGTCGCTCGCACTCACTACGAGTACGTCCGGATCGCGCGCCGCGAGCATTGCCTCAATCGCCTCAATCGCATCGACATCCGACCCCCCGACCGGTTCCCCGTCGATCATGAGTGCCGAAAGATCGCCATCATTCCGCGCTTTTGGATTCAACTGCAGCTGTATCGATGTCAGCCCGACCGTCTCTTCACCCGGGCTCTCCGACGCGTCATCACCTTCGCTATCGTTCCTGTCTGCTGTGTTCGTTCTTTGGCCTGCTTGGTCTGTTCTCGCTGCCGGGACCGGTGTCACGTCATTCTCCAGGCAGTAGCGGAATTCCCGGGCAAGATCCACATTGTATAACCGATATTCACCTGGGCCACCCCAGCTACGAACCTCATGGGCGAGGTCAGTCACCGCATCGATCGTCCGTACATCCACACGAACCACCGGTTCCTGGTCATTTCGCCAGACAGTCCGCCACTCTTCGATCTCTGTATCGACAACCATGGGCTGGGTGGTGAGCTGGCGTTCGACCTCCGCAATACTCGTCTGCGCAGTCGTTGACACAAAGACTGTTGGCGTATAGTCACCATCACGAGTATACGTGGCGCCCTCCGGCGTTACCGACCAGCGGAACACATCCCCGTCCCGATAGTCGATCTTGAACGTCATGGCTGTCGCCGCCACCACGAGCGCCGATCGGTTCGGGGCTCGGTATAGTTCACCCCGGCCATGTCCTGACGGTCGTCGTGGCTTTCTGTCCCGCCTTTCCGCTCGGTGGTGTGCGTGCCATCCTCGCCGTCCATGGTCCCTTCGTTCCCAGCGTTCTCGTTGCCGCTTTCGCTGTCATCGAGGTCGTGTGTATCGAGTTGCTCTTCCAGGTCCGTGATGCGTTTTTGATGTTCTAGCAGCATCGAGACCAAGATGGGATTCATTGGATCATCTGGATTCAGATACCCGGCGGCGTCCGCATGCGTGTCAGCGTGCTCGAACAGCCGGTCGAAGTGTGGTTGATCGCGCTGACGGAGGGTGCGGCGATAGTCATGCCACCGTGCCTTCACTGCTTCTAGGACGTTTCGAAACGTCGGGTTAGTCCGTCCCAATGGACGTCACCTCCGTGGCGCTGCCAGGGAAGTGAGCAGCGTGCCGCCGTTGGAGTACCTGCCGCCAGAACGCCAGCGTTGTTTGGACGGTGCCTCTCTCGTCTTCAAACAGTAGCGTTTCAAACTCTTCTCCCACGAACCGCGGCCCAAACTGCGTCCGTTCACAGGCGAGGGTCACGTCGCAATACGGTTCGACACACTCGCCGAGGCCATCGGCAGCATCGCGCGACACCAACACCGGCACACCCCGCGCTGCCAGCTCCTGGAGCGACTCAAGTGCCTCTCGCAGCATCGTTTCGCCTTCTCCTGCCCGGAGCGTGTCGGTGGTGTAGAACCACTCAATCGCGGGGACGACAATCAGGGTTGTCTCATCGTCAGTCACCGTCGGTAACTCTTCCAGGAGGCTATAGTGTTGGAACGGGGTGAACGCACGCGCGACTTGAATCCGTTGCAGCGTTCGTCGACTCGGCGCAAGCGTGACAAGCGACGTCGTCGTCGCGTTGTCACGGGCGTCGACCCACGCGACCGTGCCCTTTTTGAGGAGCACATGATCAAGCACGAGCGATTGGAGTGGACCGGTCGCCCGTCCATCAGTCGACAAGAGTGTCACGCCTGGATCGAGCGTCGGGAAACTCGGGATGTCCTCGGTCTGGAACGCCGCCATATCTCCGTATCGATCATGGAGGATAAAGAGCGCCATCCGCGCGATTCCGAGCTTCCGGAAGTATTCATGTTCACCGCCGCGAACCGTGGTAGAACGGTCGGATGGATACCGTGATTGCCGCGGAAAGGCAAGGAATCTCAGTACCTCCACCACAGCGTGAACAACATATCTTCTTACCAATTGAACCATAGGTGGCAACTAATGGTGACAGACGCCTACAGCGACCCAAGCCCGGAGCTGGTTGCCGAGGCAGTTCGAAGCGCCGTCCAAGCCGGTGACACGGTGGTCGTCTTCGCCACCTGTGAGGTGGACTATGACGGACGCGCATCCGGATACCTCGGACCGGGCGACCGAATCGTCATCGGGAAGCCCGATGGCACGCTCCTGGTGCATCGCCCAACCGGCAACGACCCCGTCAACTGGCAGCCACCGGGCAGCACAATCACTGCAACCGTCGTCAAAGGCGAGTGTACAATTACTGCCCGTCGCTCCGACCCCGATGAAGTCGTCCGCGTCCACCTCCGATCGACGTATCACCTCGCTCGGTATGCCGCCGATGATACGGCACCGCTGGAACTCTCCGGCACGGAAGCCGACATGCATGACTATATTCTTGAACATCCAGAAGAGATCGAGGCAGGCCTCCGCGCCATTGAACACGAGCGGGACACGCCATACGGAACCATTGACGTCTACGCTGTCGACAATGATGGTCGGCCGGTCGTGATCGAAGTCAAACGCCGACAGGCATCTCTCACTCACGTCGACCAGTTAACGCGGTATATGTCACAATACCGGGAATCCAATCCCGACGCCCGTGGCCTTCTCGTCGCTCCCGCAGCCAGCGACCGTGTCAAACGCACACTGCAGGACGGTGACCTTGAATTCGTTGCCCTCGATGAATTCGCCACCAATCGTGGTGAGATAGCCTCAACAACATTCGAAGATTTCGCTTAACGAAACTCCCGAGTGAATCCAGCGATACTCCCCAGTCGAGCCCGTGGAATCCCGGAGTGGATGTGATGCCGGCTGACACCCTGATCGAGGTGGCTGCCGGCGAGTTCAAACGGCTCCCGGAGCGAGATGGAAACCCGGAACGGGCTGACATTGATTTATTGCTGGCAGCCATCTCTCGGTCGATATGACGCGGGCTACACCGACCGCATCACTGCCTGCTGCTCGGACACACAGAACAGTCACAATGGATATCGCCGCTGTTGAACCACTCGCAGCACCCGATGCGGGTACTGCGGAAATTACGGAATTACAGGCGAGAAAGCCCCGCCCGTGAGGGCAGGGATCAATCGCCGTCTTCCATTCACTTTCACTCTGCATGGCGAGGACTTAGATGCGCTCCGTCCGTGTCGTCGGTCATCCGACGCGGCACGCCCGCGCCCACACCGGGACAATCGGACAAATTCGGAGTTCCCGACCGAGGCTCGCTGGTACCCCAGCGGGATAGGGCGGGTACCGACGCAAAACACCCAAGTACCTCCGAATCCGCCGACACACCTCGAAAGCCACGAGGAAACGAGTGGAACCGTGGTGGTGAGGATAGGAGTAACGGCCGCTTGGCACGGCCCGCACCTCGTCGGTGTGCGAACCTTGAACTCCCAACGCAAACCGCTTCGTTTCGGTTCCGGCGGTGGGAATCCTCGCCCTTCAGGGCGGGGAGGATGCCAAGGTTACACTCGCCGCCGACCTCTTAGTTGATCTCCATGTCTGAATGGCGGGAACCCCGCTTGCATTCACCGTCACCGATCCCGTAAATGGAGTAGTCGAACCGGTCGATGGCGCAATCCGTCAGAGTAGCTGGTCGGTCCCCGTCATTCGTGTCATTCTCGACAATGCCGGGGTGGGGCTCCGGATTAACTCAGCGTGAGCTGGTGATCCGTCGCGCTATTGGTAGTGACTCAGGCGATGAAGGTTTATATATCGGGTTCCGTAAGCTCCGAGCACATGGCGGGGGTGCTTGAGGCAGTCAACGGTGTGTTCCACCAACTCGATCGACGGCCAGCCGTTTTTGACCGTGAAATCCGCGAGTCCGTCGGCGAGTGGCATCTCCACGAGGCGATTCCGGCCGAAGAGATCATCGCTCGGTTCAAAGAACACCACGCCTTCATCGTGGATGATTCAAAAGTCATTCTCCCGTTACACGAACCCGAGTCTGCTGATCTCACCGGTGAATTCTTGCTGTATTACCCCGATCATCTCGTCCCGTGTGTCGTGTATCACGACTTTGCACAAGGCGACCTCGCCCGGATTCCAATAGACGAGTTCGGGGAAACGTATCCGGCATGGCGGATTCGATTTTGGCATGATTCTTTCGACCCGCCAACGTCGCCAGAGTATCTCCATAATGCAACTGAATTTACGGCAGACACACAGCCAGGCGATACGGTTTCTAGCGACGCCCCGCTTGCTGACAACGGGGAAGCGTTATTGGATGAGATTCGTGAGATGATCGCCGACCAGGAAATCGCCGCACGAGAGGAGGCCCGGCGGCAATGCGCGCGCCTTCCACCCAACCAGTTTCTTGATAGTCGCAACGGGATTGAGGTTCTTGAGCCGACTGGCATTGATGTCGATGAGTACGGCCAACAGGTCATCCAGTTACGCCTTCCAGACGTGGATCCCGATGAATCGGTTGATCTTCCGGAGGAGTACGGCATTTATCCTGGTTCGGAGGTTATCATTGATACTCACGACGACCGTCCAGGATTCCCCGCAGAAGCAGAGGTCCTTGGCGTGGAGGGACGGCAGGTGGAGTTGTCGTTCTATTGGGATCGTGGCCCGGAAAATCCGGATCTGTCGGTGTTCGATTTGGAATCCGATGCACGGTTCCTCGCGGGTGAACTTCTCAACCCCGTGCCGTATGATCGAAAGCGGGACGCCGTTTCCATGATTCGCGACGATGATCGGAAACGGGGCTGGTTGAGCGGGACCGGGACGATGGACTTCAACGACGAGATTGATGTGTCAGTGTCGGCATCGCGCTTGAACAAGTTCCAGTATGAAGCGGCTCATCGCGCGGTTTCTGCAACAGATGTATTCTGTATCCATGGCCCACCGGGAACCGGGAAAACGCGGTCGCTCGTTGAAATCATTACAGCGGCCTGTGCTGCAGGTCAGCGCGTCCTCGCGGTTTCGCACTCTAATCAGGCCATTGATAATCTTCTTGTTGGTGATAGTACGGGCGAGCGGGTTGATTCTTCGTCACTCCATGCCGCGGTTGTAGAGGGTGAGTTGATGGCGGCGCGTGCTGGTGGCAATACATCGAGTGATCTGGTAGCGGATGCGTATGTTGGGAATGATCTCTATCAATCAGATGTCGTCTGTGCGACGATGAGTAGCGCCCACCAGTTCGGTGAGAATATCTTTGATCTCGTCGTTGTTGATGAGGCCACCCAGGCTTCGATCCCGGCGACGCTGATTCCAGTGGTTCGCGGTGAGCGGGTCGTCCTTGCCGGTGACCACAAACAGTTACCGCCGTATCATGCTGGTGAGCACGATAACACCGAAGCGATGTCGACCTCTCTGTTCGACCACTTTGTCGACTTGTATGGCTCGGACATCGTTGCAATGCTCCGGACGCAGTACCGGATGAATGAACACATCGCCGCTTTTCCGAATGAAGCCTTCTATGATGGCGAGTTACTGCATGGGCAACGGAATCGGACGTGGTCAATCAGTACGCTCCCTCCTTTGGAGGCCATACAGGTCGACGGCGAGGAGGCTCACACTCCGTCCCAGTCATATTACAACGAGCGGGAAGCAACGGTCGTCGCCGGTGAGGTTTCGAAACTCCTTGAGATGGGTGTCGCGCCAGCAGATATCGGTATCATCACCCCCTATTCTGGACAGATTGGGAAGATTCGAACGGAACTCGCGACGCTGTCCGGGCTTGCGACTGACGCAGTGAAGATTGCGACTGTCGATGCCTTCCAGGGAAGTGAACGTGAGGCGATCATCGTTTCATTTGTCCGGAGTAACGATGAGGGGCACAGCGGCTTTCTCACGTTCCCCAATGAGGGCCCTCGTCGCCTCAATGTCGCCTTGACACGGGCCCGTCGCCGGTGTGTCTTGGTGGGTAATTTCGATACTCTTCGTACGCGAGCGCCGACGAAATCTCCAGATGAGAGTGCTGCCGATGTCTATCAGGACTTGTTCGAGCATCTGCAGGCCCGCGACCTGCTGTCACCGCCACCGTAACCCCGTCGGAAACCCGGAAACACTCCAGTTCCGCTTATGGTGTTTGCGTAATCACATGGTAATATGATCCAGAACGCCCAAGTCCTACAGGACGACTTCCTCCCAAACGACGTCGTCCACCGGCATACCCAAATGAACCGACTCGCCGGCGCACTCAAACCGGTCGTCGACGGCGACAAACCCCAAGACGCATTCCTCGTCGGCCCCTCAGGCGCCGGCAAAACCTGTATTGCCCGATACTCACTGGATCAACTCCACGAACAACTCCTCGAAGTCGACACCCACTACGTCGACTGTTGGCAACACTCCAACCGATTCCGCGTCCTCTATAAAATCCTCGAAGGCGTCGGCACCACCTACGATATCCATCGCTCGACCCCCCACGACGAAATGCTCACCCGCCTTGAAGACCTCGACACCCCATACATCGTCGTCCTTGACGAAGTTGACCAACTCGAAGACCGCGATGTCCTCCGAGAACTCTACGGCCTCCCACACCTCACGATGGTCCTCATCGCCAACCGTGCCGCAGACGTCGTCGGCACACTCGACGAACGACTCCAATCACGCCTCCGGAGCAGCGAACGCATCCACTTCGACGCATACACCCACGACGCACTCATCTCCATCCTCTCCGACCGTGTCGAATGGGGCCTCCACCCCAACAGCGTCACATCCACTCAACTCGAGATGATCGCCGACGCCGCCGCCGGAAACGCCCGCGATGCCATCAGCATCCTCCGATCAGCCGCCCGTCGCGCCGAACACAACGGGACCGACACCATCACCGACGATTACATCGAAGAAGCCATTCCCGAAGCACGCGCAGAAATCCGCCAGAAAAACGTCGATCGACTCAATGAACACCAACAACTCCTCTACAGCCTCATCTGCGATGCTGGCACCATCGCACCCGGCACCCTCTACAACCGATATGAAGCCGCCGTCGACGACCCACGGACCCAACGTACCTGCCGTAACTACCTCACCAAACTCCAACGATACAACCTGATCGACGCCAGCGGCGAAGGCCGAAGCCGCCTCTACACCCCCGTCGAGTAACGCTGTCACCCTACCAGCATCAAGACGTATCCGGCGCGAAGCGGATATTCCCGCCGCCAGCCGGGAGCGACGTCCCGGGAAGCCAGTACGCTTTTGCAATCCGGGTCACTCCAACCGTGCATGGACCTGGATGCAACCCAACGGGTACTTCTCCGGATTGGAGCTCTCATCGTCATCAGTACGCTACTCCTCACCGCTGGATTCGTTGGGTTCATCGCCGTACTCCAAGGCGACGTCACTGACTTCGACAGCCGTCTTCCATGGTATCTCCTCGGTGCGGCGATTGTCTTTGTGGGGACCATCGTTCTCCTCGAGGTGAACGGTGCTGACGGACGAACGATTATTCTCTCTGCGACCGTAGTGGGCGTCCTCTCGTTCATCCTCCTGTTTCTGGCCACAGAGGGACTGGTTTTCACCATCGACAATCGCAGTATCCTCTCTGATACGCGACTCATCCTCTATTTCTTCGCTGCAGCTCTCGTCGCGACCGGCGTTGGGTATTGGGGACTCCGCCATTGGCGAGAATTCACCGCGGAACAAGGCGAATCGCTCTAACTCAATTCCCCTTGAGGCCCCTGATTGAGGGGACATACGAAAACTGATGCGTGAGGCCCGATTTCCAACGCCAGGACTGGTGGGTGCTACGTGCGTGAGTTTACGTCGCTCCGACCTGTATCAGTGCCATTCCCGTAGCGCACCCGGTAAACAAGGAGGCGACACCGATACAGCATCGAACGGGTGAGATAGGCGAGCATCGCCACGAATTCAACGATATTTCCCGCGATCCCGGCTCGTTCAACCGGTGGATCGGGCGGGACTGGTTTTGAGACGGTCGGGGCCTGCGGGTCATCGTCTTCCTGCGTCGGATATTCGCCGGATCTGCCTGTGGCCGGTGCTCCTCCAGTCTGACTATCCGGTCTGGTTGTCGATTTGGTTCTGTCTTGGCTATTCCCGTCGGTTTCGACGGCTTGGAGGATGGATCGGAGCTCTTTGACTTCATCTTCGAGGATGCGGTTCCGCCGGAGTAACGTCTCGATATGCGTCTGTATCTCCTCTTCGCTCAGTGAAGCGATGTCGACGGCTGTCTCTTGACCGTCCAGGCCTGCTATCAGCTGTTCCGCCGCTGTTCGGGCGGCTATCCCGGCATCTGACGTTGTCCCACTTGAGTCTGATAGCTGGTCTGCGGCCGCTTTCCCACTCGAGACGGTGTCTCGGCTGGGCTTCTCATCACTCGTAGCGATCCCGCTTTCAGCCTCGATTGTTTCGACAACATCATCGAGTTCTGCCCGCTCGGTGGCGTCAAGGGCAACAGTAGCGCTGGACGGGCTGTCTCCATAATCGCTGTCCGGATCGGTTGAGCGAATTTCGCTGAGGAGGTCTTCACTCACGGATTTCAAGGGTGGGCGTTCATAACTTTCCAGACCGGGTGTGGCGCCTGCATCATGCGTTCGTTTCCGTTTAAAATGGACGCGGTCGACGGCTTCATCCCAGTCGGTCATGAGGTAACCCTCGCCGGTATCCAGGTCTTCGACTTCGTCTGCAATCTCTGACCCTAACACATTCCGGACGACGTCAATATCGTTCTGCCACGTCAAGCGATGCCAAACCATCCAGTCACACTGCGTGATAAATTCTTTATCGACCGAGGACGGTCGTTGTGTCATCCCGAGCATACCGAGCCCGCGCTTCCGGCCTCGCTTGGCGATCCGTTCGAGAAGGTCGCTTAATTCATCGTTTCCTCCTTGCTGTGGGAGGTACTCTTGCATTTCTTCGATCATCAGGAGAAACGGTTTCCTGACATCCTTCTCTTTTTGGAACAATGCACGGACGACCTCAGCGATCAGTGCACTGGCCTCATCTCCATCCAGGTAATCGGAGACATCTAATATAATCGGCATATTCCGATTGAGCGCGATTTCTGCGAGCTTCTCGGCATGATTTGGAGTTACCTGGACATCGCATAGATCGTCGTTCCCCACATGCAGAATCTCATAATCTTCCTTCAATCCATAATATTCACCTTCTGGATCAACTACCAGGAGATTGTAGTTGTTATCGAGCAGTTCTTCCGCGATGACGCTTGCAGTATTGGATTTTCCACTCCCAGACTTGCCAGTGATGAACCCACGGCCGGTAAGAATTTCAATCACCGGCAGCGTCTTCGCGCCGGTAGTGGGCACGATCCATTCTGCTTGGTCATCTTCCGACATCTACCGGTCATCTTACGGACCAACTGGTATATGCCTTGTTGGCGATCCCTCTCTACGCATCCATCACTCTGCCAGGTGCCGCAGGGGAACAACACTCGAAGCTGCATCCGTCTTGTCTTCTCTACAGCCGGACATCCGGTTTTCAATGTGTGGATGCCGGCGGCGATGCTGTTTTCGTCACACCCCTCTACCGTTTGATGGGGTATCACGGGGTGATATTGGCTGGCGGTGGCCGCTTGTCAGAGACTAACGGCTGCGGCGAGTCAGCTGCGTCTCAGCGGGATAAATGGGCCGGTGATGCGAGGCCCCGAGGTTAGGGAGAACGCCGTTGATACAGGAAGTATGCGTGGGGATAACGAACAACAAACCCGTCCGCCCGATGACGCCAACTCGAGCCAAACCACCACGGATCCTCCGCGAAATGAGTCGTCTACTCTTGACCAGGAACCGGATGCTGAAACCCACCCTCTCCCACCATATCCACCGAATCTCGGTCACCCCTCATTACACTTCCTTCATCAAATGCGTGATTTGTATGATTTTGGTGAGAAAGCCCTCCTCACTCGAGACGTCATCCGGACACGGATACCAGGCGAAGGTGACGTGTTCACGTTAGCTCATCCGGAACACTTCAAACGCGTTCTGTTGACCGAACGCGACGCATTCGGCAAAAGTGACGACTTCAGTATTGCGTTTGGCGAAGGCCTGCTGACTGTCGAAGGCGAGGAGTGGCGCCAACAACGAGACCTCTTGCAGCCGTTGTTTACACGCGATAGCGTCATGGGATATGCCGATGGCATGGTCGACCAGATACGGCGTCGAAGCGACCAGTGGTCCGACGGCGATCGGTTCGACCTTCAGGCTGAGATGACGGACATGACCCTTGACGTATTATTTGCAACAGTCCTCGGCCGTGAATTGGACCTCAACGGCGATGAACGTCTTCGTCGGGCTGCTGAACGGCTCCACGACTGGTTTCTCCCCACGTCATATTTGTTGCCGGATTGGATTCCTACGCCGGCTCGCCGACGGTTCAAACACGGGAAGGCAACGCTCCAACAAGAGGCTCAACGCCTCCTTGATGAGAAGGGGGATGAAGTCCCTGCAAATCCAGCAGACGCTGATGATCTGTTGACGCTCCTTGTTGGCCTCCGGGAATCAGGGATTGCCGATTCAGGGATGCTGACTGATGAGCGACTCCGTGACCAGATGGTGACAATCATTTTCGCCGGCCACGATACCACCACAACATCACTGACGTTTGCTTTTTGGGCACTTGCGAATCATCCTGATGTCAAAGACCGGTTTCATGCGGAGGTCGATGCGCTTGATGGACCACCGACGATGGACGATCAAGAGCATCTGGAAGTTACAGACCGGATTGTGACAGAAACACTCCGGATGTACCCGCCGGTGTATTCGCTCCCACGGGTTGCGGAGGAAACCCGTGTTTTTGATGGATATCGCGTCCCGGCCGATAGTCGGGTGATCCTCCCGATTCGGGCTGTCCAACGCGATGCGCGGTTCTTCACCGACCCAGATACGTTCCGTCCATCACGGTGGAACGGCGACCTCCGTCGCAACCTCCATGATTTTGCATATGCTCCGTTTGGTGGTGGGCCACGGATTTGCATCGGCCGGGAGTTTGCATTACTGGAAGCACGCCTGGCGTTGGCGACGATTGGCCGGGAATATGATCTGTATTGGGTGGGTGAAAACGACGATGATGGTGAACCACCGATTTCGCCGGAGATGACCACGCGGATGGAGTCCGGCCAGGAATTCGTCGTCGTTGAGCGCTAGACGAGGGACGCACCATCGAATTCACTGCGGTCAACTTCTAATTCGAGGAGATCGAGGACCGTGGGTGCGATGTCGTAGAGGTTGGCGTCTTTGATTTCTGTCTTCGGATCATCGACGAAGAGACATGCATCTTCGAAATTGTGCATCCCGGTCCGGGGCCCGGATGCGAAGACCGTGTCGCCACCTTTGAAGCCGGCTTTGAGATCGAATCCGGCGTTCGGGATGACGACGAGGTCAGGGGCGATATCATCATGGTTTCCGCGGAATGCTTTCTCTCGGGTGACAACCCGGTCAGCGACCGGGCGGCCCTCTGGACCTGTCATCTCCTCGAGTTCGGCTTTGAGTTCCTCGCGGACGGTTTCGTAGTCATCCATAGCAACACTTCCGCGTGGTTCACGATCTTCGAGATTGATGTAGAATCGGCCGGGGATCAATGAGTACGCTCGGGTGTCGTCGGCAATGTCGCTTAGGCTGTCGTGATCGTCGTCTGTATAGGACAACCACCCGTTGTCTTCGAGCCAGACATTACATTTGACTTCATAATCGAGTTTGGTGAATCCGTGGTCTGAGGCGACGATCATTGTTGTTTCTTCGTCCAACAGGTTTCTGAGTTCACCGAGGTACCTGTCGAGTTTTTTGTAGAAATCGAGGAAGTCTTCGCGATATTCTCCATTTTCGATATAGTCTTTGAAGAGAAAATGATTGACTCGGTCTGTTGTCATGAACACGCCGAAAAAGAGGTCCCAATCGTCTTCTTCAATGTAATGTTTGAATGCCTCGAACCTTGCATCAATGGTCCGGTGAGCATCTTCGATGAAGTCGGTTTTATCGTCGTTATGCCCGAGTTTTGCATTGACATCGATTTTGTAATTGAGGGATTCGAGGGTTTCTCGGAGTTCGTCGGGATACGCGGCTTTTTCCACGCCTGGTGAGAGGAAGCCGCTGACCATTCGTTGAATGTCGCGGTCGGGCGGAAAGGTGACAGGGACATTCATGACTGTCGCTTCTCTCCCGGCTTTTTTGGCCCGGGTCCACAGTCGGGTGGCTTGGACGTCACGCCCCATGGGGACGTATGTTTCATAGCTCCCGACTTCTCTGTCTTGAAAGCCATAGACACCGGTTTCACCGGGATTGACGCCGGTGGTGAGTGCTGGCCAACAGGCGCTGGATTCTGGAGGGACGATGGAGTCAATAGCGCCTCCAGCTCCATCGTCACTCATGGCGTGGAGGTGTTCGAACGTGTGCTCGTTGTCGGTAACGAGTGAATACGGCACTCCATCGATGCCGAAGAAGGCGACACGTGGCCCTTCACCGCCGCGCAACCGATCGAAGAGTCCCATATCGGCGGTGTGGGCAGGCGCCTACAAGAACTTTCGTTTCTTGGGGCACCGAGCCGGTTTATTGTAGCAGCATTAGTATACACGTAACTGGAGCGTTATCGTGGTGGATTCGTGGCGACTGGGTTATCCGTCATCTGGTGTATCCTCTGGGGTGGCGGGGTCGAAGTTTTCTGGGATGACGGTGAGGTGGTGGAGGCCGAATGGTTGTTTGTGGTCGGTGCTCATTGGTTTTGTGTGAGGGTTCGCGAGCCAAATATCATTCCATAATCATAATGTATCATGTTCATAATTTGAATGCGCGGCACGAATGGGGGGCCATAATTTAGCAAATACAAGCCTTTAATCGCCGATATTAGTCGAATAAATGGTTGGCGAAACGCTATGCATAGTGTGCATATAATCGGGGCATTTCACAGGATGAGTTCATTCCGTTATTTAATAGCGTCGAGAAAAACAGGAACAAGCATGGTATCGAAAAACGTCGGCGGCCTCGACCGCGTATTCCGAATCGGTATCGGAAGCATCTTGGCCGTCATCGGGTTCTCGATCCTTCTCATCGAGACACTCCACGTCGCAACCGGCGTCGTTGTGCTCCTCCTCGCCCTCGGTCTCTTAACCACTGCTGCCACACGGCACTGCCTCCTCAACCAGTTTTTAGACCGGAATACAACCACTCATTCTCACACGCCCGAATGAGTCCTTCTTAACACCGAGATCCCCGTTCTCTAATCAACCGAACCGTTCTTCATACAGATTCTGTGCATGTTCAATCGCGTCATACGCCGCCCGACGGTCTTCCCACCCTAACGTCTCGACTTCCTTCCCAGCCTCAAGGTTCTTATACGTCGCGAAGAACTCGTCGATCTCGTCCAATGTCTGCTGTGGGATATCCGGCAGGTCCTCGATGTGGTCAAATCGAGGGTCTTCAGTCGGGACTGCAAGGACCTTATCATCCTGTTCGCCATCATCATCCATCTTCATCAATGCGACCGGTCGAGCCTCGATAACACAGCCAGGAAACGTCTGATCTTCAACGAAGACAAGGACATCGAATGGGTCATCATCGTCGTAGAACGATCGGGGAATAAACCCGTAATCCGACGGGTAATGTACATTCGAATGCAATACTCGATCAAGGACGACGCCTGGAATGTCTTTGTCGTATTCGTACTTATTCCGTTCACCTTTGAGGCATTCGATGACTGCGTATATCACTTCGGGCGGATTCGGTCCTGTCTCAATATCTTCCCAGAGGTTTGCACCAGCCATATTTCGGGCTGCGGTTGAGGGCTGCAAAGAGCTTTCGACACACACCTACCCGTAAATATATCAGTATCTGGATATACTTCGCTGCCACAGTCACGCCCGACCGAATCATAATACCATCGACACCTGGCTCGAAAAAAGTCGCCTCGCCGGTTCAGACCCATCAAACAATATGTTTGATAAATGTTAAGTGGGTTGGCTCCAAGCTGACCGGTATGTCAGAGGCAAAGACAGCCAGCGTGAATCCTGGAATCGCACGCGAACTCACTGCATTTCAACAAACCATCTTAACCATTCTCGCCGAAGAACCCAGATATGGCCTCGCAATAAAACGCCAACTCGAAACCTACTACGACACCGAAGTCAACCACGGCCGGCTCTATCCCAACCTCGATGAACTCGTCGATCGGGGCCTCATCGAAAAAAGCGAACTCGACAAACGCACAAACGAATACGGCCTCACCGCCGCCGGCGTTGACGCAATCTTCGACCAGCTCTCCTGGACACTCTCCAAACTTGCAACCGACACCGATCGCACCGACCGAATCAAGACGCTCCTCAACCAACACCAATAATCACGCTGATTCTGCAATCTCGAGTGTCAACCGAATCGACTCCTCCATAACAGCCATCTGCTCGTCACTCGGCCACGCATTCCGCGGGAAATACTCCGTCCGAAACTCATCAAGTTCAGTAGGTGTCACCGACTCTATGGGCTTCGCATAATGATTACTCATAAAATCTGCAAATGCCTCTGCCGTCGCCCCATGAACCACTCCATGTCTCTCATAGACAATATCGGCAATCTCCTGATTCATTGATGCGATCGTCTCCCACTCCTCACTCCCAGCAACCGACTGAGAAAGAGACCGCTCGACGGCTCGATCCGGATCATCAATCTCCGCCATCTGCACTACTCCTCCTTCAATCCAGTCGGACGGATAGCACACAAGCGTGTCGCCACTGCCATCCTCCCGAATCCGGCAGGTAAACTGATGACTTTCAAGCAATCCATCACGCTCCTGGAGATACGCCGCCTGCTCGCGTTCATCGACCGCATCCCGAGCCTGACTTGTTAACCGACGGACACGGTCGACTACAGCCGCCGGAAGCGTATCGCTCCTCCCAGAA
>CAZSSY010000022.1:0-39202 GCA_964609565.1 uncultured Natronomonas sp.
TAATCCCTTGCCGTGTTTATTCTATTTTGTGTGTCACGATACGGCGGTTGTTCGGCCGCGTCAGAACAGAGGGAGTAACGATACTGGAGGGGGACAGCGCTTTCTCCGCGTCAGCGGTCAGGATCCACGTAGAGTAGCGGCTGCTGAGTAACCTGCCGGTTATCGGCCGAATAGCGTCTGGAGATACGGGTTGCAGAATAGCGCGTCCGGGTCAAGGTCTGCCTGTAGCTCTCTAAAGGCTTCCCACTCTGGGTACAGTGATTCGAGGTCGCTGGCAGATTTGGTGTGGTGTTTCCCCCAATGAGGTCGGCCGTCATACTGATCGAAAATTTCCTCGACATCCTGTATGAGTTCCTCGTACGGACGACGATGGTAGGCATGGACGGCTACAAATGTCGAGTCGCGATTATAGGCGGGGGAGAGCGGGATGTTATCGCCGGCGACATCCCGGAATTCCACGGGGAACATCACATTATGTGCTTCGACCACGTCCCGTAATTCCCGGAAGACTTCGGCTGCATCGCCGCGGGGCACTCCATATTCGGTTTCGTTGAATCGCACCTCTCGCGTCGTGGGATAGATCGCTCTGGCCTGCCCGATCTGTTCGGACTGCGAGAACGTGGTCGTGACCCCTTTGTTCAGGAGTGAACTCAGTTTCGGGGCGCGGTGACCGACGCGGCACACGCCTTCCCAGACAAGGTTTTCCAGGCGTTCTTCGATGGCAGCCATCCGGCTTGGCTGCCCTGCCTGTGTGGTCGTATCCAGGAGTTTGACGAATGCCGTATCGGTGTGGGGAAACCACCAAAACTCGAAGTTCCGGTGGTCCCGATAGGTCGATAAATCAGCGAGCACCTCGTCAACCGAGGCCGGAAAGGTTTGCTCCTGTAACTGATAGTCAGCGACGACATCAAGCGTAACCGTGCTTACCACCCCGAGTACCCCGATCGACACCTGCGCGAACCGGAATCGGTTATCGTCCGAGACGTCAACAACGTCCCCAGCAGCGGTGATGAGCCGCAGACCACTGGCCTGTGTCGCCATGATGCCGAAGTCAGTCCCGGTGCCGTGCGTGCCGGTAGCGAGTGCACCAGCAATGGTTTGTTTGTTGATATCACCCATGTTCTCCAACATGAGCCCATGGTCTGCTAGCCCGGCAGTGAGGTCTGATAACGGGGTGCCGCTCTTCACGGTCACTTGTTTGGCGGAGTGGTCAACATCAACAATCCCGGTGTAACGTTCCAATGAGACGATCGTCTCATTCGACTGTGCAACAGGCGGGAATGAATGGCCCGCGCCGACTACTCGGAGCGTGCCAGTTGCCTGTTCGACGAGCCGCTGTAGCTCTGTTTCCGTCTCTGGAAAGTACACTTGCGACGGGCGGGCTTCAACGCTCCCGGACCAGTTTTTCCAGACTCCGTCCCTCAGATGTAACATCGATCGTCACCCCGGTATGTGGTGTGGGTGTCGACGATGCGGTCATCCTCAACGACATGGAGTTCTTCAAAGAACCGGCATACTTCACCGGCTTTCCCGTGGCGAAACACAATTGGATCGCCGATCCTGAGGTCTCGATCGCCCGCGTATCGTATCGGTGTTTGAACCTCGCCGGCGCCTTCGTTGTCACGGAGTCGGGCGCCGGTCGGACGATGTGGAATTGGCGATTTATCCGTCCCGGCTGGTCCTGACGCAATATATCCCCCACCGCGACAGGTATAGACGTCCGATGCTGGCCGCCGCGTCACTTCAAGCGTGAAGCCTGCCGCGGGCGTATAGGAGAACTGATCGTACCAATCAAATTGGCGAGGGGCATAAAATGCTGATCCCACAGTCACCTCCGTCACTGAGGGATCCTGACGCGTAAACTCGACACTTCCCGTCCCTCCGCCGTTAACGAACTCTAGGTCATACTCGGTGTCTACAGCTTCAACGACTGTTCGTCGTCGGTCCCGAATTCTGGGGCGTGACCGCTTCTTTAACTGTCGAATGACGATATTTTCAACTTTCGTGTTGGCCGGATTATGATCGGGGAGTCCCGCAAGTTGTGCTTCGTATCCCATCACACCGACAAGGTGAATTCCGCGTGTTTCATTGATCGTCTCGGCGACAGCTAATGCTTCCTGTGGTGTTCGAATGGGAGATCGCTGCACACCGAAGTATATCCCGAAATGCTCGGTCGATAAATCAAGATCAATGCAGACCGGTATATCGGCTCCCACCTCCGTAGCGACCGATCCGATCCGTTCTACATGTTCGCTATCATCGACCATCAAGACGAGGCGGGTTCCATCCGCAACGACATTTGCCACACGGCTCAGTTCCTGTCGGTTCACAACCGGATATGCCACCAGTAAATCATCGAATCCTTCTGCAGCGAGGTCAGTGGCCTCATTCCCGGTATAACACATCAACCCTTCAAATCCAGGCTCTCGTAAAAGCCGCTTGAGAACACCCCGACACCGGACAGATTTCGATGCAATACGGACGGAGAGGGCCCCAGCCCGTTCTGCCGTCTGCTGAATGTTCTCTTCGAACGCCCGACGATCGAGAAACGCCAACGGATATGGATGTCCATCGAACGCCGCTCGGAACGCTCCGTAATCCTGCATAACGAGGGATACAACCGCCACCACCTGAGTATTCGGGTGGCGATACGGGGCGATTTACGTTGATGCAGGTGAAAACGCCCCGGCCGTGAAGGTGGAGCTCCGTCGCCGTTCCCTGTACTTTCACCAGCCATTGCAGGGCTTCCGATGCCCGCCGGTACAACCACTGTCAGATCGTCTGATGTCCTCTCGTGTTCGCACGCTTTCACGCGGACCGAGCAATAGCTTGCCTGGCCGGTTTTCACTGTCAATCGCCGCCATGAGGCAGACTCCGGGTTTCTGTACAATCATGCCAAACAGTGACTTACCCAGCGGCTCTCACCTCCGGCTTTTGTGCTTCAGTGGATTCCAACACGGAACTGTCCTTGCTGGGACTGTCAGCGTCGATCCACCACGTCGGATACGGACCCGTGCCGTATTTGATCGAAATCGCGAGCACGTCGAGTTCTTCATCAACTGGTCCAGAGGGAGTCCTGGGACGCCTTCGGAGGGGACAAACCCGACCGTAGCGGCTATACCCGAGCGTCCGTCAGTGGCAGTCATGGAGGGGCATCTCACCGACGGGCTGGTCGAAGTCGGGGCTGATGGCCGCGAACGCTACTACGATTCACGCGGGTACGGTCGCCCCCAGGGTGATGGCGTGGTATTATCGCGGGTTGAAGCTGCTCATCTGTTGTACCGGGGTGATCTTGATGCAGTTGATGGCCAGGCATTCGCCGCATTTCTCTCGTCGAATCCCGATATCACCACCCGGTTTTTTGTCTATACCGACCTCCGTAACCGTGGATTCTACGTCTCGCCAGCACAGGGTGACTGGGTTACCGACCCAGGCGGTGCAGACTTCATTGTGCATCCACGCGGTGATGGCCCGTGGGATGAGACCACGGAATATCGGGTACGTGTAGTTGGGGAACGTTCTGTCGTGCCGCTCGAATCACTCGGTGAGGTGACGCTCGCTGTTGTCGATGAAGAGAGCGAACTCACATACCTTGAGACCGATCGCCCGGAGATCGATGGGTCAAATACATTCCCGGCACCCGGCTCAACGAGTGGACAGATTCTCGAGGACCGGGTACTTTGTTGGTCGCCGCCATCCGGCCTTTATGAACGGGGGTTTTTTGGCCAACGTATCGGGCGGAACGACGAAGTGCTCCATCTCTCGTTACTGGAGGCTGCCTATCTCGCAGAAAATGATTATCTCTCGGTACCGGGTGGGACAGACGCGGTGTATACCCGGGGTCGGGCCGTAGAGGGTGAACGGTTCGACCGGCGACTCACAGTATATCGCGCGTTACGTGATCGAGGCGTCGTCCCGAAAACCGGGTTTAAATTCGGAGCTGACTTCCGGACGTACGCACACATTGACCATGTAGATGACCTGGGTCACTCCGAACTCTTAATCCGCGTATTACCATTCGCGACTGAACTGTCACCACGCGATCTTGCGCTTGATGTCAGACTTGCCCATGGCGTTCGCAAACGGATGGTCTTCGCGCTCGTGGATGATGATACCGTTACGTGGCTCGCAGTCGCCCGGTTAACACCTTGACACATTCGGCGTTATAGATCCATCGAGCGGCCGTGGAAGACCAGTAAGGTCAACGGCGTGTAGCGGATATTGACCGTCTCACGTTTTTCAAGCGAACGGTTTTTGCCGGCACCATCCTACTCACCGATATGAGTGATGATGATTCTCGACCGGCCGGGGACTCGCCGCAATCTTCGGCGAGTCCCTCGAAAGGTGGCTTGCCGGCACGGACGGACGGAGGGACCACGGGCGCAGACGAAACAGCCCTTGATCCGTGGGGGGCCTCGACAATCGAGGATTATCGAACACTGTTCGAGGAATTCGGAATTGAAGCATTCGAGGATGTCTTAGCGTCAGTTCCCACACCGCATTATTTGATGCGTCGTGGTGTGATTTTTGGGCATCGAGATTATCGATCAGTGGCGGACGCGATTCGGAACGACGACCCTTTTGCAGCACTCTCCGGCTTCATGCCGACTGGCGATCCCCACATCGGGCATAAGCTGGTGTTTGACGAACTCATTTGGCATCAGGAACAAGGCGGGGACGTCTTTGGATTGATTGCTGATCTGGAAGCTCATTCAGCACGGGATATGTCCTGGGAAGCGATCGATGAACATGCCGAGAGTTACCTGTTGTCCCTCATTGCACTCGGGTTTGATCCCGAGGACGGCGAACTCTATCGACAATCAACGAATGAGCCCCTTCAGGATTTGGCGTTTGAACTGGGGTCGAAGGCCAATTTCTCGGAATTCCAAGCCATCTATGGGTTCGACGGAGAGACTAGCGTTTCGCATATGCAGTCCGTTGTGACACAGATGGCAGATATCCTCTACCCCCAGCTTGACCAACCGAAACCAACCGTGATCCCGGTTGGCCCCGATCAGGATCCACATGTCAGATTTGCGCGTGATTTGGCGACTCGAATGCGGTTTTTCAAAGTCACGAAAGCGTACGCGAGCTTCGAACTGGATGATGCCGAACGCGAGCTGGTGGCACAGACGTACCAGACACTCGCAGCGGATGTCGATGACCCTGCGACTGATGTTCGCTGTATTGATGCGGCCGAATGGCTTGAAGCAGAATCACCGGATGCGCCGGGCCTTTGGGAGACGGTTGAAACGCTTCGCTCCGCCGGAAAAGAACCGCTCCGTCCACGAATTCGGTTCTTTAATCGGGCTGCTCCGGACGAGGCGTTTGAAGCGCTGATTGATGCTATTGAGGGTGAGAAACGTGTCTATGAAGGCCATATAGATAGTTTTGAGTTGGACCGTGACGCTGCGGTTGAGCTCGCCCGTTCGGTTGAACTCGATCATGGTGGCTATGGATTCATACCGCCGTCGTCGATCTATCATCGGTTCATGACGGGCTTGCGGGGCGGGAAAATGTCATCATCGGATCCGGCCAGCCACATTAGTCTACTTGATGATCCTGCCGATGGATTCGACAAGGTGAAAGCTGCAACGACCGGTGGTCGGGAAACAGCTGAGAAACAACGTGAACTTGGTGGGGAAGCGGACAAGTGCCCGGTCTATGAACTCTATGCCTACCTCCTCGCCGGCGATGACGATGAGTTCGCGGCGAGGGTGTATGATGAATGTGTGACTGGTGAGCGACTCTGCGGTGGCTGCAAGGAACAGGCCGCAGAATTAATGGAGGAGTTCCTTGCGGACCATCAAGCAAAACGCGAAGAGGCACGTGAAGTTCTTGAGAATCTCGATGTAGACCTTGACAAACACCACGTCTAACACTGGCCTTTTGATGATTCAGCTTTCCCTATCTCCCTGTCATCTGCCGCGTATCCAGTGTCGTGTCACCCCCGAACAATTTATACCGGCACGACTACCTTGTGGTATGACAGACGTTACCGAGGGATCTCGAACCATCGTGACCGATGGTTTGCGGGTGCAAAAGACCATTGAGGCTGATTCTGAAAATATGGCCACCGTGACGCTCGACATCACGTTAGAGCATCATGTCCCGGCGACTGTCCGTCTCATTGAGCCAGCACTCAGGTCAATCCCAACCGAAGAGATCGACCTACACGCAAACCACGGCGCTGAATTTTGGACACTCACCGACGAAGCTGTCTTTGAACGAAATTTCGAGAGTGATGAGACATACACGGTGATTTATCGGGTGGGGAACATCGATGCGGACCAGGGAGCGGCACTCGCAAAAGAGCCGATTGTCGAGCGGACGGACGGGGCTACCGACTCGGAAGACCCCGAGCTTGACAATGTTGTCCACCAGAACAACTCAGACCTCGTCCGCGAACTTATTGCCGGTGACCGATCAACCCTCGCACCAGAGACAGAATCTCCCAATACGGTAGAACTGTCACTTGAGGATTCCACTGACCCCGCTCCTGCTGGATCACCTACGAGTACCCAATCCGATAGCGAGGAGTCTTCTATCGACATCTCGTCGGCTGATTCTCAGTCCTCGGCTTCGGGCATATCGGACTCCGCAGAGGCCCCGAAGGCAGAATCAGATGCAGCTACCATTGAATCGAGTAGCGCCGACGGTGACTCCCCGCATCAAGCCGCATCTGACGAGTCGCCGGATTCTCAATCAGCAATGTCTCAGGGCCCGTCGGGCGGCGTGGCGCGCGTCCTCTTGAAAGAACTTCAACAAGGATATGTTGACGATGAGACCATCACTGACCTTCGCGAGGAACTAGACCAGAGTCGAAGTAAGGAGATCCGTTTGACTCATCTCCAAAGCCAAGTAAGCGATTTCTCCGCGTATATTGAGATGCTTGATGAATTCCTTGACCGCCACGGGACGTTTGATTCTGTCTTTGAAGACCTTGAAGCGGAGGTCGCCTTACTCGGTGACACTGTTGATGAACTGCAGGAGGAGTTTCATGGGTTATCCGAAGCTGTTGGAGATGATATAGATGGCCTTGAGACTGCACAACAGGACCTCACCACCCAACTCGAGGACATTCAAGAAGAACTTTCAGCGGTCAATACCCGATTAGATGAATTTGACGAATTTAAGACTCGGCTCTCTGGAGCGTTTCAAGGGCTCAATGCGCCCGATACCGAGTAAACGGACAGTCTTCCGCATCGCTCCCTGATGTAACTACTTTCGGAAGAGGCCAGTCAACCAACCGAAAACCCCACTGGAGTCATCACTCGTATCAGTCGCCCCCGTCTCCTCGTCTTCACCAGGCGTTCGATCGGTTCCCGTTTCCGTCTCAGTCCCGGTTGTCGTTTCCTCGTCTTCACTGACGGTTTGAGTGTCGCGTGACGCTTGGTCGGGAGATGTATTGGATGGGGACTCGCTAGCTGCCTCAAGAGACGTATTCGATAGTCTGGTATCTCGATCTGGTGTTGGACCAGGGGTTGATGTATCAGTCTCCCGGTCGCTGGATTGTTGCTCGTCGAGAGAATGGGTCGTTGCATCTTCGGGCCCCGGCGCCGTCTCCTCGGATGCGGGCCGAGAGGCGGCGTCTCGGTCTACATTGAGTGGGTCTGACTGGATACTGTCGTCTGTATCAATTGCTTTTTCTAATTCTTCAGGTGATTTGGCCGCTGTCGGTAATGGATCGAGTGGTCCGAGCCTATCGTGTGTTATACTGGCTGCCAGCCGGTTGTATGCCATGGCAGCGTCGCTGTTAGGCGCGTGTGCCACGAGGGGTTTAGCTTCTACAGCGCTCAGAGCCACTGTTTCATCCCGTGGTATCGCACCGAGCAGGTCAACACCTATTTCATCCGCGATGGCATCAGGGTTGGTGTCTTCGAGGGTATGGGTTACGACCAGACCCCCAACTGGGACGTTGACACGGTCAGCCATTTTTGAACTCTTTGTAGTGTCGACTGTTGAGGCTGGATCTGGCGCCGTGACAAGCAGTATTTCATCGCCAAGTTCGATCGGGATAATGCCTTCATATGTAAGTCCGCCGCCCGTGTCGACGAACACATAGCGGTACCGATCTGCTAATGTGTCAATCGCGTCCCCTAATCCTGCTGGGTCGGCGTCGGCAAATCCCTCTAAAGACGTGTCGCCGACGAGAAATCCAAGGCGATCAGCGATATCGACGAGTGCTTCATCTACTGTGGCATCATCTGCGAGGACATCGTGGAGCGTTACCCCGGTTTCTATGTCAAGGAGTTCCGCGACATTGGGCATCCCGAGGTCCGCATCAAGAACGGCGACAGAATACCCTCGTTGGCGGACGGCAACCGCGAGGTTCACGGTCGTCGTCGTTTTCCCGACCCCTCCTTTTCCACTGGTCACTGGAATCACATCGCCCGCCATGCTTCGGTTACATCTCTCGGTGTGGGATTAAAAACTGTCGGGCTGATTCTCCCTGTAAACTACCTATTCGAGCGAGCGGTGCCACCGTTGGGAGTTGGAGATCCCGTCTAGGGACTCTGGGCAGACGCTCACGTGCTATCTCTGTGGGTTTTCGTAGTCTAATTCTCTGGATAGGTTGGGATTCGGAGTGAGCGCGCTGATCCTGCGACCAAGGGAAGCGGTTTGATGCTCGCTGAAACCTCGACACTGTCAACTCGAACAGTGACGTCGGTGGTGTCGAGGTCATAGTCGATGAAAGCCAGTGTTCCTGGCCTCTCAAGACTTGGACACTCGCCAGCGCGAGTCACTTCTCCAACATGACTGTCATCGACAAACACCGCGGCCCCTGGCGACGGAACAGTTTCGGGGTAAAGACCGACGAGACGTCGTGATGGTCGACCACGATTCTCAATTTTTGAGACAATTTCTTGTCCTACGTAACAGCCTTTCTCGAAGTCCAATGCATGCCGGAGACCGAGGACGTTCGGCACGGTTCCCGTAAGTTCAGTCTCAAATAATGGTGTCCCGGCTTCCAACGTCAGTTTATCCCATGTTTCATATCCGAACGGCGCAGCATTGAGTCCATGATTGAGTAATGCATCGAACACATTGGGAGCGTCGTCATCGGTGCAGACTACTTCGTAGCTTTCCTCTCCGGCCAGGTTGTCTGTCCGGATGACGGTAGCGCCATAGTCACCGATTGTTGCACGAATAAACGTCAATGGTTCCTCAGGTGTGGCCGACCCCGAGATGACGGACGCAATTTTCTCGGTCGCTTTTGGTCCATGGACACCGAACACTCCAAAATCATCTGTGATCACAGCAATCTCTACGTCCTGAATGAATGTTTTTTCACTCCAGTCTTCTGCTAACTCTCTGGTACGTTGAGGTGGCACAAAGCACAATAATCGTTCACCGGCATTGTACACATAGAGATCTGTCTCAATACCGCCTTGGGGGTCTAAGAGGAGCGCGTACACCCCTTTCCCATCCTGATTGGGGACTCGATTTGACACTGCATTATCGACAAACTCTACCCGGTCAGCCCCCGTGATTTCGACAATACCGTAACCCATTTCGATTGCACCGACAACCCTCCGGACGGCTTGATGGACCCGTTCCGGTCGGCCATAGTGCGTGACAACGCGTCGTCCTCCATGATCGCCAAAGGTCGCGCCTAGATCCTCATGGAGGGCCGTGGCAACTGTCATTATCTTTGAAAGATCCTGTAAGGGTAAAACAGCCTCGCATTCACCTATCTCGACACTCCTCGTCGCAATTGCAGTACAATTACTCAATTACAGACCGAGTCGCTCTCGGAGCCGGTCAACGAATGATGGCGTTGTTTCGTCATTGGTTTCTTGGTTTGGGACGACGCGCTCATCGGGAAAGATCCGCATTGGTTCCTCTTCGTTCTCTACGGTGATCAGCCCGGCCTCTTTCAGGTCTGCGAGCGCGGCTTCGAGGTCGTCGATATCTATCTCAACGCCGGCTCGGAGTTCAAAGACCGTCATTCCCTCCTCCGTCCGGTCAACGAGAGCATCGAGTACCGCGACTTCCGCATCATCCCGGTCGCGGTACTCCCGCTTCGCCTGCATAGGATGGTGTTCGCTCGGAGTTGCCTTAACCGTTCGCCGCGACTCCAATCGTGGCTGTTTGGGTCTCAAGTTTTATACCTTCCAGACGGTCACATTCTCGTAATGGATCTCAAGTGTTCGATACTGGGTCATTCTTTTGAGCCCGCTGGCGTCGAACGGGACCGTGAGAAACGCGGGAGTGAAGTGGTGACGATCGTCCGGGAACTCGAACAGTGCCAGCGGTGCGGCCAAGAACGGGTGGTATCTGAAAATACAGAAGTGACGACAGTCTTGGATTCGACGGACGTTGATATTGATGACGATGCCCTTGAGGGGGCTGTCGACGAAACGCTTTCCGACCCGGACCGGGAACCAGATACCGATTCGGGCGATTCTCACGACATCGACGAGCCCGCATCTGGGGTGGACAGCGACGAGATACCTCCCGACCCACCAGAGGATGAACCCGCTTCTGGGACGGCAGCCGCAGAGGCCGCGGCGGCGGTTGATGAACTCGCTGATGACCCGCCGACTGATGAACACCCGCCTCGGGATCCTGCAGAGGAAGATACTGAGATTCTCACTGAGGAAGACCCTGGTCGAGAACAAGGTGAGTGGCCTGATGGAACTCCCCAGCGTAACACCGATTCACCGTCGGACAGCTCGGAGCCTCGTGAGCACAATGCCGACGACGCGGCTGATTCCTCCGAGCAGGATGATGATTCACTGTCTGGTATCACGATCCCAGAAGGTTCGATAGTATGTCCTGACTGTGATTTCCAGGTGGATGCAGAGTCATCCTATCGAGACGGTGATCCGTGCCCTGAATGCGGGACGTGGCTCACTATCGAACCAGACGCTTAACCTTCGTCGTGGCTTAGCGGATGACTGGACGGGTAATTCCGGCTGCCTGCGGCTTCCTCTGGAGTGAACTGGCGATGAGCGGGCTGCCTCGAAACTATTGTAAACCGCCGGGTACCATTATCTCTCGCATGGAAGAGTACAAGATGCGTCGCGGGGAATATTTAGAAGATCGTGTCCCCGATTTGGAAAAGACTATTGAGGAATATTTCGGCCCGATTTCGGGGACGAAAGAATATAATGACAGTGAGCTCTATGTCGTCCAGGACCCCACGAACCCCGTTTTTGAGCGTGTGATTGCTGGTGCCATCTCGTATTCTGGGAAGAAAGATAAACTGGCTGTTGAATTCCATGAGCGTGAATTGGAAGAGTTGATGGAAACCGGCGATGTTGATGCAGCGGCTGACGGCAACAATGCGAAAAATGATTTCTTGCTAGAATGCACTGGGCGCGATGCCAAGGCCCGTCGCGAGTCAATGAAACGCTCTGTTGAAGACGATGCTGAAACACCGGACGATGTCTGAGTCAACACCGGGTTATCTATCTACGCGGCCGTAGTTTTGCTATCGATATCTCGAGAAGCCAACTGGCGTTTGTCATGCGTCCACGACTCCCGTGCTTGGCAGGGCTTCCGGGGCGGGTGGTGTGTAGGGGACTGGAGCGGGTGTTTGCAGGGGACTTTCGTCTGCGGTTACCGACCATTACCGATTTGTATTCTCAAGTAATACTGCGGTGTATGGCTATGGATCGAGAGGGACGTATTCCAGCCCCCGTGGACAAACCGACCGTCCTCACGATCGCTGGCAGCGACTCGGGTGGCGGCGCTGGCATCCAGGCGGATCTCAAAACAATCGAGGCGATGGGCGGATTTGGTACCTCGGTGATAACCGCTGTCACCGCCCAAAACACTGAAGGAGTGTCTGCAAGCCACGTTTTGCCACTCGAAACAATTCAATCACAGGTTGAGGCTCTCCAATCAGATTTAGACATCCAGGCCGTGAAGACCGGGATGCTCGCAACTGTCGAAGTTGTTGAACAGGTGATAGAGACAGCACAATCACTCCAGTGTCCTCTTGTCGTAGACCCAGTCATGGTTGCCGCCTCTGGCGACCGATTGCTCACAGAATCCGCAGAAACAGCTTACGAGGACCTCATCGCGGAGGCAACTCTCGTAACGCCGAACGCTGATGAAGCGGCTGTACTCACAGACGTCACCCCAGACGACGAAGCTGGTGCCCGTCTCGCGGGCCAACGACTGCTCGCAATGGGAGCTGACGCAGCACTCGTCACTGGCGGTCACATTCCCGGCGAAGAGTTACTAGACCTCTTGGTCACCCCCGATTCAATCCACCCGGTCCGCCATCCTCGTGTCGATACCAATGCAACGCATGGATCCGGGTGCACCCTCTCTGCCGCCATTGCCACCCGTCGAGCGCATGGTGAACCGCTCGTCGACGCGGTTGAACGAAGCATCGCCTTCATGGATCGTGCCGTCCGATATCACCATAATATCGGGCACGGGCCTAGCCCGGTCCATCATCTGGCTGCACTCCGAAACGAGGCAGCCCGTCATGATACCGCCGACGCAGTCCATGATATCGTGGAACGGCTTGTTGATGCATCCGCCCAGCGATTAGTTCCTGAAGTCGGGATGAACGTCGTCGGCGCCACACCATACGCTGAGCGGACTGAGGAGACGGCCGCCGTTGAAGGCCGAATTACGCGGACAATGACAGGAATCCACCCGAATCGAGGCATTCGATTCGGCGCCTCAAGCCACGTGGCTCGATTCTTACTCGCTGCGCGCGAATTCTACCCAGACTTACGGTTTGCAGCAAACTGTCGATTCGATCCAGATGTAGAATCGGCCCTTGACTCGTTGAACTGGTCGGTCACGGAATTCGATCGTTCTACCGAACCGCCAGAGGTGAAAGCCAACGACAATCGCACTATGCAGTGGGCCGCCCACCAAGTCTTCCAGAGTAACACCCTGCCAGACGCCGTCATTGACCGCGGAGCCGTTGGCAAAGAACCTATCACGAAACTCGTCACATCATCGCCTCACACGCTCGGAGACAGGCTTCTTATGCTCTCTGAGGCACTCTCAGAATCCGACCAGGTCTCCTAACCCCTCCCTAAACCTGTGAACCAAACGCCTGCATTTTCTTACTTCTGGCGTAGCTCGCCTGTCTATCGGGTAACTTATTAGACTACAGCTAGCAATCATTGACCGTATGTCGAACCGAAAACGGTCCATTGGACGGCGCGACGTAATGAAAGGAGCCGCGGCCACAAGCATCGTCAGCCTCGCCGGATGTTTTGGCGGGAATGGTGATGGCAATGGCGACGGGAATGGTGATGGCAATGGCGACGGGAATGGTGATGGCAACGGCAATGGTAACGGTAACGGGAACGGCAACGGTAACGGAGAGGCCGACGTCATCCGCTGGCATGCGGGAGGCACTGGCGGCACGTACTTCCCGCTTTCCGGTGAGTTCGAAACTGTCGTTGAGAACAATACCGACTATGATATGGAGGTATCCGCGACTGGTGCTTCCGTCGAAAACGTTGGGAGCTTAGGGCAAGGAGACGCCGATTTCGCCCTGATTCAAAACGACATTGCATACTTCGCGAAAAACGGGACCGGGATCGATGCATTCGACGGGAATGCGGTCGAAAATCTCCAAGGCGTCGCAACATTGTACCCGGAAACCATCCATATCATCCTCCATCCTGACGCTGGCATTGAATCTGTCGCGGATATGGAAGGGATGCGTGTCAACACCGGAGACCTCGGCTCGGGTACGCAGGTCAACGCCCTCCAAATCCTCGAAGCTGCCGGTGACCTTACAACCGACGACTTCGATGAGCAAAACACCGACTTCACGCAGGCAGCCGACCAGATACGGAACGGCGATGTGGACGCCGCATTTGTCGTCGGCGGTTGGCCTGTCGGTGCCGTCGAAGAACTCGCGAACTCGGCAGATATGCAGCTTCTCTCGCTGTCTGATGAGGAACGACAGGCTGCACGTGATGCCGCATCATGGTTCGCCGATGACACCATCCCGTCGGGCACCTATCCGGGGATTGACCAAGATGTCGAAACAGTCTCTGTCCAGGCGATGATCGCGACGCGAGAGGAATACGATGCTGACAACGTAGAGGACATCACCGGGACTATCTTCGACAACTTGGACGACCTCACAATCAAGACAGATTTCATCAACGTCGATACTGCCCAAGACGGGATGCCGATCGAACTGCACGAAGGTGCAGCTCGATACTTCGAGTAACGTGGCACGATGGGCGTGGCTCCTCGTCGCGCTCACCGTCCTCGCCACCAGCATTTGGATAGTTACTCCAAGTGGAACAGCCACTGACCCCGTTCTCGTTGTACACACTGATACCGGTGAAGAGATACTCACCGTGCCCGTCGCCGAGGGGACGACAGTCACGATCGCGTACACGCACAGCGTTGAACGCACCCCGGTTGCGGATATTTACACCGTCAAAAATGATGCACTCGTGATGCAACAAATGGAGTTCCGGTCATTTGGTGCCGGCCTGCCATCAACCGTCTCAGTGACCCAACATGGGGATAAATACGTATACCAGCCGCCTGAACGAGCTTACAACCCACTCCGAATCACGACTGGACCCATTGCCGATCATGATCTTCTGATCGGCGACGACCGGTACGATCTTTCAACGATAGCCGATGGAGGCACCGTGGAACTTCACATCGAACGGCGGCTTGGACTCTAACAAATGACTTCGGGAGACACCGACTCGCCGACAACCGAGATCGACGCGGAGTCACCTGAGAATGTCCTCGAGGAAATTGAGCGGAAACGGTCCCTCCGGGGATGGTCGCTGGTAGCGCTTGCCGTTGTCGGCATCACCTTTTCGCTCTATCAAATTTGGTTGGCTGCCCGAGGATTCACCTTTGGGATAATCATTCCTGGTATCGGCGAGTACCGCTTCATCTCCCTTCAACAACTCCAGATCCGTGCAATCCACGTTAATTTCGGGCTCATCATGGCGTATCTTCTATATCCAACCAGCGACGGAACCGGAATTATCGCCCGCACCCTTGGTCGACTCATTGCCCGTATTCAAAATGTGGTCGACAACACTTCCTTGGCTGCCATCCTCGCTCAGATTCAGGCCATTGGCCGATGGCTATTCATCGACCCAGACCGAGACCGCGTTACCCCGGCTGATGGTTTCCTCATCGGTCTCTCAGTGCTCCCCACTCTCTATTACATCACACAATACGATGAAATTACAGACGTTGTCCGGCGCTTCGGACTGGGGCAAGCCGCTCCGCTCGGCGAACTCTTCCCGCCTCTCGCCCCCGTGGCTGTCGGCCCGCTGGCCACAAGCTCCTTTGCCTATCTGATGGGTGTCCTCGCCATTCTTCTCGTTCTTGAAGCCACACGGAGAGCACTCGGTCTGCTGCTCACGAGCTTAGTGAGCCTGTTCATCGTGTATGGACGCTTTGGGTATCTTATCCCTCGTGATAGCCCAGGTATCGGGCTATTGGCAACCAGCCAACTCCGCTGGGATCAAGTCGTCCAGAATCTATGGTATACCGTTGAAGGCATTCTCGGTATCCCGGTTGCTGTCAGCGTCCGATTCATCTATATCTTCATCCTTTTTGGCGCATTTCTTGAGATGTCCGGTGCGGGCAAATGGTTCATCGATCTGGCCTATTCACTCACGGGCACCCGGACGGGCGGTCCTGCGAAAGCAAGCGTTGTCTCCTCCGGATTGATGGGGATGCTTTCCGGGTCCTCCGTTGCAAACACGGTCACTACGGGCGCACTGACAATACCGCTGATGAAGCGGTCCGGCTACTCCCCCGAATTCGCCGGTGCCGTCGAATCATCAGCCTCCTCAGGCGGCCAGATTCTCCCGCCTGTCATGGGCGCGGCAGCCTTCCTCATCGTTGAATTCATCGGTGTCCCATATCGGACGGTCATCATCGCGGCTACGCTCCCGGCACTCGCCTTTTTCTTCGGGATGTGGATGATGGTTCACCTGGAGGCTGCGAAACATGGCATCGGCGGCCTCCCTCGATCACGCCTCTTAAACCTCCGACCTCACCTCAAACGCGGCTGGTTTTATCTTGTCCCCTTAGGCCTCCTGCTGTACTATATCGTTGTCGCGAGGTTATCCATCAGCCGCGCCGGCTGGTTAACGATCATCGCCACCATCGCGCTTATCGCCTTGGTCGCTGCCTACAATCGACAGACTGGCCCAATCCTAGCGACCGGTATCCTCGGATTGTTTAGCCTGGTCGTCGCTACACAGATGGCCGCCGGAACCACTCCGATCGGTTATCTCACCGGCGAACAGCTCACCGGTCGACCTTTTGGTGCCGCTATCCGGGCCGGCGTTTCTGAACTTGGCCTCATCATTACATTCGTCAGTAGCCTCATCCTCATTGCTCGACCAGCTGGGGACGCTCCACTCTTGGAACTTGATGACGCCGTAACCACCGCGGCCGACCGTCTCGACGACCACCTCAATCGAGCCGTAGCCTCAACACGTGCCGGCCAGTTCAGCACGTTCATCGTCAAAGCCCTCGATAACGGTGCCCGAACAGCCACGGTCGTTGTCGTCGCCGTGGCAGCCGCTGGTGTCATTCCCGGAATCATTAATCTCACGGGCCTCGGAGGAAGCCTCCGGGCACTCATCCTCACTGTCAGCGGCGATTCGCTGGTTTTACTCCTCGTGTTGACCGGTATCGCCGCAATAATCGTTGGAATGGGCATGCCAACGACAGTCATGTATATCATTATTATCGTGCTTCTCGGGCCCACTATCCGTGAATTCGGGATCGTCCTCTTAGCAGCCCACCTGTTCGTTCTCTACTTGGGTTTGATGGCCGATGTTACCCCACCGGTCGCCGTTGCAGCCTATGCCGCATCCGGGATTGCAAAGTCCGATGCATTTGAAACGGGTCGGCTCGCGTTCTTACTTTCGCTCAACAAGATACTCGTCCCATTTGCATTCGTGTTCGCCCCAGGTATCATGTTCGTAAAGGCAGGGGAGTCTGTGAGTGAAGTACTTGTTCTCACTGCTACCGATCTCGCTAATATCTCATTTTTACTCGGTGAGGTTCTCATCCCTATCATCGGCATGTTCGCTGGCGTATACGCACTTGGCCCAGCTATCATCGGCTACTATCGGACCTCTGTCAACCGGTATACACGGATTGGTCTGGGTATAGCTGCCCTCGCGTTGTCTGTTCCTGCCCTTATCCTCCTGCCAACCGAGACACTCATCGGGATTTTTGGCATCCAGATGGGGCTCAATACGGTGTCAAATGCCGTCTTGGTACGAGCCGCTGGTGGCGTGCTCCTCGTCATCTTGCTTATCTACAACCGACAAGTAGCCGCCCGTAGGTCAACGAAGCAAGCTACCGAAACGGCAAACACCCCATAGCGAGATTTTGCGGTAGAGCTATTCGATTCATACGTTGACAGAGCCAGACGAACGGCTCCCTGACTCTTCGACTCACTCAGCCATCCCACCTGCGGCCACCTCGTTTATCGCGATGGCGCCAATACGTGTCTCGTTGCTGAGGGGAGTACTATCCTGAATCCCTCTGCAGCCGGGATTCCACTCGATTTGGCGTTTCCGCGTTATTAGCCCCAATTATGGATATTTTTACATATAACTATAACTGGAATTATAGTGCCCTACTATAACAGCTCGTCAATATCCGGGTAATGGATTTAGTAGCTAGGGAATCCACTAGAATTATGCCGGAGACTGGGGGCAATACAGGGGCGAGGGGATACCGGTCGGAAGGAGCAGGGGGGCTGGACTACTATGCGGATTCAGGTGTGACACCAGGCGCGCTCACCCTCATCAACCACCCGATCGTCCACGGTGTCCGCATTCGTAACCATATGATCGCCGAAGGTATGCTCTACTAGCCACACCGGAATCCGGTTGTTGTATCCAGACTGCATCCCACTATTCCCCCACCTCACTCGCCTTTTTTCTGTACCTACGCCTTTCGTCGTATTTTCTCGCGCAGCCGTGAGGATTGATGAGTATGGTGTACAGCGATACATCGTTCAATGGAGCGTCGACGGTGGCCCACGGCCTCCCGAATCGTACAGATCCTGCGGGATGTCTCGATGAGAGGAATGGGCAAGAAATCTGTTAGTTGACGGAGCACCGGGAATCCTGTGGGTGTGTGGTTTTCAGTGAGGGTCACTGGCAGTAATATTCACGAAGTGATCGTCAGGGATAACTCCGTGATTGGATTGGTGGCTTGCGGCGATATCGAGTGCTTCTGAGAAGCTCTCGTCGACTGTCGTCGAAAATGGGCAATCAGTACAAGACAATTCATAAGTTGTCATGCCCGTGAGTTCCCCGGCATCTGATATGGTTGCCGGTTAATCCGCTTGCCAGCGTTTCGTGAGTTCACGGTCGCCGGCAGTGACGCGGACGGTCCCCGTGTCAGTGATAACGATGTCACAGTCGGCGTAGGTGAATTCGACCCGGCGCGGCCCACAGGCCGCACCATAGCGAGGCGGGGCAAAGAGGGTGTCGAGCGCGTCAGGATCAACTACATTAAAGAGCGGTTCGATAGCCATTGGATCCGTATCCGTCAATTCAACCACAGCAGCTACCACGGTTTCCCCCACGGTTCGGTTGGTCTGTGTTGACTGCACGACTGATGCTGTATCAGACATACACCGTGTTTACGGTCGGCTTGTCGCATAGAGTCATCGCCTTATTTCATAACGAGCACTCTGATGATGGGGATATCAATTTAGGCTGCAGTAGTGGACGACTGGTTGCTACCCGCGACATGGCGTGGTTACAGTGTCTGATCGGCTGTATTTTCGGTGAGAAGTAAATCAAGGAGTTTGCTTTGGGCTGTCCGGAGTTGTTCGGTAATCGTGGGTTGAGAGACTCCAAGTAATTCGGCGATATCTCCACCAGTGCTCTCTCTGGGCGATCTGAAGAAGCCACTATAATACGCTGTCTCAAGGACTTCTAGCTGCCGTTTGGTGAGTCGCGATTCCAGGTCGGCATAGAGTTCACTCCGGGATTGAATAGGGCGTTCACGTTCTCGACGTGCAATGAACTCGACGGTCTCAAAGTCAGCTTTGAACTCGTCCATGAACCGTCGAACGTCAAGGTTTGAAGGGAGTCCAACAGCCAATTCTGTTCGGTCTGGGGTCGCTGTTAGCGACCGGAGGGAGACACCGAGCGTAAGGAGGACCTGAGGGATCGATGCTCCTCCGATCATCATCTCAATCAGGTGGCCCTCGTTCCGTGTGGCGATAAGCTGGTGTGACTCGACAGCAACAGCTCGCTCCAGGACCTGTTCGATTGCGTCACTTGCGGCATCGGTAACGAGGAGAAACACCCGCGATTGGCTTTCATCAACGGGGACAATTCCTTCAATCCTGACCTCGCAGTCGAGTTGGCGGGCCATATTTGCAATGACACTTGTGGTGTGGGGCTCGAGGTGAAGTTCAACTTCAACGACTCGGTCGCTGAGGAGTGCTTGTTTCGTATCGACGGCGTCGATAGCATTGGCAATGGTCTTCCCTAGTTCAGCAAAGACTGATTGTTCCATATCGTCGAACACAGCCGGCTGATCAGCATAGACGGATAATACTCCGTACGTCACTTCACTGTAACTTAACGGAACGCTGAGAATGGATTGGAATTCGCGTTTGAATGCTTCTTTCTGCCATCGACCTCTGCGTAACTCTTCCGCCACGTTTGTGACAACTGTGACGTCCCCGGTCTTACTGGCTGTCAGTGCTGGTTCGGATTTATCGATACTCGGTTGGTGAGTTAAGTCGATGTTATCGAGGTACCCCCGCCCGTTTCCGCTCCATGCATCGGGTGTCAGCCCGTCGGTCTCTTCACTCGGGAGACCGATCCAGGCGAACCGAAATCGGTCACTCTTCGTTAACTGTTCACAGACGATTCGCTGGACATCTTCACGTGTGGTCGCTTGGACGAGTCCTTTGTCGACTTCCCGGATGATAGTGTTAATCTGATTGACTCGCTGGAGTCGTTGATTCCGTGCTTGGAGAAGGTCATCTCGCTCTCGGAGATTTGCCTGGCTTTCCACCCGACTGAATGCAGCGGCAGCGGTTGCACCGACTAGTTCGACTAGGCTTCGTGAATTCTCGTCAAATGCCGCGTCTTCATTTGTTGACACCGTAATGATGCCATGTTTCTCAAGCGGGACGAACATTGTCCGCCGTCGCTGCATTTCCGGTGCGGGCCCAACTGCCTCAATGATTTGCGTTTCTCCATCCATAAAACTCGTCCAGATCGGTGTATCATCCCCGGCGGTTAGTGTAGGAGGGTGCTTCGAGGGCATCTCATTTCGGAGTGAGGTGCCGACGGGTTCGAGTGTGTTTTCGACAGTATTGAAATAATAGACGATAGCATCAGCCAATGCAAGATCGTCTGTAAGGGTATCAACGATAGTGGAGCCAATTTCGTTCGGTGTCTCTGCATGAAGGAGTTCGCGCGTTGATCCTTGCAGGGCCGTTAGAACCTGTTCGCGTTCCTTCCGCTGAATTGCGGCGATTGCGTGACTTATGTTTTCACCTAATTCACGCATAACCGCGATTTTTCGCTCGTCGAAGACTGATTGGGTATCGGCATAGACAGTGAGGATTCCGTACGCGACATCGTTATATATTAATGGGACGGCGATTGCTGCTTTGGGGTCTGCATTTGTAAATTCATCTTCAGCGCTGTCATCTAATTGACTGTACGCGAGGTGTTGGATCGGTTGGATTGTTTGTGTCTGTAATGCTGTGACACCGGCGGCCTTTTCCATCATTTCCGTATCTGCATCCAGGTTGCGTATTGCCTCCATGTACTCGTCGCTTATCCCGGTCCAAGTGCGTGGGGTGAAGTCGGCCGCCTCTTCTGTGTATTCGGCAATCCAGGCGGCTTCGTATATTTCAGACATCGCCAATCGGGTGCATACTTCCTCTTCAATGGCTGGTCGGGACGTGGCCGCCACGAGTGCTTGATCAATATCGCGGATGACGCTGTTGATTTGGTTGAGTTCGTCCAACTCGTCGCGCTGTGTGCGGAGTTGCTCTTCGTACTCGTGGCGTTCCGTCATATCGCGCGTTACCTTGGCAAATCCCCGAAGGGTGCCCGTATCATCATGGAGCGCTGTGATTGTGACATTCGCCCAGAATCGGGACCCGTTCTTTTGAACCCGCCAGCCTTCATCTTCGACCCGTTTTTCTTCGATAGCAGTGGCAAGGTTTTGCTCTGGTCGACCCGCTTCTCTATCGGCTTCTGTATAGAATGTTGAGACGTGTTCGCCGATTATTTCGTTGGCTTCATAGCCTTTGACTTTTTGAGCACCATCGTTCCACGTTTTGATATATCCATCCGGATCGAGCAGAAATATCGCGTAATCAGTGACGGTTTTGACGAGTTCTTGAAATTGGGTCTCTTCGAGAGTCTGTGTTGTCTCGGTATCTGTCTCTTGGATTCCGGTAGGAAGCCACCAGATCCGGCCACGCGCGCCGACTTTCTTTGTTTTAAGGTCGCCTTGTTCTGCTAATGTTTCGAGTTTGTCGTATGCTGTCCTTCGTGCACAACCCAGTGCGTCCGCGACTTCTCGCGTTGTTAAGGGTTCTCCCCGTTGCTCCTGGTCGGTGAATATTGACCGTGTCGGCGACAGTGATTGATCAACACCCGGTTTTTCTGTCCCCATTCAAGGGTCATTATATCTTCACTGCTCAAAAGGATTCCACACCACCCCAACCACAACACAACCAAATCCATCCAATATTCTCCTCTTCGACCTCACCACTTCCATTAAACTAACGACGCCCCCATCCACCTGAAGGATCCTAGCGGTATCGCTTCACGAGACATTGTTGAAGTCAACGAAGACAGCAACTTTATTACCTTCATAACCATGAGACTGGACAATGACGAACGGGGCTGGGGGGATCGATAACTCGGACATACGAGTCCTATTGATCGATGATTATGAGGAATATGTACAGGCAGGACGAGAATACCTCCACCATGTAGGTGACGGAATCACAGTCGTAACTGCCACAGCGGCAGCCGACGGCCTCCAGCGACTATCGGACGAACCGATCGACTGTATTGTGTGTGATTTCCGGATGCCTGGCATGGATGGTATCGAATTCCTCGAAAAAATACGGCCCGACTATCCCGACCTCCCCTGTTTCCTACTCACTGGACACGACCGAGACCTCCCCCCAGGTAAACTCGAGGATCTCGGTGTCCTCGACATCATCACGAAAGGCCAAGGCACCCATACATTCGAACAGCTCAGAACCCGAATTCACACTATTACTCCCATTGATGCAGACAACTCAACCACGCTTGACACTCGCCCCGCCATGGACTCTACTCCCCCCTCCGGACACCGCTCCGAACCCAAGACAGACCAGGACTCTGAGTCCGAGACAGAATTCTATTTTGACAACGTCCGACCCTAAGAGAGACCGCGCGACTGGAACCCCAAAACACCACCACAATATCCGCTATACACAAACAGATCCCTCCGGACCGATCATCACATCCAGGTGTGCTACCTGCCAGTTTGGATGTCAAATCGGGCGCCATCCTCTGCACTATCTGTTACCGAAATCGTCCAGTCGTGTGCGTCAACAATGGTAGACACAATATCAAGTCCGAATCCAGTCCCATCGGGGTCGGTCGAATACCCGTGTTCGAAGATGCGACCGCGGTCCTCTGAGGGAATACCGCAACCGTCATCCGCCACATAAACTCCTCTGCTGGATTCCAGTGGCCCCACGGTTACCGTGAGGGCTGTGCCTCCGGTATCACCGTGATCGACAGCATTCCGGAAGAGATTCTCAAGGAGTTGCTGGAGACGGACCGGGTCAGCCTGAATAGTGACCGCATCAGACGAATCAGCTCGAGCGGTGTCAATCACGAGGTCGGCATTCGTCGTATCGACTGCCAGCCATGCCGCCTCCGCTACCTCCTCGAGATCCACTGGTGACATCTCATCGATTTGTTCGCCGGCACGCGCACGTGAGAGGAGATGGTCGATCAGTGATTCCATACGATTGAGGGCATCATTGACAGCGTCGAATGTCTCTGGCGTGCCGTCCTCCTGTGCAAGATCAAGATGTCCTCGCGCGACCGACAATGGGTTCCGGAGATCGTGACTCACCATAGATGTAAACGCATCGAGGCGCTCATTCCGCCGCTCGAGTTCCCGTTCATATTCTCGTTGCGTTGTCACGTCACGGAAGGCAATAATCGTCCCTTGAAATTCCTCGTTTTTCAACGGAAGTGGCGTGAGATACGCTTCATGAATTAACGTTTCTCCAGTCGGTAAAGAGGTTTCAACCTGGTATTGAACGAGATCTGCATCTGAGTCATCCGATAACAATGTCCGGACATGATCGAGATAGCCTTCGACAACTGCGTCATCATAATATCCGCGGTCGACGAGGTCCAAGAATGACAAGCCGATAAGGTCCGACCGCGGGATATCCAGCGTGTCCGCATAGACATCATTCGCCCACGTGATGACCCCATCTCTGTCAAGCGTGAAAAGCCCCACCGGCGCCGTCTCTATAATCGTCTCATATTCTGCAAGCTCCTGTTCCCGTTGTTTTCGTTCGGTTAACCCGCGGAGACAAACAACAATCCCATCCAGCCCTTCCGGATGCACGTTTTGTCGACTCGTGATTTCAACATACCGCCACTCACCGTCGGCATGCTCAAAGCGAACCTCCGCAGTAAATGACGGCTGGCTACCGTTGACGTACGTAGCGAACTGTTCGCCGACTGCAGCCTTGTCATCAGTATGCACTAAGTTGAATAGCGACTGATCGAGGATGGTTTCAGGCTCATATCCCAACAAATCACTGATAGCTCGATTCACATAGCTGATATTCCCCGTGTCATCAACGACACTAATCACAGGGGAGGCGGCATCGAGCACGGCGCCATAATCATCGATGCGTGTTTCGTTTTTATCCCGAACTGCCGCCTCGATCCGGTCAACCATCGTAGCCACTGCTTCCTCCAGATTTTCTTCCCGAGCAACCCCCTCGTCAGCACCCAGGCTCCCAGCATTATCTTCATTCTCAACTAGTTCGTTTTCACCCTCTCTGTCATTGTGTTTCGTTCCACCGTCAGCCGTATTGGTACCGGAGGTACTCTCGGTGGCATCGCCACCATCTGTCGCGGTATCGATAGGCATATTGGAAGTTACCGCCCGGTTTGAGGAATGCTCGCCAGACACACCAGCTACTGAAAACGTGACCAGCGGAATGGACGACTGCTCAACAAGAACTGGTTCCGTTGCTGTGTGGTCATTCGGCGTCGTATCGACCGCCACACAGACAGGGTTCACTGTCGGAATCTGGTGTGTTATCATCTCCGGGCTCGCCGTTCGGACTTCATACCCCGTCATTTCTCGGAGCGTGCGAGCAATTGATAATCGCCGGGTTTCGACTGGAGAGACGACTAACACGCAGTCACCCGATTCGTCGCCCTCCATACCGTATTTCCGCTGGGGATCAGGTTAAGCACTCGGTTCACTTCAAGCGGTGTAACCATCACCGTTCTGGAGAGTGAGCATGCGAATTGCTGACCATCCAAACCGGATTCCACCGTCTTCTCCCTGCTCACGACGTCAATAAAATGGACTAGTACGTATCCATTTCTTGAAAACCGGGGGTCGGGTTTGGATTCAATTTATCGAAAGCTATAGATAGTATATGGCGGAGAATTCGTCGATAGCGAGATCGGTGAATTACTCTCCCTTAGTCGCTCCCTTGCAGTTCTCTTCGAAGGGGAGGGGAAGATGAGCGCTTACACTCTGTTAAAGCGAGAATTCTTCCTCGGCTTGCAGATAGCTGCCAATATATCCACCTAATGCACTGAGTCCCACCGTATACAGTGTCGCGAGCAAGAATATAAAGAATCCGAGGATGCCAAAGGCGAGGGGCGCTCCGGTGACGCCGATTAGAAAGAGGATGACGAAGCCAATGACCGTAAAGGGAATGAGCATGATGCAGCCAGCAATCGCTCCAATCTTCAAACCGTCTGATGGGTGGCGGCCATCAAGATAACCAGCAAGAGCACCGCCTAGCATCGTAGACAGTGGGAGAAACGATAGTACAATTCCAGCTATGCCGCCGATGAGGGCATAGATCAGTGGATTCGTTTGTTGGGGACTGCGAGTTTCGGCTGTGGGGGAGGGGGTTGATGCGTCGGGAACCATGCCCCATTGAAACAATCCGGTCGGGAAAAACGTTTAGATTTTAGAGTCGGCTACACCACTTTCTTCCCCGCGTAAATGGGATACATGGCATACTCGATCGGGCCCCTCACCCACTCCCTGATGGGAGCGAAAACCCTGTTGCTCGGCTATCAAGGGATGAGTCCATAGCCAGTCAGGCTTGGTTCGTGTCAGCCTGGTGGAAGCGTCTGGCCTCGAATCCTGATACTAAGGGCTTTGAGACAACGTGTGTTTAAAACGGGTGCAATACCCGGGGGAATGGTGAAGGGGGTGTGTGACCTCAGTTTTCGGCAGAGAGATGGTGCAGAGACTTCGGCTTGCTGTGCTGCTGGGGGGTGTACTTGTAGCGGTGGTCCTGGCGGGCGTAATGGGGAGTGTGGCTGCGCAACCCGATCCAGAGAACCCACCTGATGTGACGATCGAAACGGCCAATACGACGATATCGTCGAGCGATAATCCCCCCGAGCAATCGTCACCGTATGCGAATGATTCGGTGGCCGATGACCGTTTCTTCGAGACGACGAATAGCCTGTTTGTCGCTGATCGTGGTGGCTCTATGTACATTGAATGTGACGGGGAGGTCGTTGATGGACATGTCTGTGACAAAGGCGGGGTCTTGGAGACTGACGTTATTTCAATTACGTATGACGGGGTGATGGGCGGGACTATCTCTGCGTTTGAGTATTGGTTCGACGATGATCTCACTATTAGTATCGTGGGAGAAGAGGGCGATGTTGAGTTCGATTGTTATGATATGAGCTTCGACCATCTCCACTGTCTTGTTGACGGCGAACGGGCCGATGACACTGAGATTGAGGCGACTGACCCGATGGAACTCATTTCGTCCGAATCGTCAGGGGGTCTCTTGGGGTAACGAGAGACGTTCCCGCGTGGCTGAGGAGATAGATTACGGGAAATGACGGGTTGAGCGTTTGGAATGCAACCGGGTTGCGTTTCTCGGTCTAGAGGATGGCACGCAGATTCACGCATCCGTTCCATCGAGTGTAGATGGGGGTATGGTTTACGGCCAGAGGCCGCGGGCGCGATGTGCGTCTGCGATCCGTGATAGCGCGACTACGTAGGTGGCGTCGCGCCATGTCATGTCTCGTGTCTCGTAGACATCCCGGACGTCGTGCCATGCGGCGACCATATCATTTTCAAGTTCCTCCTCGACGCGTGATCGCGACCAGGATCGACGGTTGATGTCCTGGAGCCACTCGAAGTAGCTGACTGTGACTCCTCCAGCGTTCGCCAGGAAATCCGGGATAACAGGGATCGATTTCTCGGTGAGTATGCGATCGCCCTCTGATGTGGTTGGACTGTTTGCTCCTTCGATAACGATATCTGCTTGGACTGTTGGTGCCGTCTCTTCAGTGAGCACGTTGCCGACAGCTGCCGGGATTAAGACGTCAACGTCGAGCTGTAGGAGTTCCTCATTACTGATCGTTGTTGATGCGTGGGTCGCGACTGCTTCTGGGTGCTCGTTATGTGAGGGGATTTTGTGTGTATTGAGTCCATCTGGGTTGTGGGCAGCTCCGGTGACGTCGCTGACAGCAACGATTGTGGCACCCCAGTCTTGAAGGGTTCGTGCGGCGTTTGCTCCTACGCTTCCGAATCCTTGGACGGCGACGGTTGTCTCGGTGAGTGGACGGTCATAGAATTGGCACGCTTCACGTGTAATGATAGCCACGCCGCGTCCAGGTGCTTCTTCTCGTCCTATTGAGCCGCCAATTACTGGTGGTTTGCCGGTTACAACACCGGGGATGACGACTCCTTCCTGCATGCTGTAGGCGTCCATAAACCACGCCATTGTTTGCGCATCGGTCCCCATATCTGGTGCCGGGATATCTCGCTTTGGGCCGACGATGTCGCGGAGTTCCTGCGCAAAGCGACGGGTGAGTCGTTCTTTCTCGTCGCGGCTGAGGGTTTTGGGATTGACGACGATGCCTCCTTTTGCCCCGCCGAATGGGAGGTCCATTACGGCACATTTCCAGCTCATTAACATCGCGAGACCAATGCATTCATCTTTCGAGACGGCTGGATGGTAGCGCATTCCGCCCTTGTAGGGGCCGCGAACACTATCATGTTGGGCGCGATATCCGGTGAATACGTCTACGGTTCCATCATCACGTTTGAGTGGTACGGCAACCTGTTGGAGTTTGGTTGCATGCCCGAGTCGTTCGATGATGTTTGGTTCAATGTCGACATGGTCGGCTGCGGCCATGAGCTGGGCTCGCGTGGTCTCTAAAAGCGACTCTGACTGTGGGTGTGTGGTATCTTCACCGCCGCCAGATGCGTCTGGGGGCATCTCACTCGATCGGCGTTCGACGATGCCGCATGTCACCGCCACAGTCGGGGCACGGCTCTGGGTTGTGTTCCGCTAGGACGATTGTGCCGCACGCGAAGCATTCGTAGGGGCTTTCCTCTGTTGGATCGTATGCTGCGTCTTTCATGAGTAGGGAGTGGTCGCTCGTCGGTTCTCAAGCGTACCGTCAGAACTTCAGGACTGGACTCGGAAGGCTATACTAGCTAGATAATAAATAGGTAGAGTTGAGAGGGGGTTAAATAACGAACGGGTCGTGTGGTGGGCGTTGCCTGCACCCTCACAGCCACCAGCCATTTGCCGGCGTTTGGAATACCTACGACGAGGAGTTCACGTGGATCCCAACATCATCAAACAACGTCGTGAACAGTTTCTGTTCGACTGTTCTCGTATGCCGGTAAAACGCCGGTGGAGAAATATTCAACGCGTCAGCAATTTCTTCCCCAGATCGTTCCCGGGGCGATTCAAAATATCCTGCGTAATACGCCGTTTTCACAACCTCAAGTTGCCGATCCGTGAGACGGTCAAGGAATGTTGAATACAACGCCCGACTCGGCGTGCGTTCAACCCTGCGTTTGGCAACAAGTTCGACATCGGCGATCGATGCCTGCATGTGGTCTATCACGTGCCGTGTATCGGTTTGTTCAGGCACCTCCACAGCAATTCTCGCCGACTCACTATCAACCTCAATCGAGTGGAGCGTAGCCCCATGATCCGCTAACGGAAGGGCAAAAAATGGACGCGCTACCGATAATTGGACGACATCACTATCTGTATCGTCACCGACCGAATGCACTTCTTGTATCGCAGGGAGCTCGCGGGCGGCATCGAGAACATCTGTCGCGGTCCCTCCAGTGAGTGACGCAACCATCGACACCGCCCCATTCGATTGTTGGATTCCCCCACTAACCGTGAGTGCACAGGCTGCACGCTGACTTAAGTCAAGCAACCCGAAGGTTTCATCTCTCGTCTCAAACTCCAGACGCGTCACCGTCGCGGTGAGAAGTGCATGTTTCCGTTCAAGAGCACTGATTGCAGCCGACACCGTTTCTCCGAGTTCAACCAGGACGGACGCCATGTCATCAATCGCACCGGGAGCGGTCGCATAGACAGTCAACACGCCATGCGTGAACTCATCACTGCCAAGGGGGACAGCGAGAACAGACTGATAGCCTCGTCGGATAGCTGCCTTCCGCCACGTATCTGCCCGCAGATCACCGGCGACATTGGACACCAGCGTCACCGACCCGTCGTCGGCGGATCGAACCGCCGGATCATCACCCCCTCCATCAAGCGAGAGATCAACACTATCCAGATACCCGCTGTCACCACCTGCCCACGCCCGAGGCTCCACCCGGTTTTTCACGTCATCGACATCACCAATCCATGCAAACGCGAACCGGTCGCCGTCCGTCAACGTCTCACAGACCGCGTGGTCGATTTCCTCGCGTGTCTCAGCTTGAACGATTGCCCGATCGATCCCCCTGATGAGCTCGTTCATCTCATTGAGCTCCGTGAGTTGTTCATTCCGACGCTGCAACTCTCGATCCTGCTCACGGAGCCGGGATTCACGTTCGACGCGATCAAGCGCAGCCTCTGCCGTTGCTGCAACGAGGTCCGTTAATTCACGACGAAGCGAATCAAAAACCCCCGACTCTGTGGTTCCCACCACATAGACACCATGCTCACCCAACGGGATGTAGGCAGTGCTCCGAAGGTCCGTTGCCTGATTCGTCAATCGGTCGGCCTGCCGAACATCCTCAAAGAACCGTCGTTCATCCTCAATGAAACAGTGACCGACAATCATCTCCGGGCCAGGGTGAGCACGGTGAAGCGGCCCGTGACTCGCATCCATCTCCGGTGTGGAGGCAACGGGCTCGAGGATGTTTTTGTCCTGCCGGAACAGATAAATCGCGCTTGCATCGATGTCGAGGATTGCTGGTGTATCCTCAACGAGGAGTTGGGCAATTTCCTCACCCGTTTCAGCATACAAGAGATTCCGCGTTGTCGAATGGAGCGTCCGTAGGGCAACTTCTCGTTGTTTGCGTTTCGTGACATCCCGACAACTATACAGTCGTGTTCCGCCCTGAATGTCGACTTCCCGGACGTTCACCAAGAGTGAATGGTCCTGTCCTGCTTTGTCGGTCGCCACACACTCGATATTCGTGAGAACACCTTCATCAGCTAACGCGCCCGGATCAACCACATCCTCGCCGAGAAGCTGGTCGATTGAGCCGAGTTCATGGATCTCATCGGCAGAGTACCCAAAGATAAAATGGACGTTCGGACAGACATAGGTGAAGGACCCGGAATCGTCGGTTACTAACACTGTATCAGTCATATTATTCAGCGTCACCCGGTGGAGTCGCTCTGATTGACGAAGATCACGATGGAGATCCACTCGATCGGTTACATCGATCCCTTCCACTACGAGGGCATTGATCGTTCCATCCGGATTCTCGACGGCGTGGATCGACAGTTCGATAGTGCGATCATCCTCACGGGTCCCTGCACTCGTTACCAGTTGTTGTGACGCGCCGGTCGCGCTGGCCCGTTGAATAACGTCTCGAATATCTGCTTGCACCCGCTCATTGTGGGACCACCAGGGTAACCGCCAAAACCGTCGCTCAACCAGGTCACCAGCTTCACTTCCAACCATCTCACGGGCAGTCCGATTGACGCGGAGGAGCGTTCCATCCGGCGCGAGGACCCACGACGCAGTCGCCGTATCATGAAATACTGCGTCGAACTGTCTCGCTCGGCTTCGTTCAGTCCGATTTCGATGTCCCTCTCGAACAGCGTCATCGACACGGTCGACGACCACCGCTGACGATTCTGCTGCCGAACTGGAAACGGGAATATAATCGGTGACTCCCGCTGCGATTGCCTCACTCGCCACTGCCTCACTTCCATCGGGCGTACAGAGAACAATTGGCAGAGTCGTTGTGTGCTCTCGGATTTGCTGAGTTAATTCGACGCCCGTTCCATCAGCTAATTCAATTCCAGTAATGAGACAATCTACGTGGTCGGTCCGGTACAGCTCAAGGGCGTTGGTTGCTGTCTCCACGATCTGTATAGTCGCATCCATTTCTGCCTGCATCGCTGTACTGAGAGGTTCGAGCCAGTCGGCTGTCCCAACCAGTACAAGGTTAACCTGGTCGAGTGATCGCCCGGAAGCATCCATATATAGAGCCCTCAGCAGCGACGGGTGTTAAGCATCTGGCTTGAACGCGGCCACATCGACCCCTGGTCACTCCCAGATAGGTGACAAATCCAGTGAGTCTACGAAAGGGATGTCACCGAACCAGAGGGAGGAGTGAACTACTGGTGGCGTTAAAACGGCCAATTCACTGGGAGACGTCAAGGAATTACGGTAGTCATTCAATCTTGTTCTATCAGAGCATATTCGAAGTGATCGCGTGGCAGAGCGCCACGAGTGGCGGTTCAAAGTGCTTTTGACTATTGTATTGTAAGGAGGGGTATGGCCCTCCATGCAGTAGAGGATATCGACGACGCTATCGCCCTAACACGAGAGTTTCTCCTCCCAGTCGAGGTTCGTCGCTGGCTGAAACTCGCCGTTGTGGTGTTCTTCATCGGCGGTACCTTTAACGTCCCGATGGCTCAGTTCGACACCTCTGGAACACCTGATCAAGCCCCTGCCCCCGTCGAGTTACCGGACCTCGGAGATATGCTCCCTTTCCTCATTGCTGTCGGCGTTGGCGTTCTCATCTTATGGTTGCTGTTTGCGATCATCGGAGCGATCATGGAATTCGTCTTCGTTGAGTCTCTCCGCACGGGGAATGTGGCACTCCGGGCCGCGTGGAGCGATCGATGGCGACAGGGCCTCTATTTATTCGCGTTTCGATTCGCGATCACCCTCCCGGTATTTGCTCTTTTTATCGGCTGGATGGCGCTTTTCGTAGGGCCATTGCTCTTAGGCATCGAGGTACCAGCTATCTCGGTTGGGGTGCTCTTGTTGGGACTTCCACTCCTGTTCCTCGTTGGTATTCTCTATGGTATCGTGTCGGCATTCACGACCGTGTTTGTCGTCCCAATCATGATTAAAGACGATGTAGGCGTCTTGAGTGGCTGGCGACGACTGTGGCCATCGATAAAGGCTGAGTGGAAACAATACGGAGCGTACGCTGTCCTCGGATTTGTCTTGACGCTCGCGGCCGGGCTCGTGTCGGCACTCGTCCTCGGTATCGCCGCATTTGTGGTCATCTTCCCCTTTGTGATCATTGCCGGACTGACATACTTGACACTCGGGATTCCATCAACCCTGGGCCTGGCGATTCTCGCTGTCCTTATCCTGACGTTCGTGGCCATCATGATCCTCATTTGGGCAGTGGTCCAAGTCCCGCTCCTCGTTTTTCTGCGATATTATGCCTTGCTTGTGTTGGGCGATATTGACCCTTCGTTCGATATCATTCCCGACCAGCGAACAGCCATCCGGACTTAAGGAACCGATTTCATAGAGGCGCTGTCACACCGCCGAACCCGAACCAGTGATGCCAGATCTAGCACCACGGCATCGTTCATCCAGTGTCAAATGACTACAAAATTCTAAATCCCGGGCGCACTACCGGCGGGTATGCAGCTTGTAACACTGGGTGGGGCAGCTCTTCGGTTGGCTCCGCCTGGAAATGAACGGCTTGAAACCACACGGGTCCTTCAGGTCGGCGTCTCAGGCCACGAGAGTAATGCGGCGGTCGCGGCTAGCCGGCTTGGCGCGGAATCAACGTGGCTGACACGGCTCCCGGAAGGCCCGTTAGGGCGACGCGTCGCCGCCGATGTCCGGGGCAACGATGTCACCGTTGTGGCAGACTATACCGATGCCCGACAGGGTGTCTCGTTTTTTGAGCGGGGTCCACCACCGCGAGGAAATGCCCGAGTGGATGATTTACAGGGGACAGCCATCGAAGGGTTAACCATGGATGCCGTGCCTGACGACGTGGTTGAATCCGCCGATACCGCCTATGTGACAGCGGCGACACCCCGTGCATCAACGGGGCTTGCCGGGGCGGCAGCGAAGTTCCTCAAGACGGCGAGTGATGCTGGTGCAACAACGGCAGTAGGGCTTTTCACCACGCGGGGATGGGATGATTATGACGCAGCCCGCGATACATTAGAAGGACTGTTCCCGGCTGTTGATGTCTTTATTGCAACGGCAAGTGCTGTTGAGGCTGTCTTTAACCGTGGTGGCGATGTTGGGAGTGCGATGCATGCATTGGCATCGAATCATGATTTTACCACAGTTGCACTCACGCATGAAAGCGGAGCGGCTACCTGGCATGATTCAACTGTCCATGAATTTGCACTATCAGACGTTGACGTAGTTGATATCTCTGGTGCAGCCGATGCGTTTGCTGGCGTGTTTCTCACAATACTCGCAGATGAAAACGTTCAATCGGCACTTCAGACAGCCGTGGCTGCTGAAGCCCTTGCCATGGCAACACCTGATCCCCTCCCGGTGTTTACCGCTGCAGAAGTGAATCGTGTCCGAGAACGCGTCACGCGACCGTGAACGTGAGGCCTCCCACCTCCAGCGTTTCGACCGTCGCTGGTTGGTTGTCACCATCTCGCGTTCACGTGATAGCCCCAACGGCGGTATCCCTTAAAACCGAATGCCTGAGCTTTGATCCAAATTGAGAGTGGACTGCGGTGCAGACTATGACTCTATTTTCCCTGGACATGACGGGGGTTACATTGTGAGATACCCGTCGAAATTAAGTGGCATCGTCCGCAGTGAGGGGTATGCACCAGGTGGTCCGCTTGTGTTTTCTCCTCGTGGTGGTGGGCTGGCTTTTTATCCTGCCGTTTTCGGCGGCAGGCGCCGCACAGTCACAGGTGACATTGACTGTTCAAGTCGTCGATCAAGGCGACGTTCCTATCGGAGGCGCTGACCTCAATGTCACATGGGATGGTGGTTCGACCTCAGCATCAACGGCCAGCAATGGGCAGGCGTTGGTCGACGTCCCTCGAGGTGAGACGGTGACAATCGATGTAACACATGAAGATTTCGTTCGTAACGACCCGCTCGTCGTGGAGGAAGCCACTGAACGTGACGTGACTATTAGTGTGGCGTTGAAAGGCCATGCAACGGTCTCCGTTACTGACACAGACAGAGATCCTCTCGACAACGCGACTGTCGAGATCCGGCGGGATGGGCAGACGGTCATAGAAGGTGAAACCGATGCGGATGGTATCTATGAAAGTGGGGTCATCGAACAAGGACGCTACGACTTCCGGGCTGTCAAGCCGGGGTACTATCGAGAATCGGACCGAAGCCGCGTTGGCGTCGACAGCGACCTCTCGTTTGAACTGGAACGCGGTGACGCACGACTCGAGATAACGGCCGTTGACGATCACTTTGATCCCCCACAAACGCTTGAAAACGCCCGTGTCAGACTCACTGACTACGCTGGTGACGTTGCGACCGTACGGGCCGATGGCGGGACTGCGGCAATCAGTGTTGAGATAAATAATCTGTATACAGTCACTGTCCTCCGTGAGGGCTACGTGGAAGCGGAGACTATCGTTCGCGTTCATGAAACTGATCGGTCGGTTGAGGCGGCTGCACAGCGAATCCCGACGTTGACGACACAGCCGCAGAATCGCCAAGTCGTGGTGGGTGAGACGACCCAGTTTACCGTGCTCAACGCGTATGAGGAACCCGTCGAAGGCGCTGAAATTCATCACGACGGCGAGTCGGTTGGTGAAACTGATGCCGATGGCGAGGTTGTCATCGAGATTGCATCCGAGGGCGAACGGGAATTCACTGCCGTCCACGATGATGTTGAATCTGACCCCGTCACCATCGAAGGCATTGATCCCGACAGTGCCGGCGAGGATGATGCACAAGCAGACACCACGGGGGATGTCGCCGGGTTCGGCGTTGTCGTTGCAATCGTTGCCTTTGTCGCTGCCGGCCTGTTTGCTCGCCGTCGCTAGCCACCGTTTTCGTTGGCATGGAACCGACAGTCATCCTTCCGTTACGGCAATCCGCCACCGAAATCGAATACACCACTTCTTGAACCACGCACTCTGTCACCCCGCTCTACCGCAGAGAGGGTTTACTCCCGATGCTGCGGGTGTATGAGGGTCGACAGACGATGTACGCTGGGTGACGTGGATAGGCGATGCTTTGGATTGTACGTGGGCCGGGGAGGCAGGACCTAGGCGAGATCTCTTCGCAGCGAACCCGCCCGACTCTCTGCTTGATGCTGGTTCCCGCTAGCTGACTGAAAAGCCACCATCAATGACAAGGCCATGCCCCGTGATGAAGGATGAAGCATCACTCAATAGAAACGCGATTGCATCACCGACTTCTCTGGGATCACCGAGCCGTTTCAACGGGTATCGATCGGCGGCGCGGGCTTTGGCTTCTTCGGGGTTGTCTCTTGTCTCAAAATACTGGTCGCCGAGTGGCGTTTCGATGAACCCTGGACAGACCGCGTTGCACCGGATGCCGGCGGGGCCAGCTTCGGCGGCAATGGCGCGCGTCAAATTGAGCACTGCTGCTTTCGTCAGTGAATACACCGACTGTTTCCGCATCCCAAGGAACGACGCCAACGACCCGACATTCACAATCGCGCCACCACCCTGGTCTTTTAAGTTCGGGAGCGATGCTTGACAGCCATTCCACACTCCTCGAAGATTAACATTCATCACGTACTCGAACATCTCCGCGGTAACATCTTCCGTATACGCCGGTGGATGGCCCACACCGGCGTTGTTGACCACTCCAGCTAGCCCATACTCCTCGGCCGTATGATCGATGACCTCTTTAAACGCGGCGTCGTCGGTCACATCAAGCTTCCGGAAAACAGCCTGCCCGCCAGCTGCCTCTATAGCCTCGACGGTTTTTTGTCCGCCGTCTTCGTTAATGTCGGTTGCGACAACAAACCCGCCATATTCGGCGACGGCAAGCGCAGTCGCTCGACCAATCCCGGAACCTGCACCTGTAATGAACACCGTATCATTCTCAAATCGCATAATCGTCCGATGACAGCCGACGCCATAAAATCTGGCTTCCACGACCCCGTCAAGCCATCCATACTTCCACGGTCTATTGTATCGATCGTGTCGTTCGATATCACTCCTGGTCTGGCGGGTCGTCTTGATAGGCGATGACCGCCTCTCTGAATTCTTGTGGAACGCGTGTCGGTTCGCCTGTCTCGGTATCTACCGCCACATGGACAACCGTTCCTTCGACTAAGAGGTCGCCAGCATCGTTGTAGCACTCATACTCGAGTTCAATGCTCGAGTTTCGAATCGCCGAAACACGCATCTTATTCATGAGATGGTCACGGAACGTGGCTGGCTGTCGATAACTCAATTCAAGATTGACGACGTGGACTTCCCACCCTCGATCATCGAGTTCACTATACGGGTAGCCAACTGCAGCCATATATTCTGTAAACGTTTCATCCTGGAAAACGGTGTAATTTCCATAGAACACGATGCCTTGTGCGTCCGTCTCTTCAAATCGGACATCATTTTCATAGAGGGTGTGCATATTTCCAATCCCGCCCCCAATGTGGATAAAGCTGCGTTTCACGCCATACCACACGTCTTCATGCACACGTCGACGGGAACTCGCATTGCATGTGCGTTTGGGCGTGAGACAGGGGATATGTGAACTCAGTGCAGCCCCACAGACAGCCGATTGGCGATGTCGAATATCGTGGCTGTTCGCAAAGAAGGCCAATCGAGTGTCAGCTGTGTGTGGCGGTCAGCCAGCCAGCGAGTGTGAAGCTAATGAGCGCGACACTACCGGTGATGAGTACGGGGACCAATTGTACTGTCCCGATGATCAGTGCGATGGCGAAGATGGCGGCAAGTAGGCCAATGATCGTGAAGGCTCCGGCGATCCCGATCCACCACGACTCCCGGGTGAGGACTTCTGTTCGGCGCCGGAGAAGGCGGCCAGCGGTTGCTGCGAGCACACCGACCCCGACGAGGTACCCCCCAAAGAAGAGTGTATAGTTGTCTCGTACCGGTCCAAACAGGATTTCCAAGATATCGAAGCCAACAATTAGGAGGTAGCCGGGGATTTGTAGAGGCTGGAGTGGGACACGCCCTGCCACCACGTACAGGCCAACTATAGTGCTGGTTGCAACGATGGTGTCACGGGCGAAGACAGCCAGTGATGGCTTGTTCATACTGGGTTGTTTGACCGCTATTCCGATAGCCGTATCGCTTCCAGACCATCAACGGACGGATGGGCACGAGGCTAGCGGGGTATTTCTGCGATTGTCCGATATCACTGATACGTTTCCTGGAGGGTGTCTGCAAGAATCCCGTCCGGTTGAAACACGATGTACACGACGATAAAGGGATCTGTCGGGTCAATCACCCATACTGAGACCGGTGGATCAATCACTTCGGACTCTACCGTTCGTCCGACAAGCGGCTCTAACGGCGTTTCGCCATCGCGGAACTCCGCGAATAGATCACGGCTCCCCGGTTGTTCGGCGAATGTGTAAACGACGCCATTCGGGTTACCGTCCGTCCCGTGTGTGACCCGGGCGTTCATTGCTTCACCGGAGGCGCGAGCCGACTCGAAACATGTCTTGGCAGCCTCGAAGATCGGTTCCGTCGTCCGAACAAAACGGAACTCCGTCTGCGTGACGACAGTCACCGTCTCGATGATCGGGGTTGTCTCAGAGAACGTGACCTCTGCCAACACTCGATTACCAACATCGATGCCGGGGAGGTCTGTTCGAGCGATATAGACAGGATCAGCTGACTCCACGTCGAGCAATAACCGTTCATCGTCCGTCCGTCCCGGCAGCACCCGATAGTGCTCTGTCGACGACTGCCCCATACCATTTCACAGGCACTACCGGCGTTTCAGTGCCACGATAACATCGCCCGCAATTGGGCTCTGGAGAACAACGACGTTGGTCGATCCATATGGACGGCGATCTCGCCGTCAAACACCCGCATTCCAGTCCGCTGGAGCGGTTTGGGGAGTGAATATCCCGCACGGACGAGCTTGCCCACTGCTTGCTCGCGACCCAATTCGTTCCGCCACCGACGTTCATAGCAGTCGAGTGTTGCCGGTTGAGTGGGGTCGATGGTGTTGGCCGCAATGTCCGCCGCCCGCATACCATACAGGATACCACCGCCAGTGAATGGTTTCGTTTGACCAGCGGCATCCCCAATAAGGAAACTTCGCTTCCCCACTGTCTGAGTTGGTGGGCCAATTGGAATAACGCCTGAACAGCGTCGCTCCACGTCGACATCATACATCTCAAGGAACCGGTCGAACCGACCAGACGCGTCATCGCCTGGCGCGACGGCCAGGCCATATTCAACGCCTGCCTCACCACGCGGGATACGCCACGCGAAAAACCGGGGGACAGTCAGGTGGACATCCACAAACTCTTGGTGATCGGTTGTCCCGGCAAACCCGAGGATTCCATGGAGAAATTCGTCCGGCTCCGGAAGCCCGACTTCGTCACGAACTTTCGACCGTGGGCCATCCGCGCCACACACCAACGCCCCATCGAACTGTTCAAACCCGTCTGGCCCCCGGGCAGTCACCTCAACCCCTCCAGCGTATTCGTTCACGCTGGTAACGGTATACCCATCGCGGACTTCCGCCCCGCGTTCTCTTGCGGCCCGAGCGAGCGTTTTATCCAGACCCACCCGATCGATGGCATTTGAGACCGGCTCCTGCTTGTAAAACACATAGCCATCAGTCCTCTCGCCATCCCATTCAACTCGTGATTCACTCGGGGTAGAGCGACGCGGCGGTTCACCGTCAGGCTCACTGAGATGGAAGCGAGCGCCGCGGATAGCATTTTGGAATAATCGGTCGCGCGCATCGTCCGGCACATACTTCCAGATATCGAGGCTGACATGGCCCGAGCACGCAAGTGGCTTCCCTATTTCCCCCGCTTCCAGCACAATGACGTCGTCCCCCGCTGCAGCCGCTTGACGCGCAAACCGCGACCCTGCAGGTCCGGCTCCCACGACGACGACATCGTACATACCCACAACGAGGAGTGGCAGAAGGGATATATTCTCTGACTCCCGCCGATACGAGGCATACCGCGGTTAAACAACCACGAGGCCACGCGGAGTTTGCGAGACGAACCGATCATTCCAGGCAAACCCGGTATCCAGTGCGGTCCATGATCGGCCGCCATCGCTGGACTGATAGACGCCATGGTTTGTCAACGCATAGAAGACTCCGGCAGAGTTACTTGTCTCCTGGTGGCGGCCTCGTGCTGTCCTCCCGTCGCCGGCGACCGCGAGGACCGCTCGCGCCATACCGTCAGGCCCAGGCAATCCATCCATACTCTGTTCCCAGCCATCGGCCGTTCGCCGATAGATATACGATGTGGCATCAGGTGGTGAATGGGCTGCGCCGGCACCGCTGGCACTGGCGAGCACCATGGCATCGGGATCATCAGGCGCGATCGCTACGTTCCAACAGTAGGTATGGTCAAGTCCCTTCTGTGGATATTGCCACGAATCGCCACCATCATCTGATTCGGCATACCCATCACCAGCTGCAGCGTACACCCGGTCTGGTGCGAGGCGATGTGTGGCAAGGTGGTGATTATCTCGCCGGGCACCATTGGGTCGATCCTGCCATGTTTTCCCACCGTCATCCGTTCGGACCAGTGCTCCGGCTTCGATCCCGACGTACAGCCGGCCGTCCCGATTGGGATCTGGCTCGATCCATCG